>CAZXTS010000001.1:0-46624 GCA_964643745.1 uncultured Chloracidobacterium sp.
GGTCGATGCACCGATGGCCGGTACTATCACCGGACGTGTGTTCCAGGATTTTAACGGGAATGGTTTGTACGAAACAGGCGGCGGCACCACGGCAGCGCCCACCGCGGTCGACTCAGGTACTGCAAACGTAACGGTTTCAGCATACGATGCTGCAGGCATGCTTCGCGGAACCGCTACGACAGCCGCTGACGGCACATATAGCCTATCGGCGACCGGAACCGGGCCATATCGTATCGAATTTACGAATCTGCCAGCAGGCTATTTGCCATCCGCCCGAAGCACGTCTTCAGTGGGCGCAGGATCTGCCTCAAACGCGGGTACGACAGTTCGCTTCGTAAACGATGGCAACACTGGCAATGTCAATCTTGCGATAAATCGGCCCGGAGACTATTGCGAAAACAACCCGGTAATGTGTTCCCAGCTCTATGGCGTGGGTGATGCCACACAAGACGATGCAGTTTTTACTATTCCATATTATGCGGGAAGTACACGAACGACCGGAGGAACCCCAGTCACTGATTTTACGTCACCAGGGAACACAAGTCTCGCTAACACGGACCAGGTAGGCACCACTTTCGGCATCGCGTATCAGCGCTCGTCGCGAAGAGTTTTTGTTTCGGCGGTGATGAAGAAACACACCAAGTTTGGTCCGGGTGGTCCGGGCGCGATCTATGTTGTCGATAGGAACTCGGGTGTAGTTTCGGAGTATGCGAATCTTAATACGATCTTCGGTGCCGGAACAGCGGGAACCGACCCGCACAACCCGCTCGATTACAACACAGACAATGGTCAGGCAACGTGGAATGCGGTCGGGAAGATCGCATTCGGCGGAATGGCGATGTCGGCCGACGAGCAATATCTTTTCGCAATGAATCTTGCCAACCGCAGGCTTTATCGAATTCCGACCTCGGGGCCAATAGATTCCACGACCATCACAAGTTATGCGTTTCCTACGACGATGCCAAACTGCACGGCGGCCTCGGAGGTTCGTCCTTTTGCCGTAGCCTGGTACGAGGACTCGGTCTACGTTGGAGCGGTATGTTCACGCGAAACCTCAAGCGGAACTATTTCGACAAACCTGCGGGCGTATGTGTATCGGTTCAACCCAACAACGTCGACCTTTGCCGGAACTCCTGATATGAACTTCCGGCTCAACTACACTAGGCTGGAGACCGATCCCGGCTTCAGTGCGGCTTGGCGGAATTGGCGAACGAATTATGTAACGCTAAGCGGTAGCCATTTTATTTACCCGCAACCTATGTTTACCGATCTGGATTTTGATCGGGGGAATATGATTCTTTCATTCCGTGACCGAAACGGTGACCAATCGGGATACAACAGTGCAAGTAATCCGAACAACCCGAGCCAGCTTTTCAAGGGAATAACCGCAGGAGACATCTTGCGGGCGTGCGGAAATCCGACATCAGGTTGGACGCTTGAATCGAACGGCCGATGTGCCTCGATCGGAAATGCACCGCAAAATTCTAATGAAGGCCCGGGCGGCGGTGAGTACTATTATCAGGACAATTATCATCCGAACGGGAACCCGCATGACGAGGTAGGGCTTGGTGCTGCATCGCAGATACCGGGACATAACGTGTTGGTAGCGACGATTTTCGACCCAACATACATCCCGAACGACAATATTTACGATGCAGGCGGTTTCCGCTGGTTCAATAACTCGACTGGTGCGCAGAACCGCGGCTACCTCGCATATTGGCTCTCCGATTTCGGCAAAGCGAACGGTATCGGAAACGTTCATCCGCTTTGCGAAGCTTCGCCGATCGAGATCGGGAATCGAGTCTGGCGTGATTCGAACGCAAATGGCGTTCAGGATCCGGGCGAACCGCCGATCGCAGGCGTTACAGTCCGACTTTATCTGGGCAGCGTATTGATCGCAACTGCGGTGACCGATGCGAACGGTGAGTATTACTTTATTTCAGCAAGTTCTATAGACCCCAACACGACCGATAATATCGGCTGGGTCAACGGCGGTATTCAATACAATACGGCGTACCAGGTTCGGGCAGATAATCCGGCTGACTATGGGATAAGCGGACCATTGTTTGGGCTTCAGGCAACGACACCGTTTCAAACTTCTCAGGCCGGAGACGACGTTTCGTCGGATTCGAACGCAATAACGACGATCCACCCATCCGGATCGCCCGCTGGTGTTTTCCCAGTTGTATTTGCAACAACCGGAGGCCAGGGCAGCAATGATCATCGGTTCGATATCGGTTTCCGATTGGCACCTGCGTCTGCAAACGTGTCGATCTCTGGTTCCGTTCGAACTGCCAGTGGCATGCCGCTACGCAATATCGCGGTAACGCTTACCGATATGAATGGAAATGTTCGCACGGCCCATACGAGCAGCTTTGGCTACTATAGTTTCGAAGATGCTATGGCAGGAGCGACATATTTGGTAGAGGTTCACGGTCGGAAATATACATTTAGTGTTCCTGTGCGAACGGTGGTTGCGGATGAAAAGATAGCCAACGTTGATTTCTACGCAGATCTGCAATGAGCAACAGTGCTCAAGTTAAATGTGCGAAGCGGCCTGAGTTGATCGGGCCGCTTTTTTATAGTTTGCCTAGCAGCATCAGAATTCCGATGATTATGAATGCCGCTGCGACGATCCGTTGAAGCCACTCGGTCGGAACATATTGATTCAGAATGCCCCCCACAAGAACGCCTAGCAGCGAAACAAGGACCAGTGCCAGACTCGCACCGAGGAACACCGCGATCTTCGAATCGGTCTTTGCAGAAAGCGTGATAATCGCCAGCTGGGTCTTATCGCCGAGTTCAGCCAGAAAAAGCGTCAAAAAAGCGGTACCGAATATCTTCCATTCCATACCGCGATTCTAGCAACTAAAATTGGGTTAACGTGAACCGTCAGGTCGATTCTTTTTAATCATCGACCAGTTCTTCAAATCGCCGCCTCAATGCCATTCGGTCAAGCAATCGGCTTCGTCTTGCAAGTACGGCACGCATTCGGTAGGTCGTTTGGTCGAAAAGCAGTGAATTCTCGCGGCTTTGACGCAAACGGAGCAAGATGTGTGCGAGCAGAGCCGAGATCGCATCGGCAAGCTGGCCGGCAGTTATATTCTCAGAAACGTAAAGTCTTCCTTCCTTGAACTCCAAAGCGCTTGCTTCCGGTGCAAGAAACGGAAACCGTTCAGAATTCACCTTACACGCTTTATAGAACAGCAGTTCAAAATCCAATCCTTGCTTTTCGAATGCAGCGGCAGCATTCTTCAGGATCTCCAGGACAAGCTCCTTGAACTCTTCGCGATCGCGATTGATCGAAGCGATGTCCAGAATATCAGCCTCCGCAAACACCGACGAAGCGTTCGTATCGCAAAACCCGAACGCCATTTTTCTAGCGCCGGATACGATCGCTTCGTCAACAAATACGCGATTCAATTGCTTTCGCGTTTGGGGGGAAACTTCTTCGGAAAACACATGGATCCGACCGTTTGGTTCTTGTGCCCTGACAAGAATGTTTCTAAATGCGATCTCCCCGTCTTTCAGGCGACCCGCAAGATGGTCGTATTCGCGGGCATGCACCTGATTTCTAGGGCGAAAGACGATATCGGCTTCATAGGCGCTCAGCTCCAAATGAACACGGCCAACGAACTGCAGCGAATAAAGGTGTTTGACCAGACTGCTTAGGTCAACAAATGACGTGTTTAGGTTCTGATGGATCGGATATACCTTCATCTTTACTAATGTCCAGCGGGTAAATTATCTGAAACTCTTTGAGTGTCGATATATCGAATGAATGCCCGGTTCCAGAAAGCGCGACATTATTTTTGTTCGGTGGCTATTTTTGCTTACATTTACTTACACTTCACCGAAAACTATTTGCGTTTCCTTTTCGTCTTAGTTGGTTGAACAGCTAATATTAGGTATCGATCTAACGGAGGATTTTATATGGTTCAGTGGTATTCGGTAATTGTCTTGATCTTTGTGTTTGCAGCTTCGATCTTTGCTCAGGATAAGCTGCCAAATTACTCGGGCACTTGGGTTCTGGATGCGGGTGCATCAAAAATGGGTGAGATGAGCCGCGTTGAAACTATGACGCTGACCGTTTCGCAGGATGAAAAGAATATCTCCATTCAGACGTCCGTTAAACGCACTGAATCGGTTGAAGCCGGACGCGTTGCAGGCGGACGCGGCGGTTTCGGGCGAGGCGCCGCCGGTGACAGCTCCGTCGCCTATTCATTGGACGGCAAAGAGACAACCACGCAGACGGATACGCCGGCCGGGCCGATGCCGGTAAAAATGAAAGCAAAGTTTGATAAGGGTGTTCTGAAGCTTAGTCAATCACGCACATTTAACGGCCCTATGGGAGAGATCACAACAACGGCCAAAGAGGACTGGAGCCTGTCGGAGGATGGAAAGGTTTTGACCATCAAGCGGGAGATGCAGAGTCCGCGCGGAAATAATTCATCAACCCTGGTTTTCAAGAAGAGCTAGGTTAAGCAAAAAAGAAAGAGGCACGCGAACCGACCGGCGAGCCTCTTTTTTTTGTCCCAAAGTGCCCTATTCCGGAAAGCTCAATTCTTCGACGATCTCTTTCGCATATTTTCGAGCTAGCTCAAGTTCGTCAGGTTTGAGCGAAATTGCTCCGACCACAGCATGTCCGCCGCCTCCGTAGCGCTCGCATATTTCTGCGACATTGTGGGCACGGGGCCTTGGAGCCCATGGATTTGACCCGACCGAGATCTTCGTTCGAAAGTCGCTTTGGCTCACCGAAACGACGTAGGTGGTCGCAGGGTAAAAGTAGTACGGAATGAACTTGTTGTAACCTTCGATGCCGGTTCCTGCAAGATCGAAAGTGACGACACCGCGATAATGTGCGGCCCTTTCTTTGATCAGTGCTACCGTGGACCAATGCTGCTCAAGGATCGGGTCAAGACGTTCCTTTATCACCACGTCCACGATAATTTCGTCGAGCCTTTGCTCGGTCAGCATTCTAATGATCTTTTCCACGAAAGCCGGATCCTTCTCACCCTCGATCACCTGCATCAGCTTTAGGGCAGACGACTTAAGCTCAACGCATTGAGCGGCATCTTCATAAAAGGCCCCGTCGATTATGTGTGCCCAGTCGATAAGTTCGTCGAGGAACGGATCTTCGAAGCCATATTTCTCTTTTGCGACGCGGGCGATGAATTCGGCACAAGAAGCGCTCTTTGTATCCAAAAACTTCTGGCCGGAGGTGTCTGCTAAAAAGTGCTGCTCGTCTGCTTCGGAAAGAAATGCCGATTGATGGTGGTCAAACCACCAGGTCAGGCGGTCGTCGGCACAGTATTTGAAATCAACGATGGCATTCTCATCTCCGTCAAACTGTTCGCGTTCGAAGGCATTTCCAGCGCGATGCATCGTCGGTGTATAGCCGATCTCGGCATCCGCGGCGATCACCGCACGATAAAATTTCGAAAAGATCGCCGCAGACGAAACGCCGTCAAAACAATTTCCGTGATAAAGGATCCGAAGTCTCATAGATTATGATTTGCCCGCAGGCAAAACATTCTAGGTTAGAGTTCGGATGCGGTTTCGTCAAGGGCAACAACCGGCGTTGGCCTTTAGCCGCGAAATCACGAATAAAAAGCGTTGAAAAAATTCGTGCATTCGTGGCTAAATTCTGTCTAAGGCGGTCTGCAAGCCTCTTGGGAAACTTATTTTCGCGGTTTCGAGAATACGGCCGGCAGTGGATTGTCCGGCGTTTCCGCGAGCCAAAAGATGTTCATAACCCACCAGCGTTTCCCGTCATAATGAAGCTGAAAACTATTGATGCCGCGCATAAAAGGTTCCTTATCTTCCTTAGTACTAAACGCCTCGTAAGACGAGAAAACCTGGGCGATGTTGCCGTATTGATCGACCTTGCGAACGATCTCGCGTTCGTGAAAACCGTTCTTTTCGAAGAACGGCGAATTGCCTTTTATGTAGTCATCGGCGGACATTACTCTCGCACCCGAGACCCCTGTCTGCTGATTTTTTCCAGTAGGTATAAGGCGGCCGTCCTTATGAAATAGCGAACGGAATCGGTCCCAATCGCGGGGTTTACCGGCATCGCCGGAGATTACGTCATAAACGGCTTTCGTTATTCCGTCGATCGTCGCTACATCGGCCGGAGCGGCTTCCTTTCTAGTTTCCGTGGTTTGGGCAGAAACGGTTGAAAAAGAAATGAAGAGTGCCAATAGAAACAAGAATGTGTATTTCATTCTCGGTTTTACGCACGTTGGTGTGCAAGGTTTCAGGGGATTCTGCTTTGCATCTCACGCGTTGTTTCGATGCGGTCCTGCGCCTCGCGGGAAAGATGCGAAAGCAGATCAAATCCGGTTCGTTCTTCGATCGTGCGAATGGTCGTTACATATCGCTCCCACGGGTGCTCTTCGATCTCGAACGAATTTGGTATATCGACGGCGATGATGCGCATTCTGCGGTCAAGGTCTTCGATCTTCTTTCCGCGCGGCACAATGGCGATAATTTTCCAGCAGTTCGAGGGCACAGTTACCTTGTTTCGCAAGACGCGAAGCTCGCCGTAAACACCGGCGATCTGATAAACATCGAGTCCCTTCCAAGCCTGCGACCGTGCATACGATTCGAGCTTTTCCCACGGGCCTCGATTAAGTGCCGGAGTTTGCGGAACAATGTTCGTCATCAAAAAGGTCTCTTCGTTCAGGCGTTTGTTGGCGAATCTGTCAGCGCTCGGAACGAGATGGCCACGGTCAAAACCGCTCCCCGAATAGTCAAAATACTGAATACGACGAAATCCGTCTGGCAATCTCGGATCCGGAGAGAAATCAGGACGCGGGATGGAATTGCCGAGATCGGCTCTCACCGTTTTCCACGATATCCAATTCGCCGTTCCGCGAGAATTGTTGTACGAGATCACAGAACCGTCACCAACGATCAGGAAATTATCTCGATCTTCCGGACCCGCGTTCGTCAGATCTCCAAAGCCGAGGTGAATGCTCTCGATCTGCGGCGAACCCTCGGAGACAGCTTCATTGCTATCTGGTTCAACAGTCTGGCTATTTCGTTGAAAGCGTTCGCACGACAGCGCGAATATCGCGAGTGTTAGACAAACAACGATTAGAAAATTGGGCCAGACGAAACGAAGTAGCATTGAAAGTGATTCTAGCAAAGCATTCGTTTGATTTCCCGCGCCAGTCCGGCAAACGGGAAAGACGGATTCGGAAGTGGTGCCGGATAGGATAAAATCAAGTTAATGTCGCATTTGCCGCATTTGACCGGATTTTCGCGGACGGAACTCACTACATTCTTTGCAGAATTAGGTGAGCCGCGTTTTCGCGCAGATCAGGTGTTCAGGGGGTTGCACGGCCGGCGGCTTACGTCATTTGACGAAATGACCGACCTGCCAAAAGCGGTCCGCGAGAAGTTGATCGATGCGACGACGATCTCAACGCTTTCGGTCGAATCGCGATTCACTTCGGTTGACGGAACACGTCGATTTTTGATGAAAACACATGACGGTTATCCGGTCGAGGCGGTTTTTATCCCGACGGAGAATCGCGACACCATCTGTTTTTCGTCGCAATCCGGCTGTCCGCTCAAATGCGATTTTTGTCTGACGGCTAGGCTTGGTTTGCTCAGAAATCTGACCGCCGGCGAGATAGTTGAGCAAATAATTATTGTCCTGAATGACGTTTACGGTGTTGGAATGGAAACGCCGCACGGGACCAATCTGGTCGCAATGGGTGAAGGCGAGCCATTTCTGAATTTTGAGAATCTAATCAAGGCGTTAGGCCTGATGGCCGATGAAAAAGGCCTGCATATCGTGCCCGGACGCGTGACCGTTTCAACCGCAGGCATTGTTCCGAAAATATACGAATTCGCCGAACTTGAGCGGCGTCCGAACCTGGCCATTTCATTGACAGCGGCGAACGACGAACTCAGAGACAGGCTGATGCCGATCAACAAACGCTGGCCGATCAGAGAGCTGATGGCATCCGCAAAAGCGTTTGAGAAAACGCTAAAACGCGGCGAGCGATTTACTTTTGAATATGTCTTGCTCGGAGGTGTGAATGATTCTGCGGAACATGCCAATGAGCTCGCGGCGCTGATTCGAATGAACGATCTGAAAAAAGTGAAGATAAATCTGATACCGCACAATCCGGCTGAACCTCTTGAATATCAGCCTTCTATGCCCGAACAAGTCAAGGCGTTTAAGGAAATACTCGAATCACTGGGCGTTTCGGCCTATATCAGAACGCCGCGTGGACGCGATATTTACGCGGCGTGCGGACAACTTGCGGCGAAGGCCGCTTAAGAAACGTATGGAGTTACTCATCCCCGGGCTGGCGTTGGTCGCGTTAATGGTCTGGGCTTCGACACGAATAAAGCGAAATGCCGCAGCGGCTTTCGACGCCGAAACGATCGAGACGGAAGATCTCACTTTGGAAAAACCGGACGGTTTTCTGCACGTGCTGAACGATGACTCGGGTCTCGCGTTTCGTGCATACTCAAAAGACTATGGTTCCGAGGAACTCAATGGAATAAGAAAGGCTACGATCGAGATTAATATACATAAGAGCACTTCGATCGCGGACAGACTGGCTTCGATCGAGTCCGAAAACGGCCCGGTCGAAAATATAGAAAGGTTCTTGGACGGCGGCGAAGGTGCGATGGTTTTGGAAGCCAATACTACGGAAAACAAAATAGACCGGAGATCGTATTATAAACTTGTACAGCGGGGCGAGCGGATATTTGAACTTCGAGTCGATGTGCTTTCACAATTTAACGACGAATACGCAAACGTCGCGCAAGACATCGCTACCAGTTTTAAGGCAAAATAGACAGGTTTCGGCGCATCAAACGCAGTACTTCCCGAAGGTAATCATGAAAAAATCATTCTTTTTAGTCGCAATTGCAGCATTTCTATCTTTTGGTTTCACGCTCGACGCCAACAGTCAGACAGTATCCGGCTCGATCGGAAACGGCACGGTTGCACGCGGAGGCAGTGCTCGCGGCACGATCGTACTTACCATTCCCGGAAATCTCCACGTTAATTCGTCGCGGCCAAGCAGCGAGTATTTGATCCCAACATCGGTAAGGTTAACCGCCAAGGGAGGACGCGTTACGGGCGTAACCTATCCGCGAGGTATTAATCGTAAATTCCAATTTTCCGAAACACCTATAAATGTTTACAAAGGAACGGTTCGATTTCCGTTCACGGTTCGGGTGCCGGCAAGTTTTCGAGGAAACACAGTCACCGTAACAGCGGTCGTTCGATATCAGGCTTGTACGGACGAGGTTTGCTATCCGCCAAGGAACCGAACCGTAACAATGACCGCCCGTGTTCGTTAGGTCTATTGGATTTCCACGCTCGGCGGCACAAGTTCCAATGCTCTTAATTCACCGACTATTTTCCCTTTTGGTTTTGCATCGGGAAGGTAGGTGATTATCGCTTTTATGTCCGACAAATTTGTCCCACAGGTTATTTGAGGATTAACATCCCTGACAAAAAGAGCTAATTTAAGATCTTCCGGCTTTTCCGGCATCCGGAGCCGTAACTGTACTTTGTTGAAAGTGACCACAGCCGTTCGAGCCTTGTTTGTACATTCGATCCTGTCGAGTGCACCTGTGCCTCTGAGTTCTCCGGTTTGCGGCTGTCTTAATTGTGAGATTATCTGATCGATAATCGACTGACGCTGCTGTATCTCATGAAACTCACGCTGCTTGGCGATCATTTCCTCCATTTCAGCCTTTATCTTATCTTCATTTACGTTCAGATCGGTCGGCGGACCTCCGACGACGATCGGTTCAGGCTTGTTCAGTTCGGCCTTCGACATCAAACGAAAGTTCTCGGGGACAAAACTTACTGCGCTGATTACGCCGGCGACCCTTTGTCGCTGATCCGAATGCTCACGATAATTTATGACCACCGTCTCAGCCCCGATGTTGGCACCGCAGCCAACCTCGAGATTTCTGGTTCCCTGATGTAAAATTTGCATACTGACCGATTCGAAATCTTTACTCGACAAGATCAGCGAACCGGACTCAGCCTCTACTTCGAATCGAACGCTTCCGCCCGAACAATTTATTCTTTTTATCTTTCCAATGATCTGCGTTTCGCCCTGCGCGGGTTTCTCGATCAAATGATTCAAATTGCGCAACTCTCTTTCCTTTTCCAATCGCTCAGCTTCTTCGGGTGAGATCGATTCGCGGTTCACAAAGGTTCGCCGTTTCAGCCCCAAACCCTCAAATTCGGCTCGTTGTTCTTCGTTCACCTGCTTTAGCGATTCCATCTGTGCGATCGTTGAAAGTAACTGATCTGCATTAGATTTCAACTCTTGTTTCGAGGCATTCTTTGAGAGACTTTCCGCGATGCGCCGGGCCTGATCAATCTTATTCTGGCGGAGATAGATGCGTGCCATTTGAATTGCATAATATTGGTTGCCGGGTTGAACCTTCAAAGCTTGCTGAAGAAACCCGATCGCCTCGTCAAGGTCACTGCCGCTTACCAGGCTCACAAATGCCAGGAGATTGTAGTTTTCCGCAAAGTCCGGTTTCAATTTTATTGAAGTTCGAAGAGCCGCCTGCATTCTTCTTCTATCATCCTCGGAATATTCGCGTACGTACCCAAATTCATCCATGCTTTCGCGGCTTAAAACATAGGCAAAATTGTAAAGTGTGTAATAGTTTGGCGTTTTCGATGCAGCAGCACTTTCAAGCAATCTTCTTGCATCTTCGAACTTGCGCTGCCGCATCTTGACAAGTCCAAGGGAGGTCATGGCATCAAAGGAACGAGGATCTAATTCAAGACCCTTGTTCAAATACGCCTCTGCAGCAGTATAGTCGTGGCTATGGTAAAGAAGATCACCCAAATAGGTATTCGCCTCGGCCTCGGAAAGTGGGACTACCTGCATTTCCGAATCAAACACAAGCTTTTTCCCCAGATCATAACCGGCCATAGCCATAGTTCTCTGGTTTAAGTATTTTTGAAGGGCGGCTTCAAGGGTTTCATGATCTACATTGAACGCCTGCCGGAAAGCCTCGGCTTCTTCGACATCTCGCCTTCTTAGATTGATGAATGCGTTCAAGCGATCTTTATAAGCACCGTTTTCTGAATGCATCAAAAAGTGCATGAACAGCCACGCTTGGGCATAAAAAACGCTTCGTGTCCGGCCTCCCGTTCCGTGAAGGGAATAATTATCTACGTTCAAGAAATCGCGAAACGGCATCAGTTTATTGGTTCGGAGAAGTTCGATGTGATCAAGCCGAAGTTCGCCCAGATACACCTTCTGGTCATCAACTATTTTGAATGTTTGATAATATCCGGCGATGCCCTCGTTGAACCATGCAGGCAGTTCGGCACGCCCGAGATTTGCATCCATCAGATAGTGGATATATTCGTGGAAAATTGTTCCATACGTATCTTCTTTCGAATATTCGGTTGAAAGCGTTATGTAGTTCCTTGCCTCGCCGGGTTGAAAATAGCCCGCTATGCCTTCGTCCGGCTTACCATCCGGCCTTTTTGGCCTAAACGGTCGATATGACGATGCATTCCGGAACACCACAACATTTGTATCGACCGAACTATTGTGGTTCATGTTCCGAAAGAGCATTCGAAAGGCTTCACGAAACTGTTCAAGCTGCTTTGCCACATCGCGCAGATCTTTCTCTGTCGCATCACCGATAATGTTGAAATTTTTCGATTTTACGTTGACCCAACGGTTCTTTCCAGACAATTGTGCCGCGGCCGAACTAAAGAGAAATGCACATAGGAAAAGGAGAATAATAATGCGAAATTTCATCAAATGGGTTCCTCGGTGATCTTCAGAAAGTTTAGAGGATTTTGAGCAGCGGGGTCAATGATCTTTGAACCGGCCGCGAAGAGCTACGCCCTCCCGATCACTGAAAGCAGCCGGCCTGTTTTGCCAAGTTTTTTCTTTTCAACACGATAGGAGAAAAAAAGATCCGTTCGCTCAATAGTGCAGAAAGGTGAGGTGAAAACGTTCTCAGGCCTTAATCCGCAACCGATCAACTGATCTTTGTTTGCAAGGTGTAGATCAACAAAAGCATGTCCCTCGCGCGTAGGCCGAAAGTATTTTTCACTTCCAGAAAATGCGGCCGAAAACTCCTCGATCACATCCTGCCCGACCTCATAATTACGTCCGCATGCACCCGGTCCGATCGCGGCGATCATATTTGTCGGATCAGCACCGAATTCTATCCGCATCGCCGAAACTGCCTTGGCAGCGATCGAGCGAACCGTTCCACGCCATCCGGCATGAACCGCGGCGAAGGAACCGGTAAGCGGATCGGCGATAAGAACCGGAATACAATCGGCCGTCTTTACACCGGCAAGGACACCGGGCAAAAGTGAGATCACGCCATCGAACTTTGCATCTGTCTCAGCAATATCAGCATCATCTTTGACGACCTTTATATCGTCTCCATGAGCCTGCCAAACGGTCGCCAGTTGATGATCGGAATTTAAGGCATTTAGAAAACGTCGCCGGTTTTCATGGATGTTGTCCGCACTGTCTTCGCTAAAACCGGCAAGATTAAGCGAATTTTCCGGAAAATCCGAAACCCCGCCAACGCGTGTCGAAAAACCATTTATAAATCCATTTTCTTCCAGCGGGCGGCAGACAAGGACCTTAACGCCATCGCGTTCTCGCCAATAGAAGCCCGAATCTGATAAAGTTTCGTCGGAATTACCACTATCCGAAATGATCGTTTCCACAGGCATCGACATTGTTGAAGTTTATCGCATTGCTGAAACCATAGCGAGAACTCCACGCTTTCGCGAACGCGTTTTCACATCGGCCGAACGCGAATATTGCGATGCGAAAGGCGCCGCCGCGGCGCAAAGCTATGCGGGAAGATTCGCTGCAAAAGAAGCATTCCTGAAAGCACTGAAAACCGGCTGGCGCGGAAAGATAACGTGGCACGATATTGAGGTTGAAAATGACGCGGACGGCGTGCCCTCACTGAATATCTCCGGCGAAGCGGGCTCGCTTCTAACTGAGCTCAAGGTCACGAGTGTTCATCTTTCGATCTCTCACACGGCGGAACACGCGGTCGCGAATGTGATCTTTGAAAATTAGGGCTGGCAACCGGAAATTAGTATCAATGTTTAGTATCGAGCCAATAGACGCGATCTCAGACTAAACGTCTTGGCGGCTCGTTCCTTCGATCTCAAGGATCAAGTCAGCGCCGTATGCTTTTGCGGGTGTTTGAAACCCGGGCGTGAAATTTCCGGCAAGTATCTTTTCTGTGATATTGAGCGCCGCGAGAGCGGTCGTGGTATAGCCTTCGGGACACTGCAAACGCGATTCGACAAGGTTGCCCTCATCGTCGCTGGCCTCGCCCCAGAGCAGTGTTTTGCCTTTTGCTCGTTCGGCATCGCTTGGACCGCCGGGCGGTATTTTCGATTGTAGATATTTTTGTGCAGGCCGTGTTGCGAGCAGCCAGCCGAGGTATCGGCTTAGCTTCATCGCTTTTAGAGCTGATGGCGGGGCAACCGTGTAAACCTCGATGTTCGGGATGCCGGTCGAGTAAAAGGCGGTCGAGACATCGCCCCACGGGATCGTCACGCCCGTTTTGACCTCGCCGCCGCCGAAATCTATCTTACGGGTTCGCCAAGCTGCCGGCACGGGCGTGATCTTGCCATCGCGGCGGACGGCGCCGCCCTTGTCGACGTTCATCGTCATCGTCGCCTGCGTGCCGTGTGATATGCGGCCCTTTCCGTAGAACGCCAGCATCAGATCGGTCGTCGTCGGCAGGCGGTCTTTGAGGTGACGAGCCAGGCAATCGCTCGGCACGACATCAAACCCGACGCCCGGCATCACCATTATCCCGGCATCCTTTGCTTTTTTATCGACAGCCGCACATGCCTCAAAAACGGCGATCTCGCCGGTGATGTCCGTGTAATGCGTCTTTGTCCTCAAGCACGCCTCGCCCATCTGCCGCGAGGTCAGCGAAAACGGGCCGGCACAATGAAGCACCATTTCGACCTCGTTCAAAGCCGCATCAAGCTTCGCCGCTTCATCTAGCGAAAATACGCGATGTTCCAACCCATGCTTTTCGCCGAGAGCCCTGATCGCCGCCTCGTTACGCCCGGCAATTATCGGCCGCAGCCCACGCTCGACCGCAAACCGCGTGATCAGCTCACCCGTATAACCATTCGCTCCGTAGATGAGAAAGTTGTTGGTCATTTGCTAATAGAAAGGGTTAACAGCCCTTCCGGACTTTAGGTCGAAGCTCTGCACTACTTTGATCCGAATATGAAATGAATCATCCTGACCAGTATCATATAGATAATCAGTCATGTCGATCGCGTCCTTTAGACGCAGATCCTCAGGAAGTTCAATATATCCGAACCTTTCTTCGCGAACTAGTATACCCTCATGAGCCTTAGATAGATCCAGGTACTGAACCTTCCAAGTATTCTCATCGCCCCAGATGCAGCCTGCGATGAAGCCAAACGGATAGTATAGAATCGGAGTCAGTGGACGGAATAAATCAACATCTTTGCACTCTTGACCCGTGACCCCGTTCACATACGTGTACTCCTCAGAAAATTCTCGCAGGTTATCATCGGAAGGGTTATTGATCCTTTTCACGGAGACCCTTTCCGCCGGAAACGATTTGTTATTCGTCCGATGTACATTCTCCTGATCGAGGTAGGTTGGTACAAAATATTCGACTGGACAGAAACCAAGGGCGTTTGGTTCTTCGCCGCCGATATCTTGACACGACGGAAGTTCCATTATTCTTGTTGCCGTATAGTCCGGCGAATACAACGCCAGATCCTTGCCATTCAAATGGAACGGGAAAAATGTATTGAACGCAGTTCCATAGTTGCGGATATAAGATCCGAGCAGTTCATCATTACCGTTCTCCCGACGGAAAACTCCCATCCGCCCAAAGGGCCCCATATCGAGGTTTGTTTCACTCTTGTTTAATGCTCTTGCATAGTACATACACTTCTCTAGCCTGCCAAAATTTCCTGAACACGCCCGACCTGTCCATCCTCGAGCCGAACCTTTATGCCGTGCGGATGGTTTGGCGAATTTGTGAGCAGGTCTTTGACGATTCCTTCGGTCAGCTTGCCGGTGCGTTGGTCTTGTTTGAGAACGACCGCGACCTTTAGGCCGGGGCGGATGTTATTTCGTTCGCGGTGCGGCATATCTAAAAAAGTTCAAGGCCGAGAGCCTGGGTAGTTTTGAGTTTAGTCAAAAACTCGCGGCGGTCAATCTCAATTGCCCCGAGAGCCTTCATATGCGGGGTCATTACTTGTATATCCAGCCAGGTCGAGCCACGCGAAGCGAGGTGATCGATGAGGAATAGAAGGGCGAGTTTTGAGGCGTTGGGCTTTTTGTAGAACATTGATTCGCCGCAGAAAACCCCGCCGGCATCTACGCCGTAAACGCCGCCGACGAGGTTGCCGGCCTCGTCCCATGCCTCGACGCTGTGTGCCCCGCCGGCCTCGTGGAGCTCGGTGTAGCGCTCGATGAAGGCTGCGGTTATCCATGTGCCTTTTTGGCCCGGGCGGCGGACGAGAGCGCACTCTTCCATCACATGGCGAAAGTCCTCGTCGATGGTGAACCGCAGGCCCGAGCGGCGGCCGGCACGGGCGAGGCTCGCTGGGATATGCAGGTCGGCAAAGTCGAGAATCGCTCGCCGGGCCGGGCAGCACCAGGGCAGCGGTACGCCGTCCATGTGCCACGGGAAGATGCCTTTCGCGTAAGCCTCTCGGAGACTCCGGACCGAAAGCTCAACGCCGAGCGCAACCACGTCCGGGCCGTAGTACATAAAATGGCCGTACGGCACCCAATCGGGGAAATCATGCTCGCCTGGGTCGGGGAATTGCACGGTTAGATTCTAACCCATGGACCGAATGACAAGAGAAGAGGAGAAGAGGAGAAAAAGAGATGGGGCCGATCTGCCGGAGATGTCCGGTCGGCCCCATCAGTCCTATTGTGCGATCAATCCATCCTTTTCATCCTGCGCATCCTGTAAAAACCTCGCTAGACCACCTGCTGTTTCCACTTGCCGCGGCGGAAGAGCAGGGCGGAGACGATAGCAAGTGCCGAGAACGCGATCGTGATCGCCCAGTAAACGCCCTGCGGGCCCATTTCGAAATGGTAGGCGAGGACGTAGGCGAGCGGTATCTCGAACATCCAGAAGATGAAGAAGTTCAAATAGGTCGGCGTTACGGTGTCGCCGGCGCCGTTGAATGAACTTTCCATCACCATCCCGAGCCCGTAAAAGGCATAGCCATAGCCGACGATCCGCAGGCAGTCGGTGCCGTAGCGTAGTACTTCCGGCTCGGTCGTGAAGATGCTGATAACCGCTTCTGCAAAGAGCACAAAGCTGAGGCCGATCGTGCCGAGCAAGGCTGCGTTAATGCCGCCAGCGATCCAGACAGTTCGCTCGGCGCGTTCCGGTCTGCCGGCACCGAGGTTTTGCCCGACCAGCGTCGCGGCAGCATTCGCGATGCCGGCCGCGAGCAGGATAATGAAGATGATGACCCGCAGGCCGATCTGGTAACCGGCGATGGCCATGCTTCCAAATCCGGCGATTATGACGACCAGGCCGCTCCAACTCGCGGTCGAGATCAGGAACTGCAGGACCGCGACCGACGACAACCTGATCAGGCTCCAGAGCAACTTGGGGTCAAACTTCCAGTGATCGCGGCGGATCTCGATGCGGCCGCCGTTGTCGCGAAAGAAGAGAGCCCACGCCGCGTAAGCAACGCCGATGCCGCGGCCGATGACCGTCGCCACCGCCGCACCCGTCACCCCAAGTTCGGGGAAAAATGCGATGCCAAAAATAAACAGCGGGTCGAGTACGATGTTCAGGCCATTGGCGATGATCAAGACGCGCATCGCGATCGCCGCGTCGCCCGCTCCGCGAAATATTGCGTTTAGCAAAAACAGGAAGACGATGACCGCGTTGGTCCCGAGCATGATCTGCATGAACGGCGTTCCGAGCTCGACAACCGCAGCTTCGGCTCGCAAAAGTCGCAGGATGTCCGCAGCAAATATGACGCCGAACACGCCCATCACGATCGACACAAAAACGCCAAGATAGATCATGTGGGCCGCGGCACGCGCAGCACCTTCGGGATCTTTTTCGCCGATGCGCCGCGCAACCGTTGCCGTCGCGCCGATGCTCAGGCCCACCGCGACCGCATAAACGAGCGCGAGTATCGACTCGGTAAATCCAACGACCGCCACCGCCTCGGCCCCGAGCTTGGCGACAAAGAACGTATCGACGATCGCAAAGACCGCTTCCATTCCCATTTCGAACGTCATCGGGATCGCCAGGATGATCAACCCCGCGAGGATAGAGCCTTGCGTAAAATCGCGGTCGGTGCCCTTGATCGCTTCGCGCAGAACAGAACGAACTGAATTATGCTCAACCGCCACAACGGACGCACTTTCATTATTGAAAGACATATAAACCCTTAAAATAATAGAAAAGAAAGGCACGCGATGTGCCGAAGGACCTCACCCAAGTGCCGTAGAGAGCGACTAAGCGAAGCAGGGATCAGCGAGTTTTCGAGGCAAGTATGTTACGCATGGTCTTATGAACCTACCACAATCTATCGAGCGAAAGAAGTTCTACGCAAGCGAACTTTCAAAAGTTCAGAAAAATTTCAGTTTAGGCATCGCCTACCTGATAAGAGACGCGAACTCGACCTGAGAGCGGACACATCCACGCAGAGTCGCTTTTCGCCAAAAGGTCTCTGAGATATCATGATTACTAGAAAACCTTCTTACATTGATCGCGGAAATTACCCGCGAGAAATATCATACAATTTCGGAAAATTCTTGCGGGCCTTTTTGCTTCGGCCCTCGCGCTGGCAAAAGTTCGATGAGCGAATTGCAAAATCTAACAAGACGAGAGATGCTTCGCGGCCTGGCCTCGCTGGGGCTGGCGGCGGCGCTTTCGGGCCGGGGGCTTTCCGTTCCGCGGCGTGATGAGATCGAGATGTTGGTCCTCGGCGATTCGCTCATCTGGGGGCAGGGGCTTCGCGAGGAAGAGAAGTTTTACTATCTGACAAAGCGCTGGCTTGAGAACGACATTTTCAGAGGCAACGGCCGCGTCAACCTGACCGTAAAGGCCCACTCAGGCTCGACCATCAAGCTCGACCCCGACGAGCGGGTGGCGCTCGAACGTGGGAATCGTTCTGCTTTTGAGGAGCTTCATCCCGAGGTCAACGTCTCGTTCCCGACCATCGAAAAGCAGCTTAGGGCGGCCCATTCTGAGCATCGCGACCCGGCACGCGTTGACCTCATAATGGTGAGCGGCGGAATACCGGACGTCGGCGTCGCGAAGGTGATCAACCCGCTCGAAAGCAACAAGAAGCTCCGCCAGCGGATCGACCTTTATTGCCGCCGGCACATGGGTGAGCTTCTTTCCGAGGCCGCGACGTCGTTCCCGAATTCGCTCATCGTCCTCGTCGGTTATTATCCGATCATCACACGGCACACGCCGATGAAGCGGCTCGTCAACGACATAATGGAGCTTTACAGCGTTCCGGGTTGGGCAAAGCCGCCGATCAACAATCCGGCGACGCGTGCCATCTGGCGGCTTTGGCGGGGGAAGATGATCAAGCGTTCGCGGATCTGGCTTGAGGATTCGAATGCGGCATTTACCTCGATCGTCGAAGGACTGAACTCCGCGTCCGACCGGCAGCGGGCCGTTTTTGTCCCTTCGCCAATCGATGAACGAGCAGCCTTTGGCACAAAGAATTCGCTGCTCTTTACCGTTGGCCGCAAGGGCCGCCCGGCGGACGCGATCGGCGAGACCCGGCTCCGCGAATGCCCGCCTGCTCTTGCCGAACTTCGCCGCGATACCCGGTTAAAATACAGCAACCGCTTCTGCGAACTCGCCAGCGTCGGCCACCCAAATCCAGAAGGCTCAGCGGCGATCGCAGCCGCGATCCGCGAAAAGCTCGAGCCGCTGATCGCGACCCGCTAGCCGATCAACTTCCAATCTGTCCACCGTCGTCCTTTGTAATCACGATCAGTGCCGAACGCGGTCGGCCACCGGCGTCGCCCTCGGGCCAGGAGCTATAGCGTTTTGGGGCTGCGGCATCGTTACGGCTGCCTGGCGATTCGCCGGGATGCTGAATGCCGACGAACATCGTTTTCTCATCCGGCGTAACCATCACGCCCGTGACCTCGCAGACATTTGGCCCGGTGAGAAATCGCCGCGTTTCTCGCGTAACCGGATCGGCACAGAGCATTTGATTGTTTCCAAATCCCTGATGTGCGCCGGTGCGGCTTTCGGGGTTGATGCCGCTTGCTGAAATGTCCGTTTGAATCCAAAGGCGGCCGCTCGGAGCGACATAAATACCGTCAGGTGAGCTGTATTTATCGCCTTTTATCGTTGAGCCGTGTGCAGAATTCTCCGGGTCGCCGCATAGCGCGAAAAAGTCCCATTCAAATGTATCCTCGGTCCAATCCTTACGATGGAACCAGCGGACTATGTGGCCGTAAGAATTCGTGGCTCTTGGGTTGGCAGCGTCGGTTGCCGGATCGGACTCGCGGCCGCGGCGGGAATTGTTCGTCAGCGTCACGATGCCGGTGAGCGAATCGGGGAACGTGTCGATCCACTCGGGACGGTCCATCTTGGTCGCGCCGGCGAGGTCGGCAGCCTTGCGGACGTTGACCAATATTTCGGCGAGCGTCCAATCTCTAAGCACCGGGTTCGAGGGCGAAAGCTCAAGCCATTGGCCTTTGCCGTCGGCAGTGAAGTTGGCGACATAGAGCGTTCCATCTTCAAGCGGGTCGATACCGCGTTTGCGAGACTGCCGCCAGGGGAGCCGCGAGACATATCTGTATATATACTCGAATTGCTCGTCATCGCCGGAATAAACGACGACGCGTCCATCGCGAGCCTCCTGAACCTTTGCCCCTTCGTGCTTGAATCGGCCGAGCGACGTGTGTTTGACCGGGATCGATTTCGGTGCAAAGGGGTCGATCTCAACCACCCAGCCGAAGCGGTTCGCTTCATTGGGCTCGACGTTAGCGTCAAAACGCCTGTCGGTCGTATGCCAGAGATAACCGGGAATAGACGTGATCCCATAACGCGTCTCCGATTCGGTCCGGTCGCCGGTCTTGCGGAAATAGCCGTTGAAATTCTCTTCGCACGCGAGGTATGTTCCCCAGGGCGTCACGCCCATTGCACAGTTGTTTATCGTGCCGAGCACCTTCGTCCCGGTCGGATCGGCGGAGGTTTTAAGCGACGTGTGTCCAGCTGCCGGGCCGGAGATCTTCATCGGCGTCTGTCCGGTAATCCGGCGAGCGAACCGCGACGGGCGGACGACGCTCCAATCTTTGCCGTTCGCGTTTTGCCTTATTTCGATTATAGAAACGCCGTGGGCATTCTGCGATTTTGCGGTCTTCTCGGCGTTCCAGTTCGCCATACCATCCGGAAAAAGAAGTACGTCGTCGGTGTATTCATGGTTTTGTACCAACAAACCATGACGCGAGCGATCGATCGGGAAATAGATGAGGCCATCGTTATGCATTCCCCATTGAAGCGATTGATCGGCTGCGGAATTGCTCGCCTCGGGCTTAAACGCCGGACCGTTCGATATAGGGTCGCCCCACATTATCAACACTTTCGCCGTGTAGCCCTCGGGGACGATAAGGCGATCTTGCTCGGATGGCGCGATCGCCTTGAACCCGAGAAGCGAACCATGGAGCTCCGCGGCCTGGGCCGAAACCGGGATCGCATTCACGAGCGAGCCGGCACCCGGAACAAGCGCGGCAGCACCGGTCGCGAGCGCGAGGCCGACAAGTCTACGCCGAGAGAGAAACGCATAGGCAATATCTTCAAACAACTCATTTGCAGACGGATTTACACCTATATCTTCACTCACTATCGATTGCTCCTTAATTGTTAACGGATGAAACGTACGGATACCTTCTTTGTATTCTATCAACCTTACGATTATGTTAAGTCCGGTTAGGTTGCCGCAAGGCCGCGAGCGCGTGGTGAAAACACTTGAATTGTGGAGATCGAACTGTATCCTAGAAAGAGATGAAGATCGCGGTAGCAATGAGCGGCGGCGTCGATAGTTCGGCGGCGGCTGCGTTATTAACAGAGCAGGGGCACGACCTCGTCGGCTTTACCATGCAGCTTTGGAACCAGCGGCGGCATGTGAGCGTTGATGAGAACGGCGACCCGCTGCCATCGCGTTGCTGTTCGCTTGATGACGTTTACGACGCACGGCGGGTGGCCGATAAGCTCGGCTTTCCGTTCTATGTGCTCAACCTTGAGAAGGACTTTGACCGCGACGTTGTCGAGCCCTTTATCCAGAGCTATCTTTCGGGCGAGACGCCGATTCCCTGCGTTGCCTGCAACTCGCGGCTGAAGTTTGCCTCGCTTGACCGAATGGCCGTCTCGCTTGGCTGCGACAAGGTCGCGACCGGACATTATGCCCGCGTGGAATATGACGAAAAGTCCGATAGGTATCGATTGTTTCGCGGTAAGAATCATTGGAAAGACCAGAGCTATTTCCTCTGGGAGTTGACCCAGGACCAGCTCTCGCGGGCATACTTTCCCCTCGGCGAGATGCTCAAGAGCGAGGTCCGCGACATTGCCCGCGACGCGAAGCTCAACACCGCCGAGAAGCAGGAATCGCAGGAGATCTGCTTTGTCCCGGATGGCAAATATTCGGAGTTCATCGATCGCTTTTTGGAGCACGAGGGCCGAGAGACCGAGATTCCCGACGGCGGCGAGATCGTAAACGCCGCCGGTGAAAAGCTCGGCGAGCACACGGGCATTCACCGCTACACTGTCGGCCAGCGGCGGGGGCTCGGAATTGCGCACGAGAAGCCGCTCTATGTCGTCCAGATCGAACGTGCCCGCAACCAGATAATCGTCGGCGAGGCGGACGAGCTGGATACGATGGAGTTCACGGCAAAGGGCGTAAATTGGGTCGCATATGAACAACCCACCGAACCGGTGCGAGCACTCGTCAAGGTTCGATATCGGCACGACCCGGCAATCGCAACCATTCACGCACTTCCGGATGCCCACGCACGCATCGTTTTCGACGAACCGCAGCGGGCCATAACCCCCGGCCAGGCGACCATCTTTTACGACACCGCCACCGGCGAAGAGGTCATCGGCGGAGGCTGGATCGTGCGTAGTCAGCCGACTCAGTCGATCGTATCCTAGAGGTTAGACATTGATAATACGAACAGAGCGACTAGTTTTGCGAGACTTTCATCTGGCCGACACGTCCGCTTATCAGGCACTATGCTCCCATAGTGAATTTCAGAGATTCTATTCAGAAGAAGAAGCGGAACCGGAGAAGTTAAAACAGCGCGTGGCCATGTTCATAGGCTGGGCCGGCGAATTACCCAGAAGTAAAGCCCAACTTGCGATTGTCGATGATCACGGGACATTGATCGGCTCATGCGGTGTTCGTGTCGTTTCAGCTGATGAAAAACAGGGCACCTTCGGCTGCGAGCTTGGCACCGCTCATTGGGGTAAGGGCTATGCACTTGAGGCAGCGACGGCCATCATACAGTACGGCTTATCTAATTTCGCACTGCATCGAATATATGCAGAAACAAACTCTGAAAATGTGGCTGCCATTGCATTAGCTCAACGCTTAGGTTTTCGGGTCGAGGGCGAGCTGCGGGAAAACCGATGGTTCCGCGGGCGCTGGTGGAACACAACTATTCTCTCGGTACTAGTAACTGAATGGGAGCAAAAGAGCGTCAGTTATTGAAATGACGAGAGACGATCTAAAATAAGGAAGTATGCCAACACCAAAAAAACGACCCAGCAAGGCAGCGAAGTCTGCGAAGAGAATTCTGGAAGCATCGAAACTGCTAAACGAGAAGGCCGAGCGCGATCAGCAGAGCGGTTCCGAGTTCAAGGAATCGGTCGTGACGCCGCGTTCCAACAAAGCGGCGATGAAGCCGCGGCCGGACAAGAAGCGCGGGTAGCGAACCGATGAAGAAGGCCGAGCTTCGCAGGCTTTATCTTGATAAGCGGCGTGCGCTTTCGCCGGGCGAGGTTGCCCGGATGAGCTCGCAGATCGCCGAGCGGTTCTTCAATGAGGTGGACCTTGCGGCGGTCAAAACGCTCCACACCTTTATCCGCATCGCAAAGTTCAACGAGTTTGACACCTCGATGATCTACTACCGCATCTGGCACGAGCGGCGGGGCATCGCGACCTTTGCCCCGGTTACGGACCGAGAGACCGGCGAGCTTGAGGCCCGCTATTTCGACGATGCGGTCGCGCTTACAGAAAACGATTGGGGCATCCGCGAGCCCGCGGGCACGGAAAAGGCCGATCCTACGGAGATCGACCTTGTTATCGTACCGCTGCTTTGTTTTGATGAAAGCGGGCATCGCGTCGGCTACGGCAAGGGATTCTACGACCGCTTTCTTGCCCGCTGCCGGCCGGATTGTTTAAAGGTAGGCGTCAGCCTTTTTCCGCCCGTCGCGGCGATAGACGATATCCACGACTTGGACGTCCCGCTCGACCTATGCATCACACCCGACCGTACTTACCGATTTGACGAACCACACGGGTACGTGAACTAGTGCTCCATGTTTCCCAAGAGGTCTGGACTTAATAGCCGCCGAGCGGAACGACTTTGCTTTCGTCGCGATCGCTAGAGATCAACCGTCTGTGTCTTTATCTGTGAATTCTGTGGTTGTGCCTTTTCGCCGATATTTACGACCACAGAAATCACAGAACCGAAACCGAACCATACAGATGATATGTCTTTCTTTCGCCTCCGGCCTGGTGGTAAGGGCAAAGGCGAACAAACTACACCACCCTCTCTGTCAAACTCTATTTCGCCTTAAGGATATCGCGTATTTCGGTCAGGAGCGTTTCCTCTGCCGATGGTTCGGCCTCGGCCTCAAGTCCCTTGAAAAGGCCGATCGCATATTTTGCTAAAAGGAACATCACGAATGCGACGATCAGGAATGTGACGATCTCGTTGATGAATTGGCCGTAAAGGATCAGCGGTTGTTTGGCGGCCTGTGCGGCGGCGATCTGCTCGGGGGTCGAGACCGGCATGTCACCGAGGTTGATCACCTTGCTGGAAAAATCGATGCCGCCCGTCAGCAAACCGACTACCGGCATTATGAGTCCGTCCGTGAAGCTTTTTACGACCGCGCCGAAGGCCGCTCCGATGATAACGGCGATCGCGAGGTCGAGCACATTTCCGCGGGCAATAAATTGCTTGAATTCGCTTAACATATAGCTACATTTCTCCAAAAAAATAACGGCGGCCAAGAGAGCCGCCCTCTGTTATAAAACGCAAGACCCTAAACCTTAGCAGATTCAGTTTTTGCCTTATCGTCATCTTTTGGAGCGGATGACGTCGAGGTTGCAGAACTTCCACTTGCCGCAGTGCTGCTTGAGTACGGTGACGACGAGGAGGACGCCGGGCTAGCTATTGGCGTTGAACTCGAATAGGAGGGTGCGCTAGTCGCGGTGGCAGATGCCTTCTCCTTTTCTGAACGAGCCTTCAGCATCGTACAGCCGCCTTCAAACACGGCGCCTTCTTCGATGATCAATTTCGGCGTTGAGATATTTCCGACCAACTTCGCTGTGCGGCCAAGATGAACCTTATCCGTTGCGTGGACATCGCCGTTTACGGTGCCGTTTACGGTAGCAACGCCAACATTTACATTTGCGTCAAGCTCGCCGCTGTTGCCAACGATAAGCGTGCCGCCATCTGACGTAACGCTGCCGGTAAGGTGGCCGTCAACGCGGAGCATCATCTGAAAC
The DNA here is from genome assembly GCA_964643745.1 of uncultured Chloracidobacterium sp. Taxonomy (GTDB): domain Bacteria; phylum Acidobacteriota; class Blastocatellia; order Pyrinomonadales; family Pyrinomonadaceae; genus OLB17. Next base: position 24,770 of record CAZXTS010000001.1, read on the forward strand.
GATGTATCACCGGTCAACGATGTACCATGTCCGACAAAGCCACTTAACTTACCTTCCTTGATATCGCGAGCAATATTCTCGCTGTCCGTCGAAGGCTTTGAGATCGTGTTAGGCGCGTCGCTGCCGTATTGATGTGAACTTGTCGTAACCGGTGAGGGGGAACTCGATTGAAAATCCGGGGCATCTGAGGTTTCAGTTTTGGACTTATTTCCCATTCTGATCATAAGACGTTGTCTCCTTTCGGGTTTGTAATTACATTTGAGGCAGCAAAAAAAGTCCGGGGCGGACAAGTTAGATCTTGATCGAAAACCAAGGCTCGTAAAAAAAACCGTAAGCGTCGAAAAAGTGCCTGCAAAAAGATGATAAACGAGAGCAGAGCATGCTGTCTAGTTAATTCAACCAAGTTGAATTTCAAGCTTTCACGTGTAACAATCAAGGGTTTCGGCAATTGCCGCTTTTTATGTTCGTTGAGACTAAGACAAAAACCCGCCTGCTTAAGAAAATGGGCAAGGCGATCGGCGACTTCGGAATGATCTCCGAGGGCGACAAGGTGATGGTCTGTCTTTCGGGCGGAAAGGACAGCTACACGATGCTTGACCTGCTTCTCGACGTGCAAAAGCGTGCACCGGTGAACTTTGAGCTGTTCGCCGTTAATCTCGATCAAAAGCAGCCCGATTTTCCCGAAAACGTTTTGCCTGAATATCTTGAAGATCTGGGCGTACAGTACCGAATCGTTGAAGAGGATACTTATTCGATCGTTACCAAACACATTCCCGAAGGCCAAACGTATTGCTCGCTGTGCTCACGCCTTCGCCGCGGCATTCTTTACAACGTCGCGGTCGAGGAACGCTGTACAAAAATCGCGCTTGGCCACCACGGCGACGACATTATCAACACATTTCTGCTCAATCTGTTCTTTGTCGGCCAGTTGAAGGCGATGCCGCCGATACTCCGCAGTGACGACGGCCGCAACACGATCATCCGCCCGCTCGCGTATTGCCAAGAATCGGACATCGTCTCCTATGCAGCCGAAAAGCAGTTCCCCATCATTCCGTGCAATCTCTGCGGATCGCAGCCGAACCTGAAACGTGCCCGCGTGAAACGCCTGATAACCGAGCTCGCGGCCGAGATCCCATCGCTTCGCCAATCGATCTTGACCGCATTGACGAACGTCACGGGCTCGCACCTGCTCGATCCTGAACTCTACGATTTCCGCAATTTCGAACCACTCGTCAAAAAGATACCGGCCGGCCACGGCTCGGTCGAAAAAGAGCTCGACGACGTATTCGACCACAGCGAACCCGAGTTTGCCCCGAACCTGATGGCTGCCGCGGGCCTTACGCAGGTAAACGAAACGTTTCAGATCTGAGGCCGATTTACTCATCAAATTCCCTGAGGCTTTTCTGCATCGTTTTCCGCTCAACGAATAAACGCAGAAACTTCTCACGCCGCGTAAGAAAAAATGTGACAGCATTGCCCCAGCCGCGGAGATCTTCAAACCGTTCGATCGAATTAAGCGCTATTAATCCGAGCAGAGCGACGGCCGGAACAGCGGCAAGCCCAAGTTCCCAGCCGAAAAAATACCAGACCGAGATCCCAACGATCAGCCATGTCGCAGGCATAAATACCAGACCCGCAAGTACCTTTGCGGTTGAGGCGACATCGTCCGCGCCGTGACCCGCATACCACTTGGAAAACAGCCGGCAGAACTGATACGCCGGAAAATGTAAGACCGCACCGACCGCGGCGAATGGCAAAAGCAACAGCAGCCACCAAGTTTGCGTTATCGCCTGCTTTACAACAAAGGACTTTTCAAATTGGGCAAGCGAAAGATGTTCGGGTCCAATGCCATAATTATCCAGCTCTTTATCAAAGCTCAGAATCTCCTGCCTGAGCTTTTCTTCTTTTTCGGATGCGTCTGAATTCTCAAGGTCAGCAATGTAGGCCTTTAGAAATTCGAGCTTCTCGCCAAGATTGGCGTTTTCGCCCGACGAGGAAAATATCTCTTCGGCGATGCGCGCCGTATGAACGGCGACGTCAGTTTCAGCATTAAGTGTGACCCCACGAAGTTCGTCCTCGATCTTCCGCGTGAGTTCCTTGACTGCCGCATGCGGCGGTTGGCCGTTCTCATCCAAACCTGCCGGTTCGACGGTAAATGCTTCGCCGAAATGGAGCAGGGCCTCGCTGCGAAAGGTTTTTTTGCTGGTGTAAAACAGACCGACCGGAACTATGCGGAGTTCTATTGGATCATTTCCAACCGCAACAGCACCGAGTGCGATGCGTGCCGCACCTGTTTTTGCCGGCAGTAGCTTGGGCGAATTATGCGAGATGCCTTCAGGGAAAAGGGCTATCGAACCTCCGCTGCGAAGCAAATCGCTGGCGAGCTGAAACGTTTCCTGGTTCTTTGAAACATCTTCGCCTGCATCCGTTTTTCGATAAACTGGCAATGCCTCAACAGTTCGCAGAAGAAACGAAATAATGGGCATCTTAAAGAGCGTCGATTTTGCGAGGAACGAGATACGCCGGGGAAGAGCTACGAAGACAAGAGCCGGATCGACAAGCCCATTCGGATGGTTCATTACAAAAATCACTCCGGTGCCTTTCGGAACGCTGTCGGCACTTACAGTTTCGATACGGCGAAAGAAAAGCTTGAGCGCGGTTCCAAAGATCGCGAGGACGACCCGAAACGTAAGCGAGCCTTGCCTTTTCCGGAAAAGATCGATCAGGCGTAGTTGTTTGATCGAGGTTCGCATCTGTCTAGGGGCGGCATTAAATTTCGTGTCGGTTCGAGAGGGCTTTGTCCATCGTAACTTCGTCCACGTACTCAAGGTCGCTGCCGACCGGCATTCCCATCGCGATCCGTGTAACCATCACGCCAAGAGGTTTAAGCAAGCGGGCGATGTAGTTCGCAGTGGCTTCGCCTTCGGTGGTCGGGTTTGTGGCAACGATTATCTCCTTTACATCAATGCCTTCGTTGTTTTCAGGCATCAACCGCGGCAACAGATTTGCGAGCATCAGCTCGTCTGGCCCAATGCCGCGGATCGGCGAAAGCGAGCCGTGAATGATGTGGTAAAGCCCCTTAAACGAACGTGTTTTTTCGACGGCGACAAGGTTATAAGGCTCTTCGACAATGCAGATGATCGAACGGTCGCGTTTTGGGTTGGTGCAGTAAAGACAAGGGGTTACGTCAGTTAAATTGTTGCAGATCGAACAGAAAACGATCTTTTCCTTGACCTCACGGAGTGCGTCGATGAAGTTATCGACCTCGATCTGCGGCCGGCGGAGTATATAGAACGCCAGCCGCTGCGCGGACTTCCCGCCGATTCCCGGCAGCCGTTTGAATTCATCGATCAGCTTTGCGACCGGTTCTGAATAGTCAAGCATATATAATGGTGAAGTGTGAACGGTGAATGGTGAATGAAGCTAGCCGATCGGATTCAAATTCTCCGTTCACCATTTGTAATTCACCATTACATCAGCCCGGGAGGCAGCATGCCGCCAAGTTTGCCTTTTAGCGATTCTTCCACCTTTCGGTGTGCTTCGTTGAGAGCGGCAACGGTAAGGTCCTGGATCATCTCGACGTCGCCGTCCTTAACCGTATCGGGCGAGATCTTTAGCTCGACGACCTCAAAATCGCCACGCATTTTCACGGAAACGGCACCGCCGCCGGCCGAAGCCTCGACGACCGTTTCCTTCATTTCCTTGCCCATCTTTTCCTGCATTTGCTGGGCTTGCTGCATCATTGAATTTAGATCGAATCCACCGGGTAATTTCATAATCTCTTTATAAACCTCAAATAAACTGAATTGTTTCGAGTATATCACCCGTCGCACCAATTGTCTTAAAACTCGCTGACTGATATAAAATGCAAGCCGATGTACAGTCTAAACATACGAAGCCTGTTCCTTAAACTCCTAATTGCGTCAGTCGCGATAAGCGCGGCATTCGGGATCATCGTTATTTTGTTCGGTGATTTTGGAAGTTTTGAGGTGCGTGTCTTAATGACAACGCTGACCGTCACGGTCACGAGTATTCTGGGACTCGCGTGCGGCGCATACATCGAAGCCGGCCGTGGCAACCTGCTGCCGAAAGCTGGAATTGCTTTCTCTCTTGTATCGGCAGCAATGCTGATGTTGATAATTTGGGACGTCGCGGACGATTCCGAACTTTATATAAAGTCCACAATGACGTTCGTTATCGGCGCGGTAGTCGCTTCTCATCTGTCGCTGCTTTCGATCGCCCGGCTAGACGGAAGATTTAGATGGGTAATCAAAGTTGCGTGGGCATGTGATCTGATCCTCGGCGGAATTATTTTGTTCGTGATGTGGACAGAGATCGAACCGCAAGGTGACATCGTTTCGCGAATAATGGGAGTGCTTTCGATCCTGATAGCCGCCGCTACGGTCGTGACCCCGGTCTTTCATAAGCTCAGTTCGGGAACTGTTCGAACCGGCGAAACGATAGATGAAGAGATCGCTCGATTGCGGGAACAGATAGTCTTTCTGGAAGCCGAAAAGGCCGAACTCGAAGAAGCGGAATGAGGGAACTGTTCTACGAAACGATCGATCCGATCACGCGGGCAGAGGCCGTGGAAATGCTCCGAAGCGGCGACACCGAAGCGATATCTTACGGATTGCTTCGGGCCTCTTACCACGTTGAGGATTGGCGTTGGGTCCAGAGCGAATGCCTTCGCCTGCTCGATTCCAAGGACAAGCACCTGCAATATATCGGAGCTATCTGCCTTTCGCACATTGCCCGCGTACATGGAAAGCTTGATCTCACCCTGGTCGAACCAGAATTGAAAAAGCTCGAAGGTGATCCAGAGATAGGCGGCGAGATCGAAATGGTTCTGGAAGACCTGGAAATTTTTGTTGCTGGAAGTTAGAACACTATTTACTCTTCGTCGGGTCGAGAAGCATTAACCCGTCAAACAGCTTGAAGTCTTTAGCCGTTGAAACTACGGTTGCGCCATGCTCGACAGCAAGAGCTGCAATGTGGGCATCTGAAAGTCGTGCTCCTGTGATACCCGACGAACGTACCAATTTGCGAAAAATAGTGAAATGACCAGCTCCGGGCGTTAATATTTGTGAGACAGGTGCTTTCAACATCTCGTCCGCGATATCCATCGCCTCTTTCGCCGTAAACGAATTTTTCACCATTCTCACGGTCGTCAAAATTCGCATAAAGCCCATGATTGTATGCCAGGAAAAGCAGACCGGCCTTTCGCCGTTTAGGGCAGACTCGAGCCATTCGAGGCACGCAACGTGATGCTGCGAGCCTTTGTCATACGCATAGATCAAAACGTTAATATCCGGCAGCATCATAGAGTGCAGCTATTCCTTTGCCGATGCTTTTCGAAGAAATTCTTCTTCGTCCAGCGACTGAAGAAGCTCGCTCGTCTTGTCGTAATTCAAGTGCTCGTATAGCCCAAGATTCTTGGCTTGCACTTTGAAGGGCTTTTTTCTTTTCTCAAGACTGTTCACTTTATAGTATTTTCCCGACCGAATAAGTTCGTTCACTGCCTCCTTAAAGGTCTTGCCCTCACCGACCTTCATTTCTTCGCGGATCGTTTTTACAACGTCGTCATCCAATGTAATGGTCGTTCTCATAATATGCTCATTCTACTATGTTGATGCAATGATGTCTATAAGAAAGCATCATGATGCTCTATACTGAATCGGGTCGGTTTCACCGGCCTGTTCGAAGCCTCGTAGACGAAGTGCGCAGGAATCGCAGGTGCCGCAGGCAAGTTCGTTCGAATGGTAGCAGGACCAGGTCAGATGCAGCGGGGCATTTAATTCCAAGCCTTTTTTGACGATCTCTGCCTTTGAAAGATGAATGATCGGCGTGCGTATCTCGATGTGTGTATCGGGCTTCGTGCCCGTGTTTATCGTTTGCTGAAACGCTTTGTAAAATTCGGGGCGGCAGTCAGGGTAGCCGCTCGAATCTTCGGCGACCGCACCGATGTAAATGCTGGTCGCTCCGATAACCTCTGCCCAACTCGTCGCTATTGCTAGCATGTTCGCGTTTCGAAACGGTACGTAACTGGTAGGAATTTCCGTCGATTCAAGGTCGGCTTCGGCCACGTTCATCGACGCATCGGTCAGCGACGAACCGCCGATCTTTGCGAGATATTCGATCGAGACATCAAGCCGTTTTTCAATTCCGTAATGATCGGCAATGTCATTGAAAGCCTTCCGTTCACGGACCTCGGTGCGCTGGCCGTAGGAAATATGAAGCATAGCCAACTCGTCGTTTTCGGCGGCCGCGATCGCCGTCGTAACGCACGAGTCCATGCCTCCGGAAACGAGTACGATCGCGGTCATCGGGCCAATCCTTCCTGCAAGATCTGCGACAACCGCCAGATGAGCAGGCTGCCGATGTCGTCGGTGGTGTAGTGAACAACCTGCATATCATCGACCGTGATCGCCATAGCGATGCGGCCTCGGCGTGTGTAAACAATGCCGACGTCCGAACGCAATCGATCAAGTGCTCCGGATTTAGAGGCGACCGGAACGGTATCCAAAACATTGCGGCCGGTGCCGTCTTTGTATTGCTGGCGGCGCAGAATTGCGATCATTTCAGCCGAAGCTTCCTTGGAAACGACCTCGCCCTTTTCGAGCATTTCCAGCAGCCGAACCATATCCTTTGGCGACGAACGCCCGATGCCAAACAGCTTGTTTAGCGGCTCGTCCCATGCCTTTGCGTCACCGCCGCCGCCGATCTTGCGAAGCGAAAGCGTGTCGTTAAGCCCAAGCTTTGCCATGAGATCGTTGACCGCATTACTCGAAACTTTGTCGAGGACAAGGTTCGTTGCGGTGTTGTCCGAAAGAACGATCATCAGGTTTACGGCAGTTTTCAGGTCGATCTTCGAACCATTGCTGAATTCGCGTAGAATTCCCGAACCGCCAGAGGTCTTTCCGGTTTCGATCGTGAACTCATCTGTCCAAGCGATCTTGCCTTCAGCCACCTGACGAAATGTTTCGGCCATTATCGGCAGCTTTATCGTGCTTGCTGTGCGGACCTGTTCTTCGCCTCGTAGCGAATACTCCTTTCCGGTGTCGAGGTTCTTTGCAAAGATCCAGACCTTGCCTTTGAACTCTGAAACTTCGGCCTTGATTCGTTCGTCCAACGATTTGGTTGCGGCGGCAGGCTGTGTCCGGCCTTGGCCCAAAGCAGAGGCGGCAACACAGAGCACAAATATTGAAAGCAAAATATTATTTTTCATCATAACGGTGCGGTGAATTGTAAATTGTATATTGACTCATTGTAAATTGGTAGAGAGGTTTAAGAGTGTTCGGGGCTCTGTGCTCAAGCAGAAAAGCATGCTTTCCCAATTTACAATTGCCAGTGGGTTCAGACGCCTCGGGCGTCGGCTCCCCAAATGTATTTGTGCAGCTGTAGATTTAGCCTCACTTTTAGTCCGCTTTTTGCGACGGCCTCGGCTAGCTCGGCTAAATTCCCGATGCCATGAACCGGCGAGATCAGCACGGCCCTAGCTTTATTTATTAGGTCGTATTCCTCGATCTTGCCTTTTGCATATTCCCAATCAGCGAGATCTGCAACGACAAATTTTACCTCATCCTTTTCTCGGCGTAGGCGGGGGATATTCGGCCAATGATTTCGTTCGGCTTCGCCTGAAGCAGGGCATTTTATATCCAATATGATCACGGCACGCGAATCGACTTCTTCGGTCGAAACAAAGTTACCGGATTCGATCAGCACCTCATAGTTTCGATTGCACAGTGTGGTGATGAACGGAAAAACGTTATTTTGCGCTAGCGGTTCGCCGCCGGTTATCTCGACCAGGTTGCAGCCGAATTCCTCAAGCTGCGCCAGTATTGCCTCGAAAGACATTCTCTCGCCGCCGGTGAAGGTGTATTCGCTGTCGCACCAAACGCAACGCATCGGGCAGCCCGTCAGCCGCACGAACGCACACGGCCGCCCGGCGTGTGACGACTCGCCTTGAATTGAGAGAAAAATTTCGGTTATGCGCAAATCCACAGGAAACTAGCCGCTAATGCATGAATAAGAGATTGTATTCGTGCATTCGTGGCTTATTCAACTTGATTCTGACTTTTTCCCAGATTCGAGTTAAACTCGTTTCATATGCGATCACAACTCAAACGCTTTATCGATCAGATGGAAGATAATTCCGTAGCCATTATTCCGGCCGCTCATGAAAAGACACGAAGCTATGACACCGAATTTAAATTCCGACAGGATTCGGATTTCTGGTATCTGACAGGTTTTCCCGAGCCGGACGCCGTTGCCGTGATCGATCCGCAGAATAAAAAGTCGCCGTACACGCTTTACGTGCGTCCGCGCGATCCGCTGATGGAAACTTGGTTTGGCCGTCGCGAGGGCGTTGACGGGGCAAAGAAGAATTACGGGGCGAATACGGCGTTTCCGATCGATAAATTTGCGGCCAGCATCGGAAAGCATCTCGATGGAAAAGATATTCTTTACTATCGCTTTTCGGCCGACAAAGAACTTGATGCGACGATGCTCGACTATTTTAACGAACAGCGTGTCCGAAGGCTGAAGACCGCGTATCCGCCGCACACCATTAAAGACCCTACGATCATCACCGGCGAAATGCGCCTGCACAAAACGGCCGAAGAGGTCGGACATATGCAGACCGCCGCGACCATCGCTGCGGAAGCGCATATATTGGCGATGAAAAAGGTAAGGCCGGGAATGAATGAAGGCCAGGTCGAGTCCTTGATGGAAGCCTATATGAAGGACAAAGGCGCGAGCGGTGTTGCGTATAACTCAATTGTCGGCGGCGGTGCAAATGCGACGATCCTGCACTATGTCGAAAACAGTATGCCGCTCAATGACGGCGATCTGATATTGATCGACGCCGGTGCGGAATACAAGGGTTACGCAAGCGACATCACACGGACTTTTCCTGTAAATGGACAGTTTTCGTCGGCACAGCGTGAGGTTTACGATGTCGTGCTTGATGTGCAGAAAAAGTGCGTTGATTACACCGTTACAGGAAACACCGTAAAGGCACGGCAGGAATACTCGATCGAGCTTTTGACCGAAGGAATGGTCAAGCTTGGGCTGTTGAAGGGCAAGACCAAAGACCTGATCAAGAAAAAAGAATATCTTCGGTATTATATGCACGGCGTGGGGCACTATCTTGGGCTGGATGTTCACGACGCTGGACGATATTTCACCGACCAAGGTGCGAAGAATTCGAAACCCTTCGCTCCGGGAATGGTGTTAACTGTTGAACCGGGAATTTATGTACCTATAGACGACAAGAAAGCTCCGGCGAAGTATCGCGGTATCGGAATTCGCATCGAAGACGATGTGCTTGTTACCGAAGAAGGGAATCGCAATCTAACTGCAAAGGTCACGAAAGAGGCGGACGAGATCGAAGCGATAATGGCGAAAAGCGGGCGAAAATAAAATGAAGGGCAGGTAAGACGATGAAAAGAATATTGATCGCTTTAGCAATCTCGCTGGTCCTGACGATCGTCTATTATTTCATCGCCTATATCATCAGTCCTTTTTTTTTCGGTACGCCTCCAATGACTCCGCATTCCATGCTCTATGCACCTATCTCGCTTCCGGCTTCTATTTATCAGGCGATAGCACCGGACGCGATACAGAACCTATTGGCATCGAATCCCACCGGTGGACTTGTTGAGCGGCTGATCTTTATTTTTGGCAACGTGGTCTTATTCGCTGTGCCGATGTATATTTTGTCGCTGCCGTTTTTTCGCAAACGAGATGGAAAATGAAACCTGAGATCTTGCAAAATCTGCCTGCGCTTCTGGCGGCGATGTTTACGGCGATCCTATTTATTCAATCGGGCCTCGACAAGGTGTTTGACTGGAAGGGAAATGTCGAATGGCTGACCGGGCATTTTTCAAAGACACCGCTCGCCGGAATGGTTCCGATAATGCTCGCAAAGCTGACATTGCTTGAGCTTGCGACCGGTTTGCTTAGCGCAGCAGGAGCTGTTTATCTGGTCGCCGCGGGTTCGGTCGTTTTGATCTTTTGGGCGGCGGTTCTGGGAGCCGTAACCATACTTGGGTTGTTCTTCGGGCAACGGTTGGCGAAAGATTATGCGGGAGCGGCCGTTCTCGTGCCCTATTTTATCTTACAGTTGATAATTATTTATCTAACAAATCCCTTCACAAAATAGCTTTCGGCTAAACATTGTTTTGAAGTAGTGTTTGGCAACCGCTCAAAACGGAACCAGGCGTAGTAGCCCTCGTCCTTTCCTTTTCCAGTCTGCGATCCGTGCTCAGGGTTGGTGCTTACGCTTCTAAGGTGAACACGGTAATCTCCGATCACGACACTCTTTTTCTCGCCATCCGATGCAAGTTGGGTAGTCATAGCCACCCCGCTATCGGCTTCTATCGTTACTTCTATCACAACGCGGCCGGCCCATATGCACTGAGCGTCAGGCGGGCAACGCGAATCCTCAACAACCGAAACAAAATTCACACGGATGCCTGAGGTCGCGGAGCGCTCAGTTTCGCCAAGCCTAACTTTGATCGATCGATCGGTCTGTGCCATTGATCCTGATACAGCGAAAAGCAGAATTGATAATGCGTATACCAAAGCGTGAAGCACTTTTATCATATTAAACCCCAGCGGGATGAGCCCGCTACACTTGGATTGCCGTTTAACTTAAGGCGTTGCAAAAGCAATTGCGGGTCAGGCTGCCGCTCCGCCCGAGGCTTTAAGTTTATCGATGATCGCCGAGGCGAAATCCGCAGTGTTCGTTGTGCCGCCCAGGTCACGAGTCAGATATTTGCCGTCAGCAAAAACACCGAACATCGCTTTCTCGATCCGCGAAGCGGCGTCCGTTTCACCGATGTGTCGAAGCATCATAAGGCCTGACATCAATATCGCCGTCGGATTCGCAATCCCTTGGCCGGCAATATCGGGGGCAGAACCGTGAACAGCTTCGAAAACGGCACCCTGCTCGCCGATATTCGCTCCCGGTGCAAGCCCGAGCCCACCGATCAAGCCTGCGCACAGGTCAGATAAAATATCGCCATATAGATTTTCCATCACGAGAACATCAAACTGTTCGGGCCGCATCACAAGCTGCATACAGCAATTGTCGATGATCTTGTCGTCGGCTTCGATATCCGGAAAATCCTTTGCCACATTGTAGAAACATTCAAGGAAAAGCCCGTCCGAAAGCTTCATGATGTTTGCCTTGTGAACGGCGGTCACTTTCTTTCGGCCATTGTCGCGGGCAAATTCAAATGCATATTTTGCGATCCTTGTGGAAGCTTTTTCCGTGATGACCTTTAGGCTTTCGACCACGCCCGGGATGACCACGTGTTCAATGCCCGAATAAAGCCCTTCGGTGTTTTCACGGACGATGACGAGATCGAGCTCAGGATAGCGGCAAGGGACGTTCGGTAGAGCTTTTATGGGACGGACGTTTGCGTATAGGTCGAGTGCTTTTCTTAGACCGACGTTTACCGAGGTGAAGCCCTTTCCGACCGGTGTCATTATCGGGCCTTTCAGCGCAACGCGGTTCTCGCGTATCGAACCGATCGCGTCGTCGGGGAGCGTCGTGCCGTATTTTTCCTGTGCCTGCGCGCCCAGAATGTGTGTTGACCATTCAACCTTGACGCCTGCTGCTTCGATTATTCTAATTGTGGCTGAGGTTATTTCCGGGCCTATGCCGTCGCCCGGGATCAATGTGATCTTGTGTGTCATATGTGTATTAGTCCAAACGTTTATCTTATAATAAATCTTCATTTTATGGACGCAATTGTCATTGGCGGCGGCATAATCGGCCTTTCTATCGCAAGAGAGCTGCACAAAACCGGAATGCGAAAGATCGGCGTGATCGAAAAGGGCAAGCTTGGCCGCGAAGCTTCGTGGGCTGCGGCCGGTATGCTTGCGCCAAATGCCGAGGCAGAAAAGGCAGATGATTTTCACAGATTTTGTTGCGCGTCGAACGAGATTTACCCGGAATTTGTCAATGGATTAGCAGAGGAAACCGGTGTCGCGATTGATCATCGCAAATGCGGGACGATAGAGATCGCATTGACGGAAAGTAATGCGGCCGATCTTTCCGAAAAGTTTGCGGTGCAAACAGGACTTGGATTCAATGCGGAATGGTTGAACCTGCAAGGCATTGACCGGCTCGAGCCGAAAGTCACGAAAGCAGCGATTGCCGGAATTCATTATCCTGAGGACGGATATGTCGATAACCGTAACTTGCTGGAGGCTCTGACGCATTATGCCCGAATCAACGGCATCGAGATCATTGAGAATTGTGCCGTCGAATCGGTCACGATTCAGGATGAAAAGATCGTCGACGTTACCGCGGACGGCCGCACCTACGAAGCGGATATAACTATACTTGCAACAGGAGCTTGGTCGTCGCTCATCAAAATCGGAGGTCGGCCACTGCCGTGGAATGTCAAACCGATCAAAGGCCAGATGATCGGATTTGCAGATGCTTCACTGGCCTTGCGAAAAGTGATCATTGCTCCGGGCGCATATTTAACGCCACGAAGCGAAGGACGAATTTTGGTCGGTGCGACGGTCGAAGATGTAGGGTTCGACAGAGAAATGACCGAAACAGCCATCGAAGGTTTAAGCAAGGCGGCAAAGCGTGTCTTGCCCGTTTTGGATCGGCACGAGATAAGTGAAACCTGGTGCGGTTTTCGTCCGTTTACCGCAGATACGTTGCCGATAATCGGCGAGATCGATGGATACGAAGGGCTGTTTGTCGCGACTGCCCATTATCGCAACGGCATTTTGCTTGCGCCCTTGACTGCAAAGATCGTTGCGGAAAGTATCGTGAAAGGTACTGAGTCGCCGTATTTCAGATCCTTTGGACCGAGCCGGTTCTTGAAAACAACACGGGCCGGAACAAGATAACCAATGAAGTCACTTTTTTTGCTGCTAATTTTGCTAGTCCTGTTCGTTGCAGTCGCGGACGGGCAATCGAGGCGTGCGGTCGGAACCCCGCCAAATGCGGCCGCCACCGAGAGTGACCGCTCGATCAAGGAAATGTTCGATGAAGCCAACGAATATACGCGCGTAAAATTTGCCGAATACGAGCAAAAGAAGGTGCCGTATAGCGAGCAGCTTCGGATAAAGACCGAGAGCGAACGAAAGCAATTGGCGGCCAAATATGCGGCGATGGCTCAGGCTCGCGATCCGAAAGAAACTGAAGATCTTTACTACGCAGGAATGCTTCATTGGATCGCCGAGAATTTGGACGGCACCTCCATAATGCTGAGCCGATTTCTTGAAAGCGATCCGGCTCCGGCAGACCGTGCGCAGGGATCTCGTGCAATTCTTGTTTTCGCTTATGCCAAGCTGGGAAGGATCGACGATGCGATCAACCGGCTAGCAGATTATGAGCAAAAGGGCCCGATCAAACCGAGTGAAACATGGCGAATGAATGCCGAGGTAGCGAAGGCATATCTTTCGATCAAGGGGTTTTCGAGCGCTGAGATATATTCGAAGAAAGCATACGATGCGGCAAAGAAACTGATAATGGAGCCGGGCTCGCGGGTGAATCCCTTAGACGCTGCTCTTGATACGGGAATGCTGTTGTTCGAAGCTCGTCGTTCGCAGGGCAGGATCGCTGAAGCGGATGCGGCATTGGATGATATGCGGCAAACGGCTGCGTCGATCAAGAATGCGTCGTTTTATTACTATGCTGCGGACAAACTGATCATCTACATGATCGAGACGGGACGAAAGCCGCTGGCAATGGAGACATATCTTGAATCTCTTATCAAGGCGGGAAAGGACATTGCGGTTCGCGAAGGCCGCAATGAGGCGATCGAGCGACTCAAGAACCGCAAGAAACACTATGATCTGCTAGGCGAACCGGCTCCGGACTTGATCAATATCGATCAATGGTTTCCGGGCGAGGCGACGACTCTTCGAGCTCTCAAGGGAAAGGTCGTCTTGCTCGATTTTTGGGCGACCTGGTGCGGCCCTTGTTTCGATGCTTTCCCACATCTTCGCGAATGGCACGAGGATCTCTCGGATAAAGGCCTGGTGATCCTCGGCATCACCCGCTATTATGGCCACGCGGAAGGTTTTTCTGTCGATGAACCGAGCGAGATTAATTTCCTCAAGCGATTTCGTCAAAAATACGCATTGCCGTATGATTTTCTGATAACAAAAGATTCAAGGCTTCATTCGCTCTACGGGGCCGGGAATCTTCCGACAGCTGCTTTGATCGACCGGACCGGACGCGTAAGGTATCTGGAGACTGGCTCAAGTCCAAGTCGGATCGAAGATATGAGAATGATGATGCTTAGGCTTCTTGACGAAAAATAGCCGATGGCGAGAAATGGCGCCGGTAAGAAACCGGTGAAGACACAAAATTTTTACGACCGGATCGCGGAGGTGCACAACCTTGCTCTGCGTGTAAATGGCTATCGCGCGTCTGTTGCAAAATATTTTCGTTCGCTCGATCTCGGCATAACTTCAGATTCGATCGTTTTGGACGCCGGTAGCGGGACCGGCATTGTGACTCTCGGTTTCGCGGATGCGGGATTTACGCCAAAGCAGACGATCGCCTTCGATCTTTCACACAAATCATTAAAGGTCGCAGCAGAACAGTTCGCCAAAAGACGCAGATCGCCAAAGCATCCATTTGCCGCAGTTCAGGGAAACGTTTTGAAGCTGCCATTTGCGGACGAAACATTTGACATCGTACTTTCCTGCGGTGTTCTCGAATATGTTTCGCTTGACGGCGGTCTGAAAGAGCTTGCACGCGTGACGCGCCCGGGCGGAAAGCTTGTCTTCATTCCGGTTAAGCCATCACTGGTCGGCTCCGTGCTTCAGTTTCTCTACAAGTTCAAAGCTCACAATAAGGAACTGGTAAAAAAGACGGCTAAGAAATATTTCAAACTGGTCGGAAACCATGAGTTCCCGCTGAATGAACCAATATCTTGGTCAAAGACCATCTTCCTGCTCGAAAAGCCCTCAAAATGAGACCACTTATCATTGCTCATCGCGGGGCAAGTGCTCACGCGCCTGAGAACACTATCGCCGCCTTTCAGAGGGCGATCGACATCGGTGCCGATGGCATTGAGTTCGACGTCCGTTTGACGAAAGACGGCGAGCCGTTCGTTTTTCACGATCGCACACTAAAGCGCGTTGCCGGCATTGAAGATCAAGTGATCGATATTTCGTCCGCAGATCTGGGATCGATCGATGTCGGTAAGTGGTTTGACCAAAGATCAAAAGAAAGTGCCAACGAAAGCTTTGCAGGGGAGCGAATTCCGAGCCTTGGAACGACGCTTGATCTTCTTAAAGATCACACGGGCACTATCTATATTGAACTCAAGGGAAAAGACCAGAACATTACCGATCTGGCTCAACGTGTTGCCACCGAACTGAAAAAGCGAAAGCTGAAGGCAGAGATAGTCGTGAAAAGCTTCAGACTTTCAGCGATACCCGTGATCAAATTACTTTTGCCCGATGTTCGGACCGCCGCACTTTTTGCACCAAAGATCCGAAATATCCTTAGAAAGGAAAAATATCTTGTTCAGATCGCCGAAGATATCGGCGCGGATGAACTATCCGTACACTGCATGCTGGCGACGAGAAAACTCGTCGAAAATGCGACTCGTAAAGGTATTCCCGTCGCGATCTGGACCGCCGATAATCCCAGATGGGTGAAACGGGCGATAAAGCTCGGGATCAAGGCGATCATTACAAATGATCCGGCCCGGCTGATCGATCGAAGAAATAAATTGCTTTACGGTGACTGAAGCCCCCGGTCATTTTCGGGTAAACTTCCCGTCCTTCCAGCTTAATTCGTATATCTGACGCCCTTTTTCGCTGATCTCAAATTCTTCGGTCCGTTCGGTTACCTTCTTTTCAAAGACCTTCATCGTCGTCCCGAAACGAGGCAGTTCGTACCAATTCTGTTTACTGAAATCGGGAACAACATCGGTCGAAACGTCGATCCATTTTCCGCCCGAATAGTCCAGGAAATAAAAATCGTTCATCATTTCGGCAAAGGTCGCAACGCCGACCAGATATGTGTCGTCGGGCCGTTTGAAGATCGCCATTTCGATACAGCTCTGGGCACCGTCACAGCCGCCTTTGAAATAACCATTCTTGATGTCCTCGACCTCGGTAAACGTCTTAAGGTATTCCGTCCGCGCCTTGCTGCAATCCTTATCAATGTCGCGGTCGCAGCCCTCGAGCGTGAAATATTTCTCAGGCAGCAGGCGAAAGAAATCGACAACGGTTCGCGGGGAATTCTGAACAGGTTTGGCTCCGGCAGTCTCAGCCTGCGCGGCAGATCCGCCCTCGGATGTGGCGACCGGGCCTTGTGAATTCCCCGAAATGTTGACCTGTGCGTGTTCGGTCTTTGGCTGATTGCATGCGGCCGCGCAGATGCTAAACAAAGCGATCAAAAATATCGTTCTCATAACCTTTTTATTCCTCGATGGGTTTTGGCGTCGTGCGCCCGTAAAGCTCCGTCATAGCCCGAAGCCGTTCGCCGATCTCCTTTGTCAATTCGCCGTCATTTAGGCGCCAACTCCAGTTGCCTGACTGGGTCGCCGGTTTGTTCATTCGGCTGCCTGTGTCCAAGCTCAAAATGTCCTGCACAGGTACGATGGCTGTATCGGCGACCGATGCCCATACGGCACGCGTTAGATCCCAACTGATATCTTTGCCGTTGGTCCCAAGGTACTTGAGGCAATGTGCCCGCGGGCCATTCTTGTCTTTTTTATCTAGCGAACGCCACCAGCCGACGGTCGTATCGTTGTCGTGCGTTCCCGAAAATGCTACGCAATTCTGCACATAATTATGCGGCAGATCGCGATTGAAAGCATCGCCGCCAAACCCGTATTGCAGGATCTTCATCCCCGGAAAACCGAAGTGGTCGCGAAGCTGTTCGACGTCTTCGGTGATGTGTCCGAGATCTTCGGCAATGAACGGCAAACGGCCAAAATGCCTGTGCAGCGTTTCAAAAAGCTCGCGGCCCGGAACATTTACCCATAAGCCGTTCTCGGCCGTTTCATCTCCGCCGGGCACTTCCCAACTTGCGGCAAATCCGCGGAAATGGTCAATGCGGACAATGTCCGCTAACCGAAACGCGAATTCGGCACGCGCAACCCACCAACCGAAACCTTGTTCCCGCAGTCGGTCCCAATCATAGATCGGGTTTCCCCAAAGCTGTCCGGTCGCCGAAAAATAATCGGGCGGGACGCCCGCGATGACACGCGGCCTGCCATCCGCATTCAGCTTGAACAATTCGCGATTACACCATACATCTGCCGAATCGAGCGCGACAAAGATCGGTAGGTCGCCGATCAACATCACGCCTTTTTCATTCGCATATCTTTTTAGTTGCCGGCACTGGCGAAAGAAAAGGAATTGGCGAAACCGCTCAAGTTCGAACTGTTCGGCAAGCTGGTCTCGGATAGCGGCCATTGCACCGGCTTCGCGAAGCTTCAGCGTTTCGGGCCATTCATACCAAGGCCTATGATCCTGAGAGGCCTTTATCGAACGAAAGAGGGCATAGTCGTCAAGCCACCACCGGTTCGTATCAATAAAATCTGCGAATTCCTTTTGTAGCTCCGCCGTGCCGCTTTCCTTGAAATTGGCAAACGCCTTTTGGAACAGAGAGGCTTTCCATTCATATGCAGCACCGTAATCGACGCGTCCCGTGGGAAAACCCGTTGATAGCTTTATGTCTTTCGCCGTCGCCAAACCTTCTTCGATCAGCAAATCAGGCGAGATAAGCAGCGTGTTCCCGGCAAAGACCGAGAATGACTGATATGGCGAATCGCCGTAACCCGTAGGCCCAAGCGGCAGCATTTGCCAATATCTTTGGCCTGATTCTACAAGGAGATCAACGAACGAAAACGCCTCGGGGCCGAGGTCGCCGATGCCATATGGGCCGGGAAGCGAGGTCGGATGCAGCAGCAGGCCGGATGCTCTGGGAAACTTCATAGTTTCCGATACTTTATCAGCCAAGCCTGCAATTGACCACCAAAACAGGAATATTGGATCGGGATCTGATCGGCAACTAATATCAGCTGCGATATCGTTCAGGAAGAGAGGTCCGCGTTCTCGCAATGTGCATTTACGCGCTATGCCTTTCAGAATTTATTGGATTCGGTATGCCTTCGCTTTCCAGACCACGACTACGGTTCCGTCGAGGCTCTCGGCGATTGTGCGTACTTCGCGGTCGAGGCCGTGATAGTCATCTGTGTTTCGGCGGACGATAGTCGTCGCCTGATTTGAATATGCGGCGTCATACCAAACGCCGGAGCGTTTCGTAAAGGTCTTGCTGCCGATTGTCCGCGTTGCGGTGGGTACCGGTGCTGAACGTTTTGCTGCGCTTCGACCTAGCTCTCGTTCCATATTTCGGTTCTCGTTCCGCATCGGCCCGGTAGTCTGGTCGTTCACCGTCCCGGCCCCGCGTGTCGTTTGGGTTGGGATCGTCGCTTCGGCAACCCTTGCCTTTTCGTCGTCGCGCTCACGACGAACGTCTTCCGCACCGGGGGCGGTATCTTTAGGGAGCGACATCGGAGCTGCGGCAGCGGGCGGAGGTGGCGGTGCCGGCTGCGTCGATCTCGCCATATCAGCGCCGTCAAGCGAGAAACCAGTGGCCGCTTCCGGAGTGGCAGCGGGTTTTGCTGTTTCTCCAGCTGAACCGACCGAAACTTCACCTAACGCAGGATCTTTGACTGCGGTCGAAGCATTCGAATTCGCCGCCATCGGCATCGAACTTGCCGCATTTGCAGTTGCATTGGCTGGTGCCGCGTTAGCCGAATACACAGGTGATTCCACCGCATCGGTCTGTTGAGCTAGGCTTCGATTCGAAGCATTCGATGCAGCCATTTCGCCGCCAAGCCCGCCTGTAAAAATAGTAAATGCGAAAAATCCCGTAAAGAGAACCAACAGGGCACCCATTCCGAACGCCAGATTTCGCACCGCGAACAGATTCTTGTACCAAGGAATACTCGTTTCGACGATCGATGAAATAACTCCATCAGACGAAACGGCGGAAACAGGTTCCGCCTCGGCATTCAACGCAACTAGCGAAGAAAGCGTTTTCCGACACCCGTCGCAATCCGCCAGGTGCGTCATATAAAGCTTTCGCGACGCTAGCGGCAGAGCGTTTTCTGCAAACGCCGCAAGCTCGTCCGCGTCGATGTGCGGTGCGGAAAATTCACTTATCGTGATCGTCCGCCCCCGGCCATCTTGCCGCATAAGAGCATCTATTTCTTTGTCGAAATCCACTTCCATCAGTTTAAAGCTCACCGCTGAGACGCAAAGTCGCCGAGAAATACTTACAAGTCATTCAAGACCATGACCTTCACGAAAAACCCGCCTTTTTAACTCTGCGTCTCGGCGCCTCGGCGGTGAAGCCGGTTCTGTTCGGCCCAACTAAAGAACGGTTCACCTCCAGAAATCTTGCACCAACATCAACACGGCCCAGACGGCGACCATCGATTCAAGGCTAATGCCTAGTTTCGCGGCCGCTTCCGATAGATATTTCCTTACTTCGCCGTCCGACCAACCATGGTTCCTTTTTAGTTCTTTTTCGACCGCTTTTCGTATCTCGGTCTGTACGCGGACCAGCTTTCGGCTGGCCGTCGCCTCGTGATAACCGAAGGCCGAGGCGATGTCCTTTAACTTAAGATCGTCAAAGTAATACATCTTCAGGATCAACCGATCCTCGTCCTCAAGCCCGGCGATCGCCGTCCGCAGCGCCGCCGAAACGTCTGCAGTGGTCTGTTTTGCCGTCAGCAGATCTTCCGGATTCGGATCAGTGTGAACCACGTGCGAATTGTCGGAATTATGCGATGCGTCCTCCGCCAGATTCTCGAACGAACGGTCCTCTTCTATCTGAACATAACGCGATTGTTTCCTATATTCGTCCACCGCAAGCTGTGAAACCACCGCACGCAGCCAACCCGCCAGCGAACCGCGCCCCGAATAATACGCCAACTTGCTCTTTTTGTTGCCCTCGGCGTCTTGCCGCAGGCCGTAAAGCTCTGCCCAGATCGAGCCCGCAAGGTCTTCGGCGTCTTCGCTGTTCGCGGTCATCTTTCTTGCCGCCGACTTCACCGCCGGATCGAAGTTCACGACCAGATCTTCCCAAGCCTTTTCATCGCCGCGTTCGCACGCGATGATCAAACAAAGATCATCGGAACGGATCTCGTCGACAAATTCACGGATCGAATTTCGATCGGCATTTGGTTCCGCCTTGAAGAGATATTTTTCAAGAGCCTTACCGACACGGGGTTTTACGACGTCCGCACTCAATCCACGCGACATTGAAGCGCGAGACAGCAGCCGCTGAACGGCTTCGTCCAAAACCTCTTCGTATTTTGCGGGCACTGTGCTCATCAGCGGTCGGGGAAGATTCTAGCACTTCTTTGATGGAACGCAGAGTAGAGCCGGTTGTTTCCACTGATGATCCACTATCAGAATTTCTGAGGTTTAAAGTTTCGGATCTTCATCTCCGGCCGCAAGCGGGCCTGCCGGTTCCTCCGTCGCTCGGGGCGTTGGTCGAGGTATATTTGCGGGAACAGGCTGCGTCGGTGATGCAACGGGCCGCGGCGCTGTATTCGTGTTTGAGGGCTGTTCAGGCCGAGGAGTAGGCGAAGGGCTGCGCTGAGGGACAACCGTTGGGCAAATTACCAATCCGCTAGGCAGAATCGTACATCCGGGGTCCATTGTAAACGGACTTTGGCTATCGGGCGGGATCGTTATAGTGCCGCCCGGCGGTTGAAGTGTCGGTGCATTTGCCCATGGATCGTAACCGTCACCGCCCGGCATTGTTCCCAGCGGGATCGAAAGATTGCTGTTCACATCCCCAGCGGTTCCCTGCATCGATGCCAGATTTCGCTCCTCGATCCCGGTCGCAGGATTAAGCGGCTGCACCGGCATTCCATTGGTGTCCGGCTGAAGGCTTGTTATCGGATCGGTCTGCTTTACACGTGTCGCGTAGATCAATGCGGAAGCAAGCAAACCAATGCCGATGAGCATCATAAACGCCGTTTTCCAAAATCCGCCGGCTGCGGCCGAGGCTTTTGGTTCAGGGGCCGTGCCGAGCGTCGCAAGTTCATCAGCAAGCTCGGCGGCTGATTCATGCCGCATTGCCGGATCCTTCGAGATCGCTTTTAAGATTATCGGTTCCAGGCCATCCGGAATATCATTTCGAAATGCTGAAAGCGGTGCAGGCATTTCCTCGATGTGTTTCAACATCACATCAGTCGGTTTCTCGCCGGTGAATGGGGGTTCGCCTGCGAGCATCTCATAGATCAGCACACCACCCGAATAAATATCCGAGCGAATGTCCGCATCGTCCGCACCCGAGCATAGCTCAGGCGAAAGATAGGCAAAATCAAGTGCACTCTTTTCTTCAAGATCTGCAAGCAGCGGATTTGGCGAACCTGATCCAATGATAGTTGACCGGATACCGCCAGACTCGTCATTACCAAGCAGAACATTCTTAGCGTTCAGGTCGCCGTGAACCAACCCCGCATTATGCAATGCCGAAAGAGCGGCCGCGATCTGCCCGCCGATATTGACGGCGGTGTGAACGGGGAATCGCCCATCATGATCGAGAACGGAACGAAGCGTATCACCCTCGATAGCCTCATAGATGCAATAGACCCCGCCATCAGCGTCCGTTCCAAAATCGACGACCCTAGGAAGTCCGGCATCGCTTGCAACGGATTCGGCCCGGCATCGTTCGAAGAACCGCTCGCGTTCGACCTCATCGGCGGAAAGCGAACCGCGAAGGATGCGGATCGAGAACGGTTTGTCCATTAGCCGATGCGTCGCCGAATATAGATCGGACTCCGCACCTTCTCTCAGCCGTGAGTCGAGCCGGTATTTGTC
>CAZXTS010000002.1:0-45471 GCA_964643745.1 uncultured Chloracidobacterium sp.
GAATGTACAGCTTGCTGCTGTTTCTTTCTCTGGTATCGATCTGGCTATTCACGCGATTTTTTATCAAGGGAAAAAGCTTTGCGGCACTGATCCTCGTAAACATTCTGCTCGTCTATGCCCATTATTTCGGCTGGCTTGTTGTTGGTGCGGAGGTCTTCGCGATCTTGTTTTTTCAGCGGATCAAGATAAGGCAGACCTTGCTGATGTTCGCCATTACGTTCGTGTCGTTCGTGCCGTGGATGATCGCGGTTTATCGGGCGGCGAGTTCGGGATCATCGCTCGGGCAGAACATCGGCTGGATCGAACGGCCCGGCATTTCGGCGATCTTCACGTTTATTTTTGACCTGATCGAACCTTTCTATTTTCAGATGAACAGCGCGGAGCCCCGTTCGCTTTATTATATCTCGATCCCGCTGTTGATATTGATCGGCGTTGCCAAGGTCGCGTATCTCCTGCAATGGCTGAATTTCGAGGAAAAGAAGAATACATATCTCCTCGAAGTGATGATAGGCGTGCCGATCGCGACAGCGCTGATCTTGAGTTGGGTGATGCCTTACTCGGTTTGGGGTTCGCGGCATTTGATCATCGTCTATGCACCGCTGCTTATTCTGACGGCTATCTTTTTAACGGAACTGACAAATGTGATCGCAAGAAACGTTGTGCTCGGGATCGGCGGCTTGTTGCTAGTTATTTCGTTCGCCATCTACGCCGCAAATCCGGCACAAGAACAAGTCTGGTGCAATTGGGAAAAAGCGGCGCAGACTATCGCGCAAGCTGAGAACACGGAACCCAACACGATCACGCCCGTTTACGCATTCGAAGATCTTTCGGCTTATCACCTTTGGTTTGCACTGAGTCGAGATGAGCGTTTTCGAGTATTCAAAGTCGAAGGAATTCAGGGCATCGCCGAAGACAAAGCGTATTTTCTGCCTCGCGGTTTCTTGGAGGTCAAAAGAAATACGCCGGACGAGATTAAGGCCGAAAAGGTATGGCTGGCATTTCGTGCGTCGGAATACAATGAACGCAATTCGCCCATCTCGACGTTCATCGAAAATGGCTATAAGAAAGGGCAGATCAAATCATTTGGCAGTCTGGGCCAGAAAGTGTTGATTGTTGAGTTTGAGAATGGAAGGTAGGTCGTCGCCTTTAACGAGTTTGAAAAAAATGTTCCTACCTAGTCAATTCGAACCAGCTCAAACCTGCGTTCTGAATTGAGAATTTTTGGCTTTAGAACGACCTCATTCCGATCCCAACCTGCGATTGGGGAACCGCTGTGGTCCCGGATAACTATAACTTCGGGAGGAGCATTGGAAGGAAGTCTTTCAATACAGTTCGTGCGGGTCTCAGACGAACAAATTGCAAGTTCAACCTGTACTGACCGAACATTTGGTTCTGCACTTTCTGAAAAATATCCTAAACAAAACTCGTCGGTTACGACATTGTTCTCGCCTGCGTTTAAGCAAATGACCTTTAGGTCAAATACACCGTAAGCAACTACTTCTTTGCCATCAGGAACTATCGATGTTTCGGAGAAAAACCGGTTCGATCCATTGCATGAGATCAGGCAAAGGAAAATCGAGATCAGAACCATCTTATATGCTGGACTTTTCATTTTCTCTTCCAACGAACACCATCCTTGGTGTCTTCAAGAATAATTCCTTTTTCGGCGAGAAGGTCGCGGATCTCGTCGGAGCGGGCGAAGTTCCGTTGGCGGCGGGCTTCCTGGCGTTCTTCGACGAGTTTTTCTATTTCCTCGTCAAGCGAGCCCGATTCTTCTTTACCAAAAATGCCCAGTACTGAATCGAACTTTGAGATCGCACCGAGAACAGCGTTTCGTTCGTCTTCGGTCAGGCCGTTTGCGGCAAGCTGCGTATTGACCTCGCGGACCATGTCGTGTATGGCGGCGAGAGCGGCAGCAGTGTTGAAATCGTCGTCCATCGCGGCTTCGAATTTTTCGAGAGCGAGCCGAACTGTCTCGGTTAGGTCGGATTCAGGTGAGCCTTTACTAACGTGCGGGCTACTGACAAGTTGCCGGAAACTACGGAGGCGTTCGACGGTTGATTCCGCACCTTGCAGGCCTTCGAACGTGAAGTTCAGTTGCTTGCGTGTTGGGACGCTCAAAAGTAAATATCGCATTGCGAGAGCTGAATATCCTTGTTCGCGAAGATCGCGGAACGTGAAGAAATTGCCCTTGGACTTGGACATCGTTACGTCGTCGATCTTCAGGAATTCGCTGTGTATCCAATACTTTGCGAATTGCTTTCCGGTCGCACCTTCGCTCTGGGCGATCTCGTTTTCGTGATGCGGGAATTGAAGGTCCTGGCCGCCGGCGTGTATATCAAAAGTCTCGCCAAGATACTTCATCGACATTGCCGAACATTCGATATGCCAACCCGGCCGGCCGCGTCCGAACGGTGCGTCCCAACCCGGCTCTTCGGTTTCGCCGACGAGTTTCCATAGAGCAAAATCGCGGGCATCTTCCTTGTCGTATTTATCGGTATCGATGCGTTCGCTGCCACCTGTTATGTTGCCATCAAACTTGATACGCGAGAGTTTTCCATAATCCGGAAAAGCCGTAATGCGATAATAGATCGAGCCGTCGGATTCATATGCGTGGCCATTTTCGATCAGCTTCGAAATGATCTCGATCATTTCCGGAATGTGTTGTGTTGCTCGCGGCGTCACATCGGGTCGCTCCATTCCGAGTGCATCGAAATCTTCCCAAAAATACTTAATGTACGGCGCCGTGAATTCGTCGATACTTATATTGCGTGCCTTCGATTCATTGATGATGCGGTCGTCAATGTCGGTCAGATTGAAAACATGCGTCAGTTCGTAACCTTTGTATTTCAGATAACGACGCAGGACATCGCCGAAAATGAAAGTTCGAAAATTGCCGATATGGGCGAAGTTCCAAACCGTCGGGCCGCAAAGATACATCTTTACTTTGCCATCTTCAAGCGGGTGAAATTCTTCGATCTCGCGCGAAAGTGTATTGAAAAATCTAAGCATACATAAGTCGCATTTCCAAAAATATAATATAACAGCAGTCTGGTTTTTAGAACGATGGCGGTAGTTTCCTTCTCACGACAGCGCAAAAGCAATGATCCGGAATCGTCAAAAAGAAGCGGATTGAACTTATTTTTGTTTATTCGCGCAGAAAATTATGGTAATGCTAAGAAATCACCAACTCGACGAGTTTCCCTGGTTCCATCTATTTCTTGAAGAATTGCCGGAGATCCATTATCGCTCCAAGATATGGGAGTCGTTTCTGGAGTGGTCATGTCTTTCCGATCGAGAAGGTCTGAAGGTCGTATCCTATGGAACATTCCCTTTCGTGAACGTGAAGGCATCGATTTTTGACAGTGCTCACGATTACGGACACTTTAAGCCCTCTCGACCTAACGATATCTGGATCAGGAGGGACTCGGTCCAAACTTATGAAAAGACCAAAGATGTCACGAAAGAATGGCAGACTGCAAGGTATCTCGAAATGCTCATTCTACATGAGCTAGTACACTTCGGTAGGCACCATTCAGGAGCTGGCGACGATTTCGAATATGGCGGGCTAGACTCGGGTGACATGTTCGAAAAGCAGGCGTACATTAACCCAAATTTGCCTCATATAGAATAGTTCTAACGCGTGTTTGTGAAACGGATCTGGCATCTCAATTCGCGGTTAGATCTAGCATCCAGATGTCAGATTCGTTGTTAACCGCTACGAAATACAACAGTTTCCCGTCGCGACTGATAAAAGGGCTACGCACTTGTGAAAGAGGGCTTCTATATATCTCACGGGCCACTTTGGTTTCGATGTCACCCAGAAAGATCGAATTGCCCAAAGAGTAAACGAAGCGGCGGCTGTCCGGCAGCCAGGAACCGATCGCCTGTGCTCCCTCTATAACTACGTGGTAACCTTTTGTCTCGAACGAATAGTAGCCCATATGGCGTTTACTGCCTTCTGAAATCACTCCGAATAGCTTTTGTCCATCCGGTGACCAATCCCAAGGAACGATCGAATACTTGGGATCGGCAGGTAATCGTTCCATTGTTTGTTCCTTTTCGCTAAGGTTCGGATCCATTAGATAGGTCACTTTATCATGATGGATCGAGAGTCGTTTTCCGTCAGGGGACCACACCGGAAAACCTGTTCCGACCGTTTCCCGTGTCATAAACGTAAGCTGTTTTAAGCCAGTTCCGTCTGCATTTGCCAACCAAACCTGGCCGCCGCCTTCCCGATCGGAAAAAAAAGCGATACGCTGACCGTCCGGCGACCATCTCACATAGCGGTCAAAAGGTTCGTCATCGGTAATGTCACGCCATTTTCTTCCATCACGGCTCACCATCACGATATCGTCCTGGGTTCTCTTGATCTGGCGCATCACAAACTGATTGCCGTCGGGTGAAAGCTCCGCTCGCGATATCTCGCGGTCGCCCTGTGTTATCCAATCCGCGGCCCCGATAGCATCTCCCGTGATCGGATCGAACTCGATCCCTTGAATATTAGATCGATCATTGGTCTGCACATATACAAAGCGCTTTCCGTCTCGTGAAAAGCTACCATGTCTGCTATGGGCCGATGGTGTTTGAACCGCCTCAGGATCGCTCAGGACTCGCCCTGTCTGTTCGTCGATCGCAACACGCCAAAAGTTTACGTTTCCAGCTTTATTGCTTACGAAATAAAGGTGTCGGCCATCGGGTGCCCAAACCGGATTCCAGTTCGAAATAGCAAAATCCTTTGCAACTACGACCGGTTCCCCACCTTCGACCGATACTGTTGCAATATCCCGCCTCCCATAGGTGCCTGTATAAAACCAATACGCTATTCGCTTACCATTTGGCGACCACGCAGGAAACGAAGCCTCGATATTAAGAAGCTGTCTTTTCTCACTCGTGGCGATGTTTACTATCGCAAGTTCAGAAACAGGATTTGGCCTGACCGTAGGCCGATCTCGGCCAAAGGAGCTTATAACGAGCTCTTTGCCATCAGGAGACCAAGATGGGTGATACCCGGAATCGGAAACACGGCGCAGATTCTCGCCGGCCGCATTCATAATATATATCCCGCCAGGGGATCGTTCTGATCGAAAAGCGATCATCTGTCCATCTGGTGAAAAAGCAGGCTGCGTATCTTCGGCTTGAGAATTTGCGGTAAGATTTTTCCGCATTTTACTGCCGATCCGTTGAATAAAGATATCGAGCTGTCCGTTCTCCTCGCCGGCATAGACTATCTCTTTACCATCTGGCGAGATGCTCGGAAAATATTCGGTCCCCACGTCCTCTGTTATTTGAACACTTTTGGCTGAGTACCATTCGGAAGCGGCACTGCTCGGCACACTAAAGAACAAATAATAGATGGAAAAACTAACTAGAAAGACCGCCGTAGCCGTAGCCGCAAAGAAGGACCAATCTACAGCTTCATTTCTATTTGTATAACCGCTGTCTGAACCACCGGACGATGAAAACGATGAATCAACATCCCTTTTTACACGCTTCAGATCCGCACGAAGATCAGCCGCCGTCTGATATCCTAATCCGGGTTCTTTTTGAAGAAGTTTCGAAAGAATGCGGTCAAGTTCATCGGGGATCTCTTTATTGAGAGAGCTAGCGTTCGCAGGATCCAATGAAAGGATAGACTGGAACGTCGCTTGGCGATTAGTTCCCTTGAAGGGATTTTTGCCCGTCAAAAATTCATACAATACAACTCCACAGCTCCAGAGATCAGTTCTATGGTCGATCTTTTCATCACTTATCTGTGCCGGCGACATATACGCCGGTGTTCCAATAAGGACGCCTTTCGAGGTTGCCGCAAAATCACGCAGGGTTTGTTCGCCGGGGTCAGTAAGCTTTGCAAGTCCGAAGTCGAGAATTTTTGCATACCCATCTTTTCGGATCATAATGTTTTCAGGCTTAATGTCCCGATGTATGATCCCGGCAGAATGCGCAGCTGAAAGCGCTTCACAGATCTGGATCGAGTTGGCAAGTACATTCCTTAGCTTGAAGTTTCCTCCGATAAGGTCGCGCAATGTTTTGCCTTCAACGAACTCGGTCGCGATATAGTTGACGCCTTCATAATTCCCGACATCAAAAATAGTAACGATGCCTGGATGATTTAGTGATGAGATCGCACGCGCTTCGAGCTCGAATCGCTTAACCCTCTCGTCGTTTGTGAGAAACTCGGCAGGCAGGATCTTTAATGCTACTTTGCGCCGGAGTGTCTGATCGAAAGCGAGATAGACTTCCCCCATACCTCCCGCGCCTAATAACCGCTCAACCTTATACTTTCCGATCGATTTTCCAATGAAAGCGAACTCCGAGATCTCAGTAGCATCGTCAGCCATCGCCCGGGCAGCTACACGTATCGCAGAATCATTCAGAAATCCGTCAGTTTCGACCTGTGCATTCAGCAGCTCCAGAACAAGTTGGGCTAGATCTTCATCATCACCCGCTTTTTCGCAAACAAAAGTGTTACGCTCCGCCGGGTCGATCTCCATCGCGGCATCAACAAGTTCGTCGATCTTTTTCCAACGTGCAGCGTTCATCTGTCTGCATTCGAAAGCTGTAAATAGAGCCAAGCTTTGGCCTTCTGCCATTCGCGAAGTACAGTAATTTCAGCGACACTCAGAATATTTGCGATCTCCTCCGTTCTTAGGCCCCCAAAAAACTTAAGTTCTACGATCTTAGCCTTTCTGGGGTCAATTTTTTCGAGTTCGGTGAGGGCATCGTCGAGAGCGACAAGGTCTGCTTCTTTTTCATCTGGAATCGCTTCGGCCTCGGCCAGGGAGACCTTGTACATGGGAGAATCTTTACTTTTAGGTCGTTTTCTGGCGAAATCGACCAAGATCCTGCGAATCAATTGCGCCGAAACGCCAAAAAAATGATCCCTATTCTCGAACTTTGCCGACTTCCAGCCAATTAAGCGGACAAAAGCCTCATTCACAAGAGCAGTTGTTTGAAGTGTATGGCCATGCCTTTCCCTAGCCATATAACTTCTGGCTATACGATATAGTTCGTCATAGATTATCGGGGTTAGCTGCTCAAGCGCCTCCTCGTCACCATTTCCCCAACGCTCAAGCAAAATTGTCAGGTTTTGAGGTTCTGTTTTTGACATCGCAAAGGTGGAAATAACAAATACAGCCAAGACAAATCTACCACAAGGGCCAAATAGTTACGAATAAAACAGTATTCACCTATAAAAATGGGTGACCCAACAATTTTTTTCGTTAAATGATAGTTTTTCCGATCCATCTCCGCAATAAAGACTGATAGGGCGAATTGTTTTCATAAATTTATTATTAAAATGCCCTATTTATCGGAGGAATTATAATGGGAAACCCAGTAGAAATATCACCAAATGTTATCGCCGGCATACCACATGGCGGGACCTTACATACACCGAGCCAAGGCATAGCCGAAGCCGGTACGGTCTACCCGTCGATAGACGGTAGCCGTCTATTGACACACGTTGTTGAGTTAAACGCATATTATATTCAAACGGACGATAATACGAACCAGCCTTGGAAGATTGGCAGGGTCTTTAAGCAGAATGCTGGCAGCTTTGGTATGGACATTAGTGTTGGCGGCACCTCGGCGATCGTTGCCAAGAAACTTGCAGCGACCAAGTCTGTGATTAGTAATTTCATTGACATTTATCTAGGCTGTATGGCGGTTGCGGGCGGGCCTGTTGCATGGGCAGTAACCGGAATGCAGGTAGTTGTTGCAGGTGGAAAAATAAAACAGAATTACGATCTATACTGTAGGGCACTCGAAGCCTTCGTTGATGATGATATGGCTCTCAGGAAGATGATGCCGGTTTTTTACGACCATATGTTCGTTGAGCTTTTTCTCGGCCGTATCGAAGCCGATCTCACCGGAAAGGTCAAGGAAATGGCCGTAAAAGGTATTGTAAAGAACAAAGCAGTGGCCCAGTTGGTCGGGGTCTTTATCGGCAAGATCGGCGAAGACGCAATGACCCGCACACTAAAAGGAATGAGTAAGATCATTCGTGAAGTGCTTCTGAAGGTGATCGACCATTGCATTCAAGGCAAACCACTAAGTGAAGATCAGATCGAAAAATTATCGCATCATCACCTTATACCGATGTATGGAAATCTAAGCCGCGTGCCACTCCGAATGGACCGATCAAAAGAGGTCCTCCGCGAATGTGCCCGTCACGCCTCTGCGGTAAGGCCAAGACTTGAAAAGATCGCAAAAGCCATCGACGCACTTGTCGGTTAAGATAAGATCGAAAAGGAGTAATAATGCCTACTAACTATAAAAATATCGCCGCTGTTGGACAATATGATGAGAATTCATGCTGGGCGGCCTCACTAGAATGGTGGCTTCGTGCACAGAAGATCGCCGAGATCTATCAAGATGACGTTCTGGACGATTATAGGCTTCTTCGCGGCGATGGCGGTTCGCTCAACTTCGCCGGGATCGTTCAGCTAATCGAAGATCCGCGTTGGTGCATGCGTTGGGTTCCATTCTATGTTGGGTCACAATTGACCTCGGATCAGCTGAAATCGCTGCTCTCGATGGGGCCCGTCTATGTCGGCTACAAAGACAATAAGATCGGGAGCAATCATGTAAATGTCATTTACAAGGTTACAGGTAAGGGGCCCTCAGCCCAGGTCTCTTCGATGGAGCCGCATCACGCACCTCTTGGTGGGGAAGACCCGGGCTATAAAGGAGCTCATGTTAAACGGAGGCTCGATTACTACACTACAGGTGAGGTACATGTCGGTCTCCTTCGAGGATATTCAGGCGGATATGACTATGATGAAAGCTACTACCATTGATCGGCTGTAAGAGATATGGGCTTTTGGATGTCCGGTTCGACAAAAGCAGTCCTGGCTGCATCAGAAAAAAGCAGGTTTGTGGAATAAAAGCGAAGAGGGTGATCTTTGTCGAAAGACTCGATCAACCCGTTCGCTTTTTCTACTATCGTTTCTTCGGGATGCATCAACATATAGGCATACACCGTTCGCATCCAGAATACGGTGATGGTTTCGTGGTACGGCATCTCCTTAGAAAGATCAAGGCCAAATCCATTTTCAAGCAGATTCATTATTCCGCTTCGCATCTTGTCTGTTGCGGCCGGGAGGTCATTTTCGCTCAAGTACCAAAGCGCGACGACCAAATGCTCCGCATGTTTCCATTCGTCACGGCCGATGGTAGCGTCCTCAAACGAACGAACAAGGCCTTCGATCTCGCCAATATTGTTATATTTCCTATTCATCATCTTGTACCTCCTATCCAATCTTCGAAAAGATCTATATCCAATAGAAAACGGCCGGTCACGTTGACCAGCCGTTAAAGCTAAGACGTGATCGAACTGTGTATCAGGCCGCGACCCTGATCGTTTCCTCTATTTCCGAATGATCGTCCATAAACAAATACTTCTTCCATTCAGGACGCGATTCTGCATAATGGCACAGCAGAACATGATCAAGGCCGAGCCGAAGCAGCTTTTGCGATGTCAGCAAGGGCATTCTCGCTTGTTCGGGCGTACGGTTGCCCTTTCGCTGATTACATTTAACGCAAGCCGTGACCAGATTTGCGGGCGTGCTTTCGCCGCCTTGTGCACGCGGCAGAATATGATCGAGCGTCAGGTCCTTCGCGTGCTTGTGATCGCCGCAATACTGACAGCGATAGCGGTCACGGATATAGACGCGGGCACGCTTCATCGTGGTCTCGCGTCGATTACGGCGAACGTTGATATAGTGACGCAAACGGATGACCGACGGCACTTTGAACGTCGTTGAAGGCGAGCGAAGCACATTGTCGCCGTCGTTCTCTTCGATGAACACAGCTCCACGAAACCACAGACACACCGCGCGTGCAACGCCGACCGTGCCGAGCGGCTCGTAAGAAAAGTTCAAAAGCAATACTCTTCCTGTTAGCAAACTTTACTCCTCCTTCAAATTTCGAACGCTTAAGCAAAGCGTCAACTTATAACCTGTAATGTAATATCAAACCACCATTTAAGGCAAGCACAATATGTTGGCGTTAAGGAAAATTTAACCGCATATATTGACGTATAGACCTCGAACGACTCGCCATACGGATCAATCTCTTAGCCGTGACAGGTTGCGGCAAAGTGCCATTTCGGAGTATAACTCGAACGCTATTGAACAAATCAAGATCATGCCCGAACCACTTGCACCACGGTTTGGGCAAAAGGAGAAAGATGATCAGAAACATAATCGCAGTTGTCGTTGGGTTTATTGTCGGCAGTGCGGTCAACATCGCCATTGTCTCGATTGGCCCGATGGTCATTCCATTACCACCCGGTTCGGACACGACAACCACCGAAGGGCTTATCGCCGCTATCCCCTTTTTTGAAGCAAAGCATTTCATCGCCCCGTTCCTTGCACACGCATTAGGAACGCTGGTTGGTGCCACGGTTGCGGCGACGATCTCTGTGACACACAAGATGGTCGTCGCAATGATAGTCGGCTGTCTCACCATGGTCGGCGGAATTGTGGCTGTCTTGATGTTCCCGGCGCCGCTTTGGTTCGAGGCCGTTGATCTGATATTCGCGTATATTCCGATGGCATGGATCGGCGGAAAGCTCGGTGGAATGAGAAGCGGCTCGTAATTGAGGCAATGCATTTCGTAGAAAAGACCGAGCGAACGGACCCTTGCCGCCGGCCGGTCTCTATGTTCGCGTGTCAACGTTATTGAGTCGAGGAGTATCAATATGCAAAAGATATACAGATCAAAGGTCGATACATGGCTGGCCGTTGTGCTCGGTCTTGCGATGATCATGTCCACGGTAGCTTCCGTATCGGTGATCGCAGCCGGAGGCTGGCAGTATGCCTGGGCTGCGGCGATCACGATATTTTTCGGGATATTCATTCTTTGGATCTTGCGCGGCACCTTTTACATCCTGGACGAAAAGTTGCTCACCGTTCGGAGCGGCCCGTTCAAATGGCGTGTCCCGATCGATGAGATCACTGGCATCACTCCAACGCACAATCCGCTATCGAGCCCCGCACTGTCGCTAGACCGGCTTCGGATCGAGTACGGGAACGGCAGATCGATCATGATCTCGCCTGAAAATAAGGACGAGTTCATCGCAGATATCGAAACTGCAAAATGACGGCTGATCAGCGGCCGAAATACGGATGGACAATACGGTTCGCGATGCCGCACATACTGCATTCGATCGGCTTGCCGGGATTTTCTGAAACGTCGTTCGGTGAACCGCAAGACATACAAAAGAACTGCGACCTGACCTGCGTCGTTTTCCGGCAATTCTCGCAAAATATTTTGTATGAACCTTCCGGGGCGAACAGCGAAGCCTTGCATGTTTCGCATTCAACGGTCGTTCCCGGCGGCCGTTTGATCTCTTCGTACTCATTCGTAAACCCAAGCATCTTCAACAGTTTATCGGCGTCCTGATCGGTCAGATATGGAAGCCAGGCCTGTACGAACATCGATGTTTTCATCTTAAAATGAAGATTCTCCGGCAATAGTTCATGCATCATCGCGTAACGCGGATTTTCGTAAAACTCGCGCATTCCCTCACGCGTGAAGCCTACGAAAAACTCGGCCAGCGTAAAAAAGCTTGTGCTTTCGGCCCTAGTTTGCCCGTTTATGTTCACATAGCGTAAGTTCGCCTGAAGCTGCTGTTGGTGGGCAGCATATTGCTGCCATTTCGGATCGAAGCCTGATTCGACACTCGACACGGCACAGACATCGAGATAGATCATGTACTTCTTCGGATCATCGACCGTCGGCGGAAGATACGGCGGAAACGTTCTGTAATAAATATCCCAAAACTCTCGTTGAAATTCGTAATACTTTTGCCTGTCGCCTAGTGCCAATGCAGATTGCGACTTCTGCATCAGTTCGACCTTCTTAGCCTGATAGTTAAAGGTCGCGTTGGGGTCCGCGGTCCAGGTCTCCATGCCGATCGCAAAATCTATATCGGTGAAAGCCCCGCAGAAGTCGCACATAATATACGGCGTCGAATATGGATTGACCTTCGGCCCGCCGCACTGAACACATCTGAATTTCTTTATTCTCATAGAGCTTTGTTACGCAGTCGCGCCAGTATGAATACAATTGTCGCGGCAATTCCTTGTCAATTGTTAATTGCCCGATCGTAAATTGGTAAAGAAATATTTCTTGATCAATTTAAATCTATCAAGTCCGGAGACCGGGACGGCGTTTCTTTGCCCGAGCCGCGCGTTTCTGTGTAACACTTGTAACATCTGTAACACCTTGTAACACTCCGTTTTGTTTCTGCAGGCGAGTCACGCGTTTCAGTGAAACACCTGAAACGCCCGAAACACCTGAAACAACTGAAACACCTGAAACAACTGAAACGCCTGAAACATGCTCACCGCCGAGATGCGCGAGACGCAACGAAGAGCAAGCTAAAGCTTGAACTCTGAACTGCGAGCTGTGTTTATCCGTGTAGATCTGTGGTTTCGAGTTCATGTTCCACACCGCCATTCCGTCGGCAATAGTCGGAATTATCTATTAATGAATCGGCGAATGGAATAGCAATTGGCGCAGTTGATAGCAATTGTGGCAAATGGAATAAATGGCGCACTTGGAAAGGTCAGAACGCCTGAACAAGCTGGTGGCGAGCCCGACGGCCGGCAGAAGTCTTAACGCGAAGCCGCGGAGCACGCATAGATAAGGAAAATCCAGCAGACCCAGTCGCTATCGCTCCCGGTTCTGACAAATGGCCCTTGTTTCAGACGGCCTCGAGACAACTTGGTCTATTTCTTTGCCTTCTTGACCTTTTTGGCCGGCTGGGCGTCGCGGGCACGGACAAGATCCTTCAGTTCGGTCATAAACTCGGAAACATCTTCAAATTCAAGGTAAACCGAAGCAAAACGGACGTAGGCGACCTTGTCCAAAGACTTCAGCTTTCGCATTATGATCTTGCCGACCTCGCTTGTCGCAAGTTCGCGGTCCGGTGAATCCTGCACGACCTTCTCGATATTGTTAACTATCCCCTCAAGCTGAGTTGTCGAGATCGGCCGCTTTTCGCAGGCTCTCAGCAGTCCGGCGAGTATCTTGTTTCGTTCGAACGATTCACGCTTTCCATCCTTTTTGACCACCATATACGGGATCTCGTCGATTCTTTCGTAAGACGTGAAACGCCTGCCGCAGTCAAGGCATTCGCGGCGCCGGCGGATGGCATCGCCTTCCTTGGCCTCGCGTGAATCTACGACCTTATCTTCGAGATGGGCACAAAATGGGCAACGCATAATAATTGATAGTGGATAATTGAAAATGGACAATATAGAAAAAATTGTCCGCTATCAGTTATCCATTGTCCCTTGTTCCTGATTTGGGCTTTCCGATTCGATATCTTCGACGGCATGCTCGCGGGATAGCAAACTTCGAAAACGTTCAATACTTATATCGCCATGCAGGAAATAATACAAACCCAACGCAAGTGCAGGTGCGAAATAGACTAAATGCATCGCGATCGAAACTGCAGCAGCATTCTCGGTTGGCATATCGGGACGCAGGAATAAAAGACTCGCCGCGGTCGCAGTATGAAATGCTCCGGCCGCCCCGCCGGGAGTAGGCACTACGGAACTTACGACTGCAAAACCCATTATGAAAAGCGAATCGCTGAATGTGAACGGAAGATCGAATGCCAGCAGAACAACCCACGTCGGGATCGAGATCGAAAGCCAAAGTGCGATCGACCAAAACGATACAAGCAGCAATTGGCGCCAATCCCTCATTATGGCAAGAGCCGCGCCTAATTGCCTCGTTAGGCTCAGCATGATCCTTCTTATACGGCCCGGAACGAAACTCCTGTCAGTTAAACGTGATACCAGACTAAGAGCTTCTGCTGAATAACGTTGAAAGACCGCAAGTGCAATAAAACCCGCGACCACTCCCGCCAGCATCAAATAGCCTATGTTCTGCACGTTGGCAAATTGATCTTCACGGCCAACAGGCGGGTTGAACCACAGCAGATTTACTGAGAAGAAACAGACGAGTGCGGCAAGATCGAAGATCCGCTCAAGACCAAGCGTAACGACAGCCGCAGACGGCCTGACCCGTTTATCACGCATCGGCAGCCACATCGGCCGGACGATCTCACCAGCTCGACCGACAAGAAAGATCGCCGCGAAACCGACGGTCGTAGTCGCAAAAAGTTCCTTTAGATCTGTCTTTGTGATCGGAGCAAGCAGCACCTTCCAGCGAACGGCCCGCAGCAAATAGCCTAGGCAAATGACAGCG
Source organism: uncultured Chloracidobacterium sp. (assembly GCA_964643745.1). GTDB lineage: Bacteria > Acidobacteriota > Blastocatellia > Pyrinomonadales > Pyrinomonadaceae > OLB17. The sequence continues at coordinate 14,230 of CAZXTS010000002.1, forward strand.
ACCGCAAGCAACAAATAGACCGGATCGGCCTTTCCGAGGCTTGAACGGACCTCTCTCCAATCCAGGTCCTTGCCGAAAAACCAGAATAGGAACGCCGCGAACAGCAGCAATAAAACGAATTTAACGTACTTCTTCAATCCAGAAAGCCCACAACCTAATGTAAAATGATGCGGCCATCAGTCAGCCAAATCAAAGCTTTGAAGATACCGTAAATCAGATCAAATTGAAACTGCCTTCACGGCTTTGCGAAAATAGTTAGATCCAATGTCAGAACTAAGACAAAATGGATTGGAACTTTGCGGGTTCTAATGTCGTAAACTAGCATTGGCAGGCCGCAATGAAGGGCTTGCCGGTTATTTGACGAACCGGCTTAAGTTTGGAGAGATCGCGATTTGGAAGCTTTAAAAGCGGCCTATGAATTGAACGGAGCGGAACTCGTGCGTAAAGCGCGTGGCGGGGACGGTTCGGCTTGGGAAGAGATAGTCACAGCGTTTTCGCGGCGAATCTTTAACCTGGCATATCGGTTCACATCGAACGCCGAATCGGCGGAAGACCTCACTCAGGAGGTTTTCATCCGCATTTACCGGACGCTGGATCAATACGATCCAAAGCAGGGCGATCTCGCCAATTGGCTCATGCGACTGGCGAGGAATTTGATAATTGACGATTACCGACAGCGGCAGCGTAATCCGCAGAACACAATGGCGGATGCGGTTGACGATCATCAGTATCACTTGAGGGCGGTTGGAAATTCTGCCCATCGGGAAATGGAACGCCGTGAGCTTGCAACGCAGGTTCAGCAAGGTATAGACAAACTGCCGGCCGATCTGAAAACGTGTGTGATACTTCGAGATATTGAGGAGCTTAGTTATCAGGAGATCGTCGATGTGCTGAATATTCCGGAGGGAACCGTTAAATCCAGAATAAATCGTGGACGAATAGAATTAGCAAAGATCTTACGGCGAATGAGGGTCGTGACGGTTTAGTGGCAAATTTTGAGAAAGGAGAACGTCAATTGAACTAGGTTAATTACTACAAGGGGAAGTTTTATGGCAACTAGATTGGACAAAGCAATGGATTGTACGGTTTTTGAGGGATTGATGTCTGATTACCTCGAACGCTCGCTTGATGCGGTGGTGCATAAGGCGGCGGCCGCTCATATCCTTAGTTGTCCTATCTGCCACGCTCTTGTTAATGACGTCAAAACTTCGATAGCGGTCTGTCGAGAAATGGCCGAACCGAAGCCGGAGCTGACTCGGCTGGAGGCACGCATCCTCGCTAGCACAGTCCCTGACGCATCGCTGCACTGCAACGAGTTTGAAGATCACCTGACCGATTATCTGGACGGATTTCTGCCTGCTCAAGTTTTCCATCGCTGGGAACGCCACGCGATTCTTTGTGACGATTGTACCGACCTTCCCGGCAGCGTCGTCCGCTCACTTGCGGCGATCGTTGCTTATAAGGCCGACGAATTGCCGGTACCGTTTGGTTTGAACGAAAGGATCCTTCAGCTAACGACCGGAGCGGCAGAGGCCTATAATTCGAAGCCCGGTTGGTCCGAACGTTTGGCCGAATGGATCAAAGGTATACGTGTTCCGATAGCGGTTCCGCAGTTCGCACCGGTCGCACTGATGATGCTCTTTGCGTCTTTGTTCGTAAGCCAGACGGTTTCTGCTGACGGCTCACTTAGTGATGTTTACGCAAAGAGCGTTCAGATCGCCGAAATGACATATAAACAAAGCGCGGATGCATGGAAAGGCAATCCTGTGAATTTTGATATGCCGAAAACGGACGCAGGAGTTCAAAGCAGCGAGGACGGAAATAACAGATGAACTGCTCATATCACGTTCAAAACGTCGCTGTCGTCCAGTGCAATAGTTGCGGAAAGGCGTTATGTCCGACATGCGATCATCGGATCAAAGGCTTCCCATATTGCCAGGACTGTATAGTCCTCGGGGTCGATCTTCTTCGCCAGCAAAGCCAAGTGAACTATGTTCCGTTCGTAAAGAAGCGGACCTCACCATTCTTTGCAACCATACTTTCGTTTATTTTGCCCGGTCTGGGTGCTGCCTATAACGGACAAACGGTCAAAGCACTGGTCTATTTTGCCATCTTTATTGGCCTGTTCCAGATGGCGTTACTTACAGGTTTTGCGATATTCGCTCTCGGCTTTATCGGTATGTGGTTCTTTGCGGCGCTCGATGCGTGGCGAACAGCACAGATGATCCGCTCCGGACTTACGCCTGATGTGGCAGAGGATATTTTTGTAAAGCGTTTTTCAGGAAATCCGAAATTGTGGGGGATCTTATTGACGATCCTGGGCGGGGCTTTTCTTTTGCAAGGCGTCTTCGATCTTCGCGGATTGATGCGTTCGCTGTTGCCGATGATGTTGATCGGGCTGGGAATTTATATTTTGCGCGGATACATTTTTAGATCGCCATCCGACGCGGAAAGTTATACTGATATGAGTTCGGTCCGGCCGGCTCCGTTGTTCTCTGCAGCGACAGGCGAGCATCGGTATCGCCCCGATGAACAGAACCGCCGAACGGGGAATCTAGGTGACGATCAATTTGGCCGATGGAACTCTTAGTTATCGACTAGGTCGGAAATCTCTGGATTTGTCGATGAAGCTCAGTTAGAATCTAGAATAGAGGTTGTTTATATGTTTGGTTTCTTAAAGATCTCAGGAATTGTTAGCAGCATTTTGGTATTGATCGCTCTCGCGATCACCTTTTTCAAGTCCATTATCGCCTTCATAGCGTTCTTGACCGGTGCCATCAAGATCCTGATCGTTCTTGTCTTCATAGTGCTCCTCGTAGCGATCGGCGTAATGATATTGAAGGGCTGGAACGAAGCGAAGAAAGCAAAGGGCTAGTTATGTCATGTTAAACTGTGTTATCCTTTTTCGGTCGAAGGGCGTCAAGCCCACTTGCCTTCAATGATGGTTCTAATCTATCATAATGCCATCCATTCGATGAACGAGCAAATAGGGTAGTTTTCAATTAGTTTTAGTTTTATTTGGTAGTTTGGTCTCGCGTTAGTCGCTAGCGGCTTGCCCCACGTGATTCCGTGTGTTGGGACGATGGATTCCCGATACGTAATCAACTTAAGGAGCTTTAAGGCATAATGCATAAAGACGCAAAGTCATTTTCTTTCCTTTTTACAAGAAGATCTAAAAGCAATAATAAAATTTTCATACGCCGTGTGCAGATATCTAGATCGGTATTGCAGAACGGTCTTCTCAGTTTTGCACTAATTCTCGGTTTATCAGTTTTAGGTCTAGGGGTCGTTGGGGTTCTCAAGCTTGCCGACAGCGGCGATGTAGCCGGAGCTGCAACTGACACGATCACGACTCAGGCGGTTACAAGAGTTCCCGTCGAACAACGTGTTATCGATTATTCACGACCCGACGGTGCTGCTAAAATGGCTCTTAACAGCGGTGGCCCGTATTCCCCGGAACAGCTTGTTATCGAAGACCAGGAGGTCGAGAATCAATTGAAGCTGATCCAAACGACCAGCCAGCCAGCAAACCTTCCGACGATCTGGGCACACTCCGGAAAGATCAATAACGAATTTGGATTCAGAAGAAACCCGTTCGGTGGTCGATCGTACGAATTTCATAACGGAATGGATATCGACGGCGAACGCGGCGACCCAATCGTTGCCCCGGCCAATGGAACTGTAATTAAGGCGGGATGGCAAGGCGGCTACGGAAACATGATCGAGATCGATCATGGAAATGGCCTATTCACCCGTTATGGCCACCTCTCGAAGGTCGAAGTAGAGGTTGGTAATCCCGTTCAGCGCGGCGTCTTGATCGGTTACGTCGGATCAACCGGACGTTCAACCGGTCCACATCTTCATTATGAGCTGCGTCTTGGCGACCGGCCCATCAATCCCCGTCGTTTCCTGCCGCAAGAACCGATCAACCTATCTCAAATTGGTAAGTGATCTCGATCGATCGGATTGCATGGTCATTTTATTTACGTCTACTTTCCCCGTCACAGTCTTTGTCAGGTCAAAGATTTGAGCTTGACTGTATTGATCGACGCATGACCCACTTCCCTGCTGTCCCGTTTGCCCACCGTTCCCACGGCCTCAACTACTACTAAATAAATGAAAAAGGAAGACAAAACCAAAAACAAGAGAAAAATATTTACACAAAATATTTGACACTACCTTTGGATCCCAGTTCCGATGCCGATCCGCAATCCATGGCCAAGGGCGGCGAAGATAACATCCCATAACCTATGGCTCCCGCAGCCGCATTGATGCCGCCGACAATCCACGCCGCCATCACTCTATTCGCCGAACCCAGATCCGCAAGGGCGAATCCGGAAGTCGTAAAGATCCCGGCACCGATCATATGCGCAATTTCCAGAGTAATTAGCGTTACGAAACCTAAGCTCTTTCTGGGCGAGGTGCTTCGGTCTGCATCGCTGATCGTGTTGACCATTCGAATTTAAATAGGTCAGAATTTTGCGTTTGAGGTAGCGCAGCCCGAGCCATCGCTACAGAACCAGTCGCGAACCAGTTCCAGAACACCCTTTTTGCCGTCCCCGATATATTCTGCCCGGCGCCTGCGGTATTCCGCTAGGATCGGAGCCGCTTTCGATCTCAGCTGTGTATCTGCTTCGTTTGCGCTATGCCCTTTCGGCACTGCATAAACGAAAAAGTTAGTATCTCTGGCAAACGTCGGTATAGAGATAAAATCCCGGGTTACGAAATGGCCCGAAAAGGTTTCTTCGTCAGAGGCCTGAACAAAGAACCGGACCGCGTGATCGGGATAACCGAAAAGATATCCGTAGCCGGCAAAGCGCGCACTGTTGCTTTCATTTTCGACCGCATAGAGCACTTGTTCGGGATGTGAGCTTGAGGTAACGCCCCAACGCGAGAAGAAGTCCTTCTTTTCTGCAAGGACTTGTCTCAATTTGGTTCGGTTAATAATGAACACCTCTTGGAAGCGTTTCCCTTCGAATTGACGTTGGAAATGTTGGACACCTGCATAGAGCTCATCACCGCATCGCCACTTTTCAAGGATCGAACGGGTCAATTCTAGGTCTTCCAACACCTTTGAACGGTCGGCCGATTGTTTCGCCTGGTTCAGCTCGGTCCTTTGCTCGCGCGAAAGGCTATCGGCATCTTTGCCTTCAAGTTCCCTGATCTTCGCCTGAGCATCCACGAAGCTCATCCGGGGAAGGCTGACCTGAAGCTGAAACGATCGGATACCGGTGCTCATAGGCTTTATTCCACCGACGATCGTATAGAGAGCGGCTTCGTCCAGTGCTTTCAGCAGTAGAACCTCGGCGGCTTTCCGTTGATCGGACGATAGGTTTTCGAACGGAAAACATTCGGTACGTGAAACGCCCTGTCCTGTCGCAAGGATCGCCGAGGTAAGAAGAAAAAATGCTGAAAGGAAAACTTTATTTATCTTGATATTCATGATCGTTAGTCTGTTCGAGTCAATTTCGTGTCATTGAGCATTACAAGAAACGGTGTTCATTCGCGATAAAAATCTATTCATTGAATAGACGATCGAGATGAAGCGGTTTCTGTTATTGTCGAATATTTGCTGCATCGACCGGAGTTCGTCCATTGTCGTGCGGCAACGCTAAATATATGAAAAGAAACGCAACCAGTACGCTTGAAATACTTAACCAACACTCTACGGGAAACTATCTCGACGCTGCCGGCATTGTCGCTTCGTGGATGTGCGCCGTTCACTGTTTAGTTCTGCCCTTATTTATTTCCATTCTTCCGCTCGTGGGATTGAGTTTTTTGCTCGATGAAACTACGGAATTCGCGTTTATTTTTGCGACGATCGTGATCGCATTGCTCAGCCTTTTGCCGGCATATTTCAAGCAGCATGGAAAACTCCGATCATTGGTCTTATTTGTAAACGGCATATTTCTGATCGTTGTTTCTCATATCCTTTTCGAGGAGAACTTTACCGCGAGGGCGATCCTGCTCCTTAGCGGCGGACTTCTGATCACCATCGCACACATTACAAACCGCAGACTTTGCCGCTCTTGCATTGTGTGCACGCATACCGAGACGCAGACTTAGATCTGCGTTTCGGCCACTATTCAATCCGCCGCCTCGGACCTTTAGTACTAAGAAAGTGGATGGGAATCAGTATAAGTTCTTGGTTTTACTCAATAGACATCTATTTCACCAAGTGGGCGAAGCGCCCCATAAAAGGTCAAATTCAGGCGATGAACGCCGACCGGTGGCCAATTAAAACATTCTCATTTGCACTGGTTCTGCCTTTTGACCACTTAACCTATAGAGGCTGACGACCTGGCCATTTTCGATCAACTCACCTACTTCCAAAGTTCCGTAAACGCGTGTCGGAGAGTGAGAGAATCTTGCGGCCGTGCCTTCTTCCATTTTTACGTGAACCCACTGATTGATCTGGGAAGGTGCTCCGTAAAAACACATATCGTAATTACCGTTTAGAGCAAACTCACGAACATTGCCATTGCTGTCCACACGCACAGGCATAATGAATCCGGTGATCGAAACCTTGCGTCCATTCAATGCCGTTACGTTCTCAGGGATCTGATTCTCCAGGGGAGTTCCATCGGCCAATGCCCGAAGAGCTTTTGCTTCGCTATACTCATATTTCGCTAGGTTGTTTATATCGAGAGGTGTGAACGTTTCATCTTTCTTTTCAATCGGGTCGGCTCCGAATTTCATTAGCAATAGAGCGACCACGACAACAAAGCCGAAAGTGACCATAAAGAACGCCCCGGTCTTTATGATCGCTGAGAATTTTCCATTGTTCCGATTATTCTTCATTAGTTGATCAATGTTTGTGCTTTTCCTCGTTACCCTTTGGAAAATTAAAATGAACGCTTCTAAACTCTCGTCCCTTTACGTTCAAGCTCTTTATGTTTGCATCAAAATTCGAAAGCCCTTTAAGCTCATCACTAAGTACCGAAAACTGACTTGTGGAACCTGCTTTTTCACCAGTCAATGCGTTTTCGACAGGCATTAGCTTCAGGCTCGCGGTTTTCGGTTTTTCGATCTCAACTTCAACAAATTCTTGAGCGATCGGCACACCTTTCTCGGCCTCGCCGTCCAAGACATAAGCGGTCAATTTTCCTGAAGTCTCATCAAGAACAAGCTCCAGATGAGCCGCCTCGTCACCGAAAACTATCAATGTCCCTCCGTGCGGAGCGGCGTGTACGTGTGATCCGGCGATTTTTTCTTCTTTATTCGCATTATTGTTCGAATTCGATGAAATAACAGCGTCTTTGTTCGATCTAGACGAATTGTTCTCAGTATTCACACTTTCCGAACTACAGCCCGAAGACCCGATTGCCATTGCGGCAAAGAAAATAAAACTGGCGATATGCTTGTTCATATTTTTTGGTTCACGACTTTATGTTGTCGGAAGCAAATTCTCCGCAACGTCAGTAGAATATGCCTTGAAAGCAGGTAAAATTCCTGCGGCCGCTCCTGCAAGCGTCATCAGGATCGGCGTTATAACGAAGATCTTGTCGAACTGAAATATATTCAGAACTACTCCTGTCTGTTCCCTCACTATATAAGCAGTCACGAACATGATCGCCGCAAAGACCGCAAATCCTACGAGCGAACCTATTAGTGCAATCAGTGATGCCTCAGAAATTATCACTGAGAAGACCGTTGTTCTGGTCGCCCCGAGCGTCCGGAGTATGGCAAATTCCCGCCTGCGTTCATTTATCGAATTATAGATGCTTGCCAAGATCGAAAACGCCGCAACAATGACGACCATATACGCCACGAGCTCGAGCACCCGATTCAGCCAACCTAGTTTCTCAAATAACTCCGCCATCGATCTTCCGATCGGAAATGCCAGCGTCGCGGCCTTACCTTGTTTATTGATCAACTGGTCGAGGTTCATTCCGGCCTGCGGCGAACGAAGCTTCAGCATTACCGCAGAAACCTCTTTCGCTTCGTCCGGGATAACTTCGCTTTCGGTAGCCGTGTAGTTCTCGCCGGTCCCGCGGAGAACATGGCCCTGCATTCGATAAATTCCCTCGATCGGGATCCAAACCACGCGGTCCGATGGTGAGTTTGTCGGCTCTAGGATCCCAACGACCGTATAGTTGTCGTTGTGTTTCGAATTCTCGTCAAAGATCAGCCCATGGTAAGGCTGAATCACATCCCCGACCTTCATCCCTGTTTCCTTTGCGGCAAAACTTCCGAACACCGCTTCTTTTGCCGTCGGTTCAAAGATGCGCCCGCCCGGCTGAACCTGAAATCTTTCGCCAAGCCTATATTCAAATCGCGTAAAGATCTCTTCAGTGGTGCCGACGATCCTAAATCCGCGATAGTTGTCGCCGACCGAATATGGCACGGCTAGTTCGACTTGCGGATTCGCAGCGATCTTTGTGTACATCGAATATGGAATGTTCCCGGGCGACGTCTCTAGATGAAAGACCGTGTTTAGGACAAGCTGAAGCTGGCTTCCGCGGGCACCCAATACGGCATCAAATCCCGTCTCTCCGCCTATGAATGCGGCGTAAGTTTGCCGCTGGATCGAGAACACGCTCATAACGAGCCCCGCGGCTAGCGCGATAGCGAGCACCGTCACGACCGTCGAGACCGCGTGCTGACGCATGCTCTTTGTTACGATCTTCAGACGCATCTGTTCAGATCCCTCAAATCAACAACGTTCTCAAATTGCTCAAGCACTTCCTCGCCATGGCTCACCAAAAGCAGAGATGCATTGTTTTCAGTACAAACTTCGCGTATCAGACCGAGCACGTCGATCGTGGTCTTGCGGTCAAGGTTTCCGGTCGGCTCGTCAGCCAGGACCAGTTTCGGCGCGTTCGCAAGTGCACGTGCGACTGCGACACGCTGTTGCTGGCCGACGGATAATTGTTTCGGTTTGTAGTCTTTGCGATCGGAAAGACCGACGCGTTCAAGTAGTTTGTCTGCACGCTCGCGGTTTGCTCCGCCGCCAAACGCCATACCTAACATCACGTTCTCAAAAGCGGTAAAGCCTTGCAGCAAATTGAACGATTGGAAAACATAGCCTATCTTTCGGGCACGCAAGGCATCTCGTTGGGATTCGCTCAGTGCAGTAATTTCAACATTATCGATCGAGATCGTTCCACCGTCGTGGTGCAGAATTCCGGCGATCAAATTCAAGAAGGTGGTCTTGCCGCTGCCGCTGTCGCCTTTCATGGCGAGTTGTTCGGCTTCGGCCAGCTGAAATCTTTCAATATCTATGATCTCGCTCCAGTTGCCATGCGGGGAAACGAATCCCTTCTTCAGATCAGTGATCTCCAACAAATGCATACCCCAACCAAAAACCCTTGATCTTTAGTTTAGACCGCCACATGCAGACACTATTCATTTTCCAATGCTCAGTCGTTTAGGGGGCGTCTGTGGTCGATTTCGACTAATAGAGTGTCTATGCGAGCGATCGCCCGATCGCACGCCGTTTGGATCAAAGAAGCAGATGTTTGGTGACGCCCAGCTGCAATGGCTGATCGATGCTCTGATATCGAGTAACGCACCGTTCAAGATCATAGCGGGCGAAAACAAGATGATGAACCCGATGACGCCTCACGAGGCATTCGGCAGTATTCCTGACGAGCAAAAGCGGTTAATAAGTTTCATCCGCGAGGCAAAGATTCCCGGCGTTCTTTTCCTCTCCGGCGACCGGCACATGTCCGAGTTTATCAAGCGAGACGAACCCGGATTCGATCATCTCTATGACTCCACACCAGCCCTCTCACATCGGGGCCTTCGAATCCGACAAAAGGAGAAGAGAACAACCCACCCCGCGTTCCCGGAACTCTGGTGAAAGGACAGCGGAATTTCGGACTATTGGAGGTAAGCGGCCCTGCAAAAGACAGAAAGCTCCTTCTACGAACGCTCGATTCAGATGGCAAGGAACTTTGGCGACATGAGATAGCTTCGCGGGAGCTTACTTTTGGTTCTGCTTAGCCAGTTTTTCAGACCGTCTATCTAGGCGAGCAGCGTTTCAATAAGGATGTAAACACCGAATACGAGACTGAATAACCCGGCACAGCCGCGAAGGAAATAGTGCAGGCCGGAAAAACGAAAGTACGTGAAACGCAGCGGCACTGTCAGTACCACGCTGGCCGCCGCCATTCCTGCAATTGAGCCGATCCCAAATATAAGAAGGAAAACAAAGGCGACGAACGGAGGGGAGATCGTCGAGCCGATTAGCAGTGTCAAGGCTCCGCTTCCGGCCAGCCCGTGGATCATACCGACGACGAGCGACCTTGAGCCATGTCCTGAGGAACCCGCGTCAGCTTTGCTGGCATCATTTTCCTTTGCCTTCGCCAGTTTTCTTAATTGCCAGAAAGCGCTCAGGCCAAGCAGGATTAGTGTGAGCGAGACCAGCAGATCGATAGGTGTTTCCAAAGACGAGCTAATATCGATCTTGATCAGAATTATAATGCCACCGACGATCAAAAGAGACAGGGTATGTCCGATCCCCCAAAGGCAGCCGAACAGACTTGCCCGCACGGAACTCCTTCCGTCGCTGACTATTGTCGAAACGGCCGCGATGTGATCGGGTTCGAGCGAGTGACGAAGCCCGAGCAAAAAGCCGAAGACTAGTGTGGAGATCAGCGTCAGCCCTTGCGGGATCTGAACTTCTGCAAAAAACATATGGAAAGCCCCTCTATTTATTCAACTGAAAATAGTTGTATGTTTCCGACGCTGTCGCTCACCACAAAATGTTCGTTGTCGCTCGACCATGAAATATTCGTTATCTCGCCCGGCAGCATTTTTGAAGACTGAAACTTGCCCTTGTTTGCGACATCCCACAGCGATAGTTTGCCGTCTTTGTCGCCCGACAAAAGCAGCAGTCCTTTTGGCTGAAAAGCCAAAGCGGTCAGGTAATTTTGATGTCCGTTAAGTTGCAACGGCGTTGTTCCTGCCGGACTTGGTTCGCAGTTCCAAACCGTAACCGAACCCCCGCCGCCAGTTGCCAAAAATTGCGAAGTCGTATCCCACGAAAGTTCCAAAACTTTAGTCGGATAACCGTGCATTTGCAGACTTTTGCCGTTTTTCGTAATCCAAAAATGAACGGTCGAATCCTGGTCACCGGTGGCGATATATTTACCGTTCGGACTCCATTTGATAACCAAAGTCGAGCCTTTCCATTTGTATTTATGAACGGGAATCGTGTTTTCAGCCCGCCACGAGGTCAAACCGCCGTAACAAGCCGCGACGAATTTTTCAGAAGCTGGAGACCACGCCACATCGACCACCGTCGAGGTTTGTTCGGGATACTCTTGCAACATCGCGCCTGTGGCCGACCAAAGACGCATTTTCTTGCCGGCCGTCGAAAGAAACGTATCGCTGTGCGGCGACCAGCGAACGCATTCGACCCAATCCGCTCCGCCCGAAAGCGTAGCAATCTCCGTAAAATCTTCCGACTTAAAAAGCCGGATCTTCCCGTCCTGTCCTGCACTCGTAAAATATCGTCCGTCTCGGCTCCATGAAATCATTTTCACACCGAAATCATGGGCTTCAAGTTGAAAACGCCGTTCACCCGTCGCCGCATCGAAAACACAAATCTGCCCGCCGATTCCCGCTGCTAAAACCAATCTGCGGTCCGGCGAATATTCCAGACTGATAACATGATCATCGATATTCGCTTCCCAGAGTTTAGAAAGCTTCTTCTCTTTCGGTTTGCTTGGTGTCAATTTTGATTTGGCGAAGCCTAAAATATCTGCTGCTGACAAATTGCTCATATTCTTCCTAAACCAAACACGCCTTGAAGCCTTCGGTGAGTTCCTGCCGATCTAAATTTCTGCCGATGAAGATCAATGAATTCTTGCGCTTCTGATTGCCCCATGGCTTATCGGCCCGGCCGTCGAACAACATATGGACACCTTGGAAAACGAATCTTTCATCACTTCCATTGATGCTCAAAATCCCCTTCATCCGAAAGATGTCCGTGCCTTTTGTTTGCAGAATATTGCCGAGCCATTTGTTGAGTTTCGTGTTGTCGAGGTCGCCCGCGATGTCGATGCCGACCGACGATATTTCGTCATCGTGTTCGTGATCGGGTTTGTAGTCGCGTTCGGTTACAGGTTTCAGTTCCTGACCGTTACGAAGCAACTGCGTACTGAACTCAGAAGGCTTGTGTTCGGTAAAGAGCGCGTATGTTCCGGGCGCCGCAACGACGAATCTGAATCTATTTTCTCCTTCCAAAGAAAGCTGGAGACGGGAGATGCGGTCGCCATACGCCTCGATCTCGCCGTTATTCGAAACATCAACCTTGTCGGCTGAGAACAGAAGTACGGCTTGCATCAACTCTTTTTCACCGATGTCGCTATCGAGATGCAGAAACCCGAGTTTCATCGAATCGTCGGCTCCATTTCCTTGGAGTACGATCTCATATTCTCCGGCCGGTATTTGATAGACACCCGACCATTCAAAAGGGTATTCCGGCTCGAGAAATTTGGGGTCGATTTCGAGCGCTCGATTCAGGTCAAAACCTTGAATATCGAGAACCTTGTCCATATCGACGACTGCATCTTTGGTTCGATAGACCTTCGCGGTCGCGTTCATCGAAAGTATTCGAGATTCAAGTTTATCGAGGTCTTCCGGCGTGACAAGGTCGGTCTTATTGAGCAGCAAAACGTCGGCAAAAGCGATCTGCTGTTTGACCTCTTCGCTGGTTTCGATGTGTTCCCAAACGTGTTTTGCGTCAACAAGCGTGACAATCGCGTCTAGCTTCATCTTCGCCTGCATTTCGTCGTCAACAAAGAACGTCTGTACAACCGGTCCGGGGTCTGCCATTCCGGTCGTCTCGACCATGATGTAGTCAAACTTATCTTTGCGCTTCATCAAATTGCCGAGGATACGGATCAGATCTCCGCGGACGGTGCAGCAAATGCAGCCGTTGTTCATCTCGAAAATTTCTTCCTCGGCTCCGATAACGAGTTCCTGATCAACCCCGATCTCACCAAATTCGTTTTCGATCACGGCGATCCGCTTACCGTGATTTTCGGTCAGGATTCGATTGAGCAAAGTAGTTTTCCCGGAACCGAGAAAACCGGTCAAAACGGTTATCGGAACGAGGGCGTCTGTCGCTGGTGTCATTGTGTAACGCTCCTGTTAGAAAATTAAGGTCGCGATCAATCCACAATTATGCTGTCTTCAAGCCATCGGTGATAGTTGTTTTTTATATATGGTCGAGAAGGGAATGCGAGTTGCATATTCAGGTCAATAAACGGGGAACACGGCTCCGAGATTCGCATTCGAATCTTCCGTTTTTCACCGATCATCTCCACGCGAGAATGCGGCTACGATCGATTGGTGTTTTCCCAAACCACCTTTTCTTCGATCGGCCGGCGTTTCGAATCGGCAGTGAATGGTTTGGCGACGTATCCGATGTAGAAAAACCCGAGCAGTCTGTCATTGGGCCCCAAGCCGAAGTGGGGTTTGGCGGCATTCATATAGGTGATGCCGGCACTGCTCCAATACGATCCAAGTCCATAGGCCGTCACTGAAAGAAACATGTTCTCGACGGCACAGGCGACGGCTTCGACCTCTTCGATTTCCGGCAGGACCTTGTCACTCCGCTTCATCCCGATGGCGATGACGTGCGATGACATTAACGGATATTCGAGCATTTTCTTATAGCGGGTTTCGTTGTAATCTGCACCGGCGTTCTCTTTATAGACGCTCTGCTGTATCTCTCCCAAAGTGCGCAGGCCTTCGCCGGTAAAAACCGAAAATCGCCACGGCTCGGTCTGTTTATGATTTGGCGCTCGATTGGCGTTTTCCAGAATCTGCCAGATGATCTCGTCAGGAATCTGCCGACCGGCTTCGTATTGATGCGGATAAATACTGCGTCGGCGCTTGATCACCGAATTCAGGACTTCAGCTTCGGCGGTTGACTCTCTTTGTCCCTCGCGGAAATCGACCAAATCCCTTCCGGAGGCAGCAATCAGATCGATCGCCCATTTGCTGATAACAAGAGAGCTGATTATTCCGCTGATACTGTCGAGAGCGAAAAGGCTGAGAAACGCGCCGGCTATGAGCGCAATGATCGCCGTAACACTTGTCAATGCGTCCGCCAAAACGTGCCAATAGGCCGAGCGAATATTGTGGTCATGATCGTGATGGCCGTGCAAAAAGTATGCGCACGCTACGTTAACCATCAAACCGAGCGAGGCGACAAAGATCGCTTCGCTGAATTTGATCGGAAGCGGATTGAGGAGCCGGACCAACGATTCGTAGGCCATCACCAACGCGATAATTTGAAGCACAACCGCACTCGTGAATCCAGAAAGAGCCAGTAGTCGCCTTCGGTCGAAAGAGAGTTTTTCCGATTCCGCGTATTTTCGGATCGTCGCATAGGCCGCCCATGTAATTCCGAGAGCGAAAACGTGCGATGCCATGTGCCAGCCATCGGCAAGCAAGGCCATCGAATTAGTCCAATACCCGAAGCCGATTTCGGCAAACATCATCGCTGCGGTTAGATAGACGACGCGACGCGTTTGTCTTTCACTGATGTGAGTGTGTTCGTCAGCTGTTGCCGGAAGGGCAGCCTTTGCCTCGTTCATCATTGGTAACGAATAGTTATTCCAATTGCCCGACCGATACTCTCAATAGAACGAGGGCAAAAGAGAAACGCTCCTGGTTTGACTTTTACTAGTTGATAGCGAAGGACTCGGCCTTCAACGAATCTCCTCCGAGTTCAGTCTCAGCCCCCGCTCACTAATCCGTGACAATCGACTTTTCACCAAACCGCCATAAAACGAAATCTTCCATTGGCTTTTCGTTTTTCAAATGGTCGTACACCAGTTTTCGTCCGACCTTAGCCGAGATTTGCTTGTACCAGATATTATCGGGAGTTACGATCACGATCGGGCCGTCGTCACACCGGCCATTGCACAGCGTTCTTGAGGTATGGGTGCGGTCGTGAAGACCAAGCTTTTGTATTTCGTCCCGAATCGAAAGCGTTGTTTCGGACGCTCCGTTTTGCGTACAACTGCTGCCGTTGCAGATGAACAGGTGCTTTGTAATTTTAGTAAGATCCTTGATTGCCATTGTTTAAAGTTTTGCGTGATGGCTTGCGTAGGCTTCGGCTGGCTGCGGATGCCAACGATCGAAAATATAATGCCGCAACCCACCAGGAAGAGCTATCAGTTCACCTCGATCCGCCGAGCCGACAGCCCAATCCCGAAGCAAGACGAATGGCCACTCTTCGGTAATTCCTCCAAGCCAAATAGTTTCCTGCGGCGTTACAATCGTGACCACGTTAAACACATCACAAGGCCCAAGACATCCTGCGATGGTCAACTGAATGTGGCGCAGAAGTCGGCGTTCTCGCCATTCATTTTTCAGCCAATCGACGGGAATCGAAGGCTTGCCTTTGTCGGGACGATTGCAGCAGCAGCCGGTCGCACAGATCAGAACCTGGCCCAAAGTTTGGCGCTTTGTCAGCAATCGAACCGGATCAGGCCTGTCAATGCTTGTGTCCATTTTCGATTGCTTCGAGCACGTCGGTTTCGCTCAATTCGTCCACGGCCTTGTGGATCTTGAACATCTGCTTGTCTTTACCGGTTTCCATAACGGCGATCACCGTTTCGATCGGCGGGCAGCCTTCTTCGTGACACTGCAATTCGGAAACCATAACGATGACTTCGTCATTTAGGCTCAGCGCCCGCCGCGTCCATTCTTTGACCCGCCCAATCTCATTCGGCTTTTTCCTTTCCGTAAAAAGATTCATCTGATGTCACGCCATTGAAACGAACCTGTAAGATAAACAGATCTCTTCGCACGACCGAGGTGTTTTCAACAAACTGTCCGTTGATGCCAATCAGTGGTTACAACAGCAGGTATTGAGGCTCCGTAGGTGGAGAGCACCAGTCAAAACGAGGTTCTGGTTTCGGGAACGTGTCTTACGGCCGTCCGGAGGAGATACGCCTCGCTCAGCTCTTACTCGCCAATCAGAAAATAATCTCACTCATGACCACCTTAAGACCGTTCGTTGAAAAACGGTTTCGCGAATTCGCCTCGCTGATTACTCTTTAAGATTGTAATCAGCGAACTTTTATTCGGAGAAGCGAAATATGGCGAAGCGATGTCAGTTGACCGACAAAAAGCCGATGTCCGGCAACAATGTTTCACACGCGAACAATAAGACAAGACGTAGGTTCCTGCCGAATCTACACACACAGAGATTCTGGGTTCCGAGCGAGGGCCGCTGGGTGCGGCTTACCCTTTCGGCTCGTGCGATAAAGACGATCAGTAAGAAAGGAATCGAAGCAGCTTTGAAAGTTCTTCGTGCAAAAGGAGAGAAAGTCTAATGGCAAAGGGAAAACGCGAAAATATAAAGCTCAAAAGCACCGAGTCGCACTATACGTATTACACAACGAAGAACAAGGCCAATACGCCGCAGCGTTTGGAATTTAAGAAGTTCGATCCGGTTTTGCGACGTCACGTAATATTTCGCGAATCAAAATGATCGTAGAAACAAAGTTACCAGCGTTCTCTAGACGGATCGACACTCGCGGCGAATTGCTAATGCAGAAGATCGGGGTCAGACATGCAATTCTTGGAGTATTTCGTGATATTTCTTGTCGACCAATTCTTTTGCATATCTGAATTTACTGTCACTCTCTAGGTTCAGTTGGGCAACGTCACGGCGGCGACCGAGTTGTTGCTGCCGTCGATCACCTTCCGCCGACGGCTAAACCCCATCAACCCATCCATTAACGTCAGTTGTTTGTTTCCCATCCTTCAATTTTAAACTCTCTCAACCATCGTATGCTACCTTTACTGTAGGTTTTTCAAAGAACCCTCTTTAAATGTTAGGGGGAATGTCTTGGTCCCTAAGCCGGGTCGGGGATCGAGGAAAATATGATCGAAGATATGCCCTTTCGCGGAATTGGCTCGGGAAGCCAAAGCCTGATTGGCTAGCCAGCGGCGAATAGTAACTGATCGTTCTAGTCGTCGAACATCTCTCCGGCATTCGGAGTTCCGTTGGTTGATTCCAAAAGGAACCGTTCGTCCGCGCGATTTCACCTGTACGTACATTCTCAAAGTAGACTTTTGAAGGTAATGAATCGATACTTCGACTTCATCCTAGCTACAACTTCGCCTCACCAGTTGCTAGGCACACGCGTTGCATTCTTAACTTGGTAAACGGTATAGCCCTAGCGTCAATAATCTGTTCTTGGTGACGTCCAGAGGAGAAACAGAATGTCGATATTACGAGAAGATTTTGAAGGCGATCTGGAACGAGCGACCCGGCCGACCGCGTACGAAACGGAGCTAAATCGCTGCGAACTTCATTGCGGAGTCTGCGGCGGGGTGCTTTATGTGGATCGTGAAACTATGCAAAAACACGAAAGAGCTTTGGAGCACGATATAGACAACCAGTTTATTTGTTACGACTGCGAACGCGATTACGAAGATCTTGAGCAGACCTAACCTGTAGGTTTGCACTAGACTTTGGCATGTCCTGCTTTGAGGAATCGTCTGGTTCGCTACAGAGGGTAATCGAACATGCGGAAATTACCGTGTACGTTGAACCGATAAAAAGGCCGAGTACTGAGAGCGGTTTTGCTCGCCGGCGTGACTGTTGATTTCTCACATCCGAGCGCGTAAAATTTCCCACTCGGGACAGATCACACAGCTTCGAGCGAAATATTGAGCTCGGTTTATCAGGCATCCCGAGAATAAAATCCTGTTGGCATGGTTGTGTAGCGAATTCACTTATTCTGTCGACTTGTCTTCGGGGACAAGGGATCCGACAAACCCGGGGGGAGAATGAAGGAAAAGATTCTGGTCGTTGATGACGAGAAGTTGATTCGCTGGTCACTTTGCGAGGCTTTGCGAAGTTGGGGGTTCACACCTATCGAGGCCGGGAATAAGCGGGATGCGCTCGAGCTCTTTGAGGCCGAACCTCCGGTTGTGACCCTGTTGGACATTATTCTCCCCGATGGTTCGGGGATAGACGTTTTGCGCCGGATCAGAACTATTCAGCCTGACGCGGTCGTGATCATGATAACGGCAAACGTGTTGGTGGACGACACTATCGCTTCACTTCGCGCCGGAGCGTATGATTTCATCGGTAAACCCATCGATCTTGAAAATCTCCATGTAACAATACGCAACGGCATCGAAGCCCGCGAAATGCGTCGGGAAATTAAGACTCTGCGTCACGAAAAGATAAGCGAATTTAATTTCGACCAAATAATCAGTGATTCGCCATTGATGAAGGAAGCAAAAGCTTTGGCCCGGAAGGTGGCCTCAAGCGACGTATCGAATATCCTATTGCAGGGCGAATCAGGAACCGGCAAGGATCTGTTCGCGAAGGCGATTCATTATTCTTCCCGATGCGCCAATAAGCCGTTTCTTGCTATAAACTGCGCGGCGATCCCGGCAACCCTGATCGAATCGGAACTATTTGGGTATGAGAAGGGCGCGTTCACCGATGCCAAGACGCGAAAGGAAGGACTTTTCGAGCAAGCGGAAGGCGGGACGATCTGCGTCATACCTTCGCTACTCGATTTCTAGAATCCGGAGGAGATCTGGTTACGCTTCAGGCCATCCTCGGGCACTCGCCAATTCACATGGTTACGCGCTATGCCCATCCGACTGACGTGCACAAGTTTGACGCTATTCGAAGAATGGAAGAAACATCTCTAAGTGCTCGTACAAAACTCTCAGAGGAACATAAGCGCGCATCAGACGAAGGCGCGTAGGCCAATGACATTTGTTTAGGATTTCTCCGGAAAGAGATTTGGGAACCAATAGCCTGCCGCGTGCGGTGGGAACCCCAGGCGCAGAGGGCTCCGATGCCAGTCTGTGGTCGGTACAAGCAGGCCTTCATCTAGCAATGACTTTGTAACAGTCCGCGCGCTCCGTTCGCTCATTCCTACGATCTCAATGATCTTATTTCGCGGCAACTCACCAGTGATGGCCGCTTCACGCAGAATGAATGATGCGCGCGGGTGCATCGGCGAGGCTTTCATTCCTTTCTCGTCAACGATCGAGCCTTCCGATCGCTTAGCGACATAGCTGTCAATTCGAGGCAAAAGGTCACCGAGGGCAAGAATCGAAGACATATATTTAGTCTGGTCCAGGCAGACATCAAGGAAAAATTTGCAGAATTCGGTCAAAGTTCGATTTGACAGGTTTCCTCTTCCGTCAATATCACCCTCCCTTGGAAATTCGGCTGCGTCGAGATACTTCTTGTATTCACGATTTCTGCGAGCCAAACCGCGACTGACATTCCATAGGCCATAGCCTTCCAAACCTATTCGTCGAAAGTAGGCGTCGGTAAAAAGACGGGCGACGCGTCCGTTTCCATCCAGGAAAGGATGAACCCACATCAGCCGGTGATGAGCCGCTGCGATCGCGACTATCTTCTTTGTACCATGATGTTGGCCGGGGCGGTAGAACGCGTCGAATCTTCGCAGGAAGGCTGGAATGGCTTCGTGTGCGGGTGGAAGATGCTGCCCCACCACGACCGGCCGCCTACGAAACTCTCCGGCCTCAACCCACTCTTTGTTTCCAGCATCACCTTCAACCCACCGGAGGCTCTCCGGCATTTGCGTGTAAAACTCGCGGTGGATCCAAAGTAGAAAATCCGGTCCGGAGGGGTCCGTTTCTGGCTCATTCTCTATTCTAAGATCGATCTTTTTCTGAACGTCAATATGAATAAGACTTTCGATCTGCCGGTCTCGCCTCGCCGGGTCGTTCGAGTAGTCCCGATGCATAGCTCGCTCAACATCGACCGGATGTGTATTATTGCCTTCGATCAAGTTGCTGTAATAGCTGTTAATGACCCTTAACAATTTGCGGACGCCGTCTAACGTGTCAGGGTGCAATTTGGTGGCTAGGCCGGCCGAGCTCTGAGCCAGGTCAAACGCCACATTCTCTAACTCTCCGGTATCGGCGGGTATTAATGGTTCGAACTGACTTATCTGCGTATAGAGTTCAGGCATCTTCCGCATCTATTGCCGGTAAAACTGCGAGTATAAGATTACTGCAAATAATAGCAGTATAAAGAGAGTATACCGAGTTGAGTGTTGTGTAAAGACAAAACTACTGCCGGTATGATTGCCGGTATGATTGCCGATAGGAAGGGCTTCGTCCGCAGTTGATCAAGCGGACGGGTACCGATTTAGATCGGTTCGTACTTTCCGCTGCCAAAAAGTAGCTTCGTCACTAGCAGCCACCAACCATCAGCGGCGTCCTGTGCAGCCCCAATTCACGGGAAGACGGATCAGTTCCTCGCCAAGAGGATCCTCAACTTTCATCTCGTCACTCCGGCAAGAATCCTTTCTACTAATTGAGCAGCAGCATTTTGTTCACGTTTTCCTCTTTGTGAAAGTTCAAGATAGACCTGCAAGGGCGAGGTGAAATATTGCTTACTTTTTGGATCCCACGATCTATCAAAATAAATGGGTTCGTCATTTGTCTCGATCAGTGCAATATTGGGAAATCTATCAGTCTCCTCGAAGTCGATTCCGTCTAATGCGTCGGACAAGCTCTCAACATAAATCTGAAGGGGTTCTCCGACCGTTGGGAAAACTACATATCGCTGAGGCTCGTTCACCGCATATCGCTGCTCCATTTTTTTGCAGTTGAGAGCGACCTTCGTCAGGGCCTTTTCCACGCTTGCAACTTTTCCTATGACTTTTTTCGTTCCCTGTGGTCCTCGGTAGTTCGACATTAATTTGTCGAGCAGCCTGTTGGCATAGATAAGTTTGATACCTTGTTCCCGTGAAATAATGAAGTCATCGTCAAGTTCTTTTAGAACTTTGGACACGGTGGCAAGCGTGATCCTGGCCCCGCGTTTCTTAGTCTCCTCGAAGACTTCTCAAACACCCGCATACTTGGACCTTGAAAGCATCACGCGTCACGCTAGGGAGCTTGTTCCGCGATAGATATTTTTGATCGGCGAACTTGAAGGAAATAGATTGCGGTTTCCGATTCTCTCAAGGAACAGTTTACCGGGAACGATCAGCATTACGTTCCCAGACAGATCGATCGCACTAATGTCCCGCGATGCAAATTCCTGAAATTGCGGCTTGCTTAGATATGGAGCCACAATCATTGGATCCGATTCACTGCCGGAGGTCTCCCGAAACGTGTTCAATTGTGAGACCGCTATTGCAATCAGTTTAGGCGTGGCAACCGTTTTGATCTCCGAGACAAATCTCCAGGTCTTGTTACCCCAGCCGACATCGATAAACAAGTCCGGGATATATGGATCTCGGCCACAATTGTTCGTCGAGACAAATTCCTTAGTGTCTATCTTGAGAGGTGGTATATCCACGCCTTTCAGTTCGCGAATAACTTCATTTTAACTGAGGCGCTTCATGATTTTCCGAGAATATCATAGTTTCTTACATAAGAAAATAGCTAATTGTAGGAAAGCTGGAGGCCTATATTGGTCCGCCAGTGGCAGTTCTCAAGCAACGGCTCGCTGGATTAGTTCTTACCGTCACTTGAGTTTCTCCGCTTTAACACGCGGATCAAAAATAGAAACGTATACGAAGGCGCAGAATATTCCCTTGGATCACCGCAAGTCCTACTACATTTCCTACTACAGTGACAAAAAGGGCGTTTCGGCAAAACTGCTGAAACGCCCGTATTTACTGGAGCCGGTGATAAGACTCGAACTTACGACCTGATGATTACAAATCAACTGCTCTACCAACTGAGCTACACCGGCTTGGGTGAAAACGCTGTTAGGACGTAACGACCAGACAGCAAACCGAAATAGTAGCAAACGCTGCAATTTCGGGCAAGTTTGTACAGTGCGAAGACAGGTCGAGGATTCGAAAAGACCATGCTTCGGCTCGATTCCTGGAGATGTCGGATAGAAGGCCCAGGGAATCCGTCAACTCTTGTGCTAAAACTTGTTGATTTATGTTGTTACAACGTTTACAATAAGAGAGCCTTTCAGGCGCAAGATTCTCGTCGCTTTCCCAAATTCTCAAGGAAAGCAATTCTGCAAAAAGTTTCGGATAGTTCAGAAAAGTAGGAGAAAATCGTGAGATCAGAAGATTTGGTAAAACTTTGTCGCGCGGCACTGACACTTGTTGCCGCATTTACACTCTTTTCGCATCTGGCAGATGCACAGGTCATTCCCGGCGCGGAACGGAAGCCGATGGCGGTCGCCGTTGGCAACAACGTTCATTGTGCCGGTTATGTTCAAACCTCGCCGATCTCGACTGACAACAGGCTTGTCGGCGCGGTTGGTGAAGCAGACCAGTTCGTCTATTCCCAATCAGATTTTGTTTGGGTAAACGCCGGTGCAAACAAAGGCGTAAAGGCCGGCGATGTTTGGTCCGTAGTTCGGCCGAAGGGTCAGGTTCGCACGAAATGGACCAATAAAAGCCATCTCGGTTTCTATGTTGAAGAGGTTGGCACTATCGAGATCGTCCGCGTCCGCGGCGATGTTTCAGCTGCCAAAGTGAGAATGTCCTGTGCAAACTTCCTGCTTGGCGATCTTATCGTTCCATTTCAGGAACGGACAGCGCCGATGTTCACGGACCGGCCTGCTTTAGACATCTTCGCAGAACCATCAGGCAAGGCAATGGGCAGATTGTTCATGTCCCGTGACCATCAGGAAATGGTCACCCGTGAGCAGATCGTTTATATCGATCTGGGTGCCGAGGACAATGTTCGCGTTGGTGATTATCTGACGGTCTTCCGTCCGCTTGGTAAAGGAAACCTTCTGATGGGCCCGGATGAAAGGATGAATGCACGGTCGTATGGATACGAAAGCCTGACATATAAGGGCGGACGATTTTCTAATCAAGCGGCCAGAAAAACAGGCGGCGAAGCCCGCGGCCGCGTCACAAATCAAGGAGAAGCCAAATCCGGACGACCTGAATTAAGAAAGATCGTCGGCGAGATGGTCATTCTCAATGTTAAAGAGCGAACCGCCACGGCTCTTATCACCCGCACCGCTCAAGAGATCCATACCGGTGATTGGGTCGAGGTTCAGTAGCAACTCTAAGCGTTAATCTGATCTCATCAAGCGCCGCACTCGGATATTCTCCTAGTGCGGCGCCGTAGCCGTTTTGGAGGGCAAAAAGATGCAAACGATCAATTGTCAGCAGTGCGGACTCAGTAACATTAGTTCAGCAATGGGGTGCGCAAAATGCGGAGCTCCGCTCACCTTCAGCGAAGATCGAAGCGATGACCGAGCAGAGAGCGAACTGGACAATTCTTTGTTCGAGTACACATCGAGTTCTTCAGCCGATCCGGGGCGAACGGACGATCAGTTCTCTTACTATTTCGACTCCGTACAGAACGCTAATCTGAAGCGACGCGAAAAGCGAAAAGCCTTGGCATATTGGTCTATCGGGTTGGGAATCGCAGGTATGCCTCTGTTGTGGATACTGTTCGGTGCATATGTGCATTGGTCTTACGACCGGCAATTCGGTCTTGTAGAATTGGTCAGCTCGGTGATCGTAATAATGGCTCTGCTGCTTGGCGGACTTGGTTTGGGCATCCTCGCATTTCGCCGAGGAATGCTTGATCCAAAGAACTATGCTCCACGCCGCGTTGCGATCCCGGGCATCGTGATCAGCGGGATAGGCCTATTCCTATTTCCTCTTGCGGTTTCACTTGCGGTGCCCGGCTTTTTGTCGGCCCGACGAGCCGCGAACGAGGAAGCTGCGATCTTGAAGATCAAGCGAATTGCGGGCGCCCAACAGGTCTATATGAAAAGTGTCGTCGAAGGGCAATGCGGGGATATCGAAGTTATGCCGGGCTTGACGCTCTTAGACCTCGACACGGCACGAACTGAAAGTGATGGCTATCGATTTTATATTAAAAGGCTTGACGAAGGCGGCTGCGAGATCCATGGGGTTCCAAGCTCGGCATCTGAAGGCGACCATTCGTTCTACTATTCAACAACAGACAACCAACTCAGGTCCGGGCTAAGATACGGAGCACCTGCGGGCCGGCAAGATCCACTGATCGGCAAACCAGCCAGGGTTGCGCAAACTTTAAATGAGCCTGCCCGACGTCCGTGACATCACAAGAATTATTCTTTGTTTTCTGATTTTCGCTTGAAGAAGTATTTCAAATAATCATACATAGACCAAATCGCCATCAAGACCGCGACCCACAATGCGCCGCGCCCGATAAGATAGCTAAATACCTTCCAGTCGTTTGCGGTAAGTGCGAAGTCTGAAAGATTTGCGAACGCGGTCCGCACCTCGGCAACTTCCCAAAATTTGATCGCCGGATAATCGAGCCCGAAATTTGAAACCGGAGGTTGTCCCGTCGCCGCGGCAACAAGCAAGGCTACGATCGCTACGCACTGCGCCCACATTTTTACCTTACCCGAGGTCTGAGCCTGAATGACGATACCTTCGGTTGCCGCTACCGAACGCAATCCGGTGACGATGAATTCGCGCCCCACAATGATCACAACTGCCCAAGACGGGGCCAGATGTTTTTCGACAAGTACTATGAGTGCTGCCGAAACAAGCAACTTATCTGCAATCGGATCGAGGAACTTTCCTAGTGTTGATACTTGATTCCTACGCCGCGCCAAGTGTCCATCCAAAATATCGGTCAGCGACGCCACAAGAAAGATAATTATCGCCAAAGCATAGCCGCTTATGCCGAACCATGCCTCTGCAACCGGCGTAAGAAGAGCGACGACCAGCAGCGGGACGATCAAGATTCGAGCTAAAGAAAGATAATTCGGCAGGTTCACTTTCGACTAGTGTATTCCTGCATTCAACACGGTTCAAGCGGATGATCACAATTGGACATCGAATTCTGCTTCTTTTCGATAGCAGCATGCGGCAATTACCGCACTTTTCCTATCTTCCGCGAAGTCTAAAAACTATAAACAGCTCCATTGGCCGGCAACTATCATTGCCGGTGCACCGCTACCGCCCGCCTGGCAGGGCGTTGTGTTTCTGCGGCAGTTCGCACAATAGACCATTGATCCGTTTGGTTTGCCCTGCGGCAGTGCGGTCTGCTGCATCGAGGGCATTTGCACCAGCGAATTGAACTGCACATCGGTGCCGAAGATCGTCGGATGTCCGGGCACGCGGCCGTCCGTGGGCTGTCCGGTCATGAAAACGACCGTCGCGCGGTCAAAGTTCTTTTTTTCGCCATCCCGGCAGCCCATTATGAACCCGTCGAAGCAAAATCGGTCGCCTGTCGAATAGACCCTAAGCTGTTCGTCCGCTGTAAAGGTCCGCGCATCGAAGCGGTTGCCGGTCGAAACTAGCGTTCGGCGTGCGTTGAACACGATCGGATCTCCAAAGACCGAGTTCGTGATCATGAACGGGTGGGAAAGGTCACCCGCATTAGGATTCCGCACGGCGTTATAAATTATGGCATTCGTAACATACTCAGCCTGGGAAGAAACGACGTTGGTCGGCCCGCTGTCCAGGATATTCAGGAATGCTCCACCTAATGCATTTGGCAGCCCACCGCCAAATGTGTCTTGAATAAGCACGCCTCCGATCCTTTCAAAGTGCATCGAAAAGGCGTTCTGTCCCGGTCCGGCCTTCGGATTCACGAACAGGCTTCCCTCGATCTTCCAATCGGTATTGCGGCTATTAACAAAAATTCCGGCGTCACGATTAAAAGTGAACCTACAGCCGATCACCTTTACGTAATCGAACTGCCAGTTCAAATTTGTTTGCGGCAAAGCGTAGGCATTAATGCCTCGGAAAAAGTTATTAAATGTGACGTTTTCAAAGACGAAATCCTGCGAGGTGTTGTAAGCTCCAAAAGCCTCGACACCGGATGTGCCGTCGTTGCTCTCGGCGTAAAGTTCGACGTCTCTGATCTTGATCTTCTCGGTACATTCCCCTATCTGAAACAGAGCTTTCTTTGCGCCCCTAAGCGTGATCCTCGATGAGTTCTTTCTAGCAAGATCGCTTCCGGGAGCCATCGAATTATGGCCGTTCGTTCCCTGAATAATTATTCCGGATGGCATCGTTATCGGGCTGGTCACAATGAAATCGCCGTCTGGGATACTCAGCGTTCCCCCGTTCTTCGATGCCAGATACGCCATCGCGCTTTTGAACGCGATCGTATCATCGGCTTTTCCATCCCCGACCGCACCGAAATCGCGGATGCTGTAGAATCCGGCATTGCGCGGATCGGGTTCAGGGATCCAGTTGTAAGTGATCGGCCCGGAGAAACTGTCGCCGGCGAAGGTTAGCTGATAAAGCTTTTCGTCACCTTCGAAACACCATTTATAATCCTGCGAGCTAGCGCGTACCGTTCCGCCCGAACCGGCACGAGCCGCGAAATTCGAACCCGAACCGCTGCAAGATTTAAGGCCCTGTGCGGACGCTCCGTTAGCGCCCGCGATGTTTACCGCGGTCGTCGGCGGCACAAAACGGACCGCGCACGCGGTCGCACGCTGATTCTTCGGCGCGTCAACGATCACGTTATAGCCTTCGAATCGGTTTTGGGCATTTATTGGAAGGGAAACTAGGAAAACGGCAAGGAAAGCCAAAAGCAAATACTTCGTCATAATTTACCATTATGGCGAATTGTGACGGCTTCGGCAAAATCTAGGCTTGATCGAATAGCGTAGGTGTGGCAGTTTTGGTCGGCAGGTCGAGCCCGAAGTGTTCGTAAGCCAACCGCGTTGCCATACGCCCGCGAGGCGTTCGATTAAGGAAGCCGATCTGCAATAGATACGGTTCGATTATCTCTTCGACGGAATCTTTTTCTTCGTGCAGGGAAGCGCAAATTGTTCCCAGACCCACGGGGCCGCCGTCAAACTTCTCGATAATTGTCAGCAACAGTTTCCTATCCATTTCATCGAGCCCGTAAGTATCCACTTCCATCCGATTCAGGGCATCGTTGGCAACGAATTCGGTAATTTTCCCGTCGTGATCGACCTCCGCGTAGTCGCGGACGCGTCTCAGCAATCTGTTCGCGATTCGCGGAGTTCCGCGAGAGCGTCGTGCGATCTCATTTGACCCGGTCGGATCTATCTCGACCTCCAATATCCTCGCCGAACGTTCCGCGATCTGCTGAAGTTCATCCACGCCGTAGAAATCAAGATGAAAGATAATGCCAAAACGTCCTCGCAACGGAGCAGTGATCATTCCGGGCCGGGTTGTTGCTCCCACGAGCGTGAATTTCGGCAGCTCGAGTTTTATCGAACGGGCGGCGGTGCCCTGGCCGATCATTATATCGAGCGAATAATCCTCCATCGCGGGATAAAGGATCTCTTCGATAGCGGGATTTAGCCTGTGAATTTCGTCGATGAACAGCACGTCGCCTTCTTCGAGGTTCGTCAGGATCGCGGCGAGGTCGCCGGCCTTTTCGATGATCGGACCGGCGGTGGATTTGAGCGACGCGCCCATTTCGTTCGCAACGATGTTCGACAGCGTTGTCTTGCCGACGCCCGGCGGGCCTGTCAAAAGAATGTGATCCAAAGCCTCGCGGCGTTTCAGGGCCGCTTTCATGAACACGCGCAGGTTATCTTTGACCTTTTTCTGGCCGATGTACTCCGCCAACTGCGCAGGCCGAAGCGTCGCCTCAAGTTTTGCTTCCTCGGGCGAGAGGTCTTCGTCGCGGATGTCGATGATCGGAACAGAATTCATGGAAATTTACCGCCGAGTCGCGGAGACGCAGAGGTTCTTATTAACGTTTTCAGTGTACATTGCGATATTCGCATTCACCATTACTTCAACCGCAACTGTCCATAAGCCAATTCTTCGGTTCTTCTCTCTGCGTCTCCGCGTCTCGGCGGTGAAATCACCTAAAACAGCAGCCCTTTGGCGTGGAGGGCGAAGATATCCATTGAGAACGCGACCATGCAGTGCAGGATCAAGCCGAGCCAGATGCTGCCGTTCTTAAACGAAAGCCAGCCGAGGAATATTCCGGCGGCGATGGCGGCGAGCGTTTCGGGCATTGGTTTGCCGAAATGGATCATGCAGTACGGCACGGTCATCACAAAGATCGAATAGAGCCCGAGCGACGGCTTCAGGCTGTGCACCAGGAAGCCGCGAAAGAAAAATTCGAGCCCAAAGAACTGCACAAAGTATATCAGTTCCCACGCGATCAGCGTCCCGCCGACGTACGGCTCGCCGGTATAGATCTGCAAAAACGGATACTTGGCCGCAAAGCCGTCGGTCAGCGACATCAGGTAGACCAGCGGCAGCATTATTGCGGTGCAGACCGCGAGGAGCTTCCGAAATCCGGGCTCCAAACGCGGCGTAAGGCCGAAGTCTCGCAGATTCGCACGCCAATGAAACTTGATGATCACGGCGGGCAGTACGAAATAGAACACCGTCACGACCAACGACCACCAACCAAGCCCGGGCAGATTATTCTCGGGCGAATCTGCGATAAAATTGCTAAAACCGCTGAGAAAAGTGCCGTCGAAAAACGCCTGAACGGCCTTTACGTCTTTAAAATAGTAAATACACGACAGCCCAAACGCCGCATAAATCAGAGCGAACGCCGCGCGTCGGTCAATTGTTGATAGATCGGAGCGGAGTTGCTTTAAAACGCTACGCATTAATGAGTTATCGCAATTCAAAAGTCGATTTTGCGTGCAAAAAGGTCATTTGTGAGTCTGAAAAATTGACATTTTGACCGAAAACGTCATTCTCGCGTACTGAAAAATGACTTTTGGAGGCGGAAAATTCTATTTTGCGATCCGTTGCAACGCTGCTCGGAGCAAATTCTGCACATCTAGCTTGGTCCAGCCTTAACTTGGAAAGGCAGCTGAACCACTTGCACGGGTTCGTCACCGGCGAGTAAATTCGTGCTTTCGGCCAAATGATCGTACCGAACGTATCCGATCGCGATCGGGGCATCAAGCATCGGCGAGAAAACGGCCGACGTGATCCGACCGGCGTTCTTGCCTTCGGCGGTAAGCAGTTCTACCGCAGGCGTGGTCCCGGTCGCTCCGGTGCCGTGTTCTGACACGAACAAAAGCCCCGCTAATTTTTTGGCGACGTGGCCGCGGAAATGTATGCGGGCGATGATCTCCTGGCCGATGTAGCAGCCTTTTGTGTAGGAGATCAGTTCGTCAAGCCCAAGTTCCGGGACGATCGTGGCCTCGTCCATATCCACGCCGAACAGCGGAACGCCGCTTTCGATGCGGAGCGTTTCGTAAACTTCGTCGGTGATCTCTGAACAACCGTGCGCGGTCATCGTTTGGAAAAAATTCACCCACTCTTCATTCGGAATCGCCAAGGTTTGAAACCCGTTCGATTCGAATCGAAACTCCGAATCAGTTTTCGGTGAGTCGAAATTCCAAATTTCCGCAAAACGAAACTTGCCCGAAAGATCTTCAACAAAAAAATCACCAGCGAACGTGAACCGAAACAGATTCTGAAAAACCTTTTCGCGCGTCGCCTCTTCGGTTTCAAACAGAAATTTATCGCCCTGCCGGAGCACGCGAACGACCGCCAGCAGCCGCCCCTGCGCGTTAGGAAACGCCGCAAGCATCTGCTGGCCGTCTTCGAGCGTTTTCATGTCGTTGGTGATCATTCCATCGAGAAAAGGCACCGCTTCCCTTCCCGATACTTCGATCAGCCCGCGCGGGTTCTCGCGAAAGCCCGCATCGCCGGCCCGGATCTTTTTATAAACTTCGATATTCATTTCGGGTTGGTTCAAGGCTTTCGGTATTTTGCGCTGACGACGGTCTTTATGTTGCCGCGAACGTGGAAATCGCCTTCGATATCGACCGCGACGGGGTCGCATGCTTTAACGAAATCTTCGAGGATGATGTTTATCACATGTTCGTGAAAGACCTTTACCTCGCGGAACGAATTTATGTAAAGCTTCAGGCTTTTTAGCTCGATGCATCGTTCGTTCGGGACGTAATTCAGCCGAATGACGGCGAAATCCGGGAAGTCGGAGAACGGGCAGATCGCGGTGAATTCGGGGATCTCAAAGTTTACCCAAATTTCCTTGCCGGGAAATTCGTAAGCGAACGTGTCGAGCGGATAAAGGCCCATCGCCGAACGCGGCGTGGATTCGATCGGGAGATTCTGCAGGTTTTCAGGTTGTAATTCCATTGTTAAATATGTTTGCCGGTTGCGGCGGCACGGCGAAGTTTCTTCAGGCTAAGCCGACGTGCGGAGCCGTAATCCGTAATGCCGAGTTCGCCGAGCGACCCGAGCAGATTTAGAAATATCTGCGCCGTTGCGAAAGCATCGTCGCCGGCACGATGATGATTGCGAAGATCTATCTCGTAATGCCGCGCAACTGTGTTCAGCCTGTGGTTTTCAATGTCGGGCAGCAGACGCCGCGATAGCTGAACCGTGCAAAGCGCAGGATTCGCCAGCCGATAATCTTCATAAACGCGGCCGATCTCATGATTCAAGAAGCTCATATCGAACGGAGCATTGTGCGCGACCATTACCGAATCGCCGATAAATTCAAGCAGCCGGCCGGAGATCTCGCGAAACTTCGGCGCGGTCGCGACCATTTCGTTCGAGATGCCTGTCAGGCCCGTGATGAAAGCCGGGATCGGCGTTTCCGGATCGACAAGCGTTTGAAAATCGTCGATGACCTTTCCGTCCGAGACCTTGAACGCACCGATCTCAGTTACGCGGCACGGCGGGGCTTTTGCCCCTGTCGTTTCCAGATCAAGCACAACGAACGTCGCGGCGTGAAGTTCGAGCGGATCGTGATTCACCGGAACGTATTCGACGATGTCATCCGTAACACGCAGCCGCGGATCGCGCGCCGCAAGATCTTCTGCCAACCGCCGTGCAA
Source organism: uncultured Chloracidobacterium sp. (assembly GCA_964643745.1). Lineage (GTDB taxonomy): Bacteria > Acidobacteriota > Blastocatellia > Pyrinomonadales > Pyrinomonadaceae > OLB17. Next base: position 44,935 of record CAZXTS010000002.1, read on the forward strand.
TATCGCGATCGGGCCGCGAGATGTTCATCACACGATCGATCACCTTTACGGCGGTCGAACGATTACCGACCGAACGAAGATATTCGATCGCTGCGTTTATCAAGATCGATTCGGAGATGAGGTTCGAAGATGGCAACATCGCTAAATTAAGATTTTATAGTGAAATGACGATTCCGCAACCCTCTGGCAACAATGCAGGTTGGGAAGTCGCGTCCGATTTTGGCATAATGCCTCTTTCGGCGAAAAGGTTCGCTTCGCCGCAAGCGCAATGAATTCTGAACAGATCCTCGATCATTTCAAACAAGCCGGAGCTTTGCTCGATGGACATTTTCTGCTTTCGAGCGGGCTGCACAGCCGAAATTATCTGCAATGCGCACTCGCGTTGCAATATCCGGCGGACGCGGCCCGATTCGGGCAAATGATCGCCGAAAACTATGTTGACAGCGGAATAGAAACGGTTGCTTCGCCCGCTATCGGCGGATTGGTTATTGGTTATGCTGTCGCACAGGCATTGAACGTTCGTTTCTTGTGGACCGA
>CAZXTS010000003.1:0-43209 GCA_964643745.1 uncultured Chloracidobacterium sp.
CTTTGCTAGTCTGGTCGCTGCCGCAGTGATAACAATCGAATCCGGATAAAACAACGGGTCTGGCCATAGATCGATTATAACCCGCTATTCGAATAGCGAAGACTGATCCCTGCTTTGTGCCGCGACCTTTCCGGCTTTTTTGAATGTGTCGATGTTCGGGGGGAGTTCTATGTTCTTGCCTTTAAGGAGGTCTTCTACGGTCAGGATCTGGATTCGCGGATAATCGCGGTTCCAGCCTTCGGAATGGTAGAACCCGGCCTCGGTCGCTTCCTTTAGCATTGGCTTTGTGGGAACCATAAGCACTCTTCGTCCTCAATACGTTTCCTTTGCAGACAAAAGTTGGGCCGCAAAGTCAGCAAAGAAAGATCGCGGCGATAGAATTTCTTTAGGGGAAATATACTCTCCGCTGTTTGCACCTTCATCACGATTGGAAAGCAAGAAACACGTAGAAGTGTAAAGCTTTTCCGCCACCAATCTTTCCAAGAGAATCTCATACCTCTTCGCATACGAAGCGCCGACGAACTCTGGAAATACTTTGAAATGTGGTTCTTTTACTGAGACGCTCGAAATTGACTTAGGGCACTCTTCAAGTAACATCAAGAAGCCAAGGAACGGCGGCTTACTTTCTGACAAGTCAAAAAGATCACCGGCGGCAGAACCAACTTTTCTTGACTCAAAACCTTTTTCGCGATAAGCCGTCCAGAAATCAGTTGCCGAGCCAAGAACTTCCTCTGATCGGTTGTTAATGTTATTACCGAATGAGCCTACTTGCGATTTTAATTCAAAAGCAGCGATCAACCTGTTTTTGTACACGACGAGTGCATCCCATTCTTTTGTAGCGCGAAAATATCCAGGAATTACCTGTTTACCTTTGCTGGCAACAATCAAATCATTTTCATCAAACCCACAGTATTTTCCGACGACCAGAATCAAATTCGCGAACGCATTAAGGTTGGTGCCAGCTATCACTGATCCTCGACCACCAGCTTGCGAGGTGATTGTGGTCGATATTCGTCCAGTCCAAAATTGCTTTACCGCATCTTTGACCAGATCCTCAAACTTTGGAGGTAACAGTTTGCTCATAAGGAATTTTAGCCTTGCTTAGTATCACGGTTTCTCTGTCGAACATACCAAAAACTTTCTCCATTCGAGTCATGGCTTGCTCTGCATAATTGTCATCGATTTCCACCCCAATTGAGTTTCGTCCAACTCGAGCGGCCGCGACCATGGTCGTTCCTGAACCAAGAAACGGATCGAGCACCGTATCCCCAACAAAGCTGAACATCCTGATCAATCGGTTCGCCAACGTTTCCGGATATGGAGCGGGGTGACCATTGCGGGTAGATGCACCAGTCAAAGTCCATATTTGCTGATACCACTCGTTGAACTCTTTCTCAGAGATCACGGAAAGGCGACGCTGCTCGGTGTCGGGTTTGCGATATCCGCCCGACTTTCGAAGCATAAGGATATATTCAATGTCATGCTTTATGACACCATTCGGCTCATAAGGCTTTCCGAGAAATTTCGAGTTTCCTTTAACCTCGAAGCTTGCATTAGAGATCTTGTGCCAGAAAATTGGAGCGAGGTTATCAAAGCCGATCTTCTCGCATCTTACTTGTATATCTGCATGTAGCGGGACTACTTTGTGAACACCGTTGTTTCGGCGGGATAACATTACATCGCCGACCACAACGATCATCCTTCCGCCTACAACTAACTTGCGATAACATTCTTTCCAAACACAGTCCAATTTGTCCAGAAATTCTTCGTAATCATCAATATGGCCTAATTGATCTTCGTGAGAATTGTATTCTTTAAGATTCCAATAAGGAGGCGAAGTTAGCACTAAATGCACAGACTCGTCCCGAATAACGGACAAATCCTGAGAATTTCCCACCAAGATCGATTGCACGGTTTTGCGACTCGACACTTCTTCCCGAATCTTTTCCAACTCAGCTTCGTCACGGGCAAGCTTTGGGATCAAACGGTCGAGTTCTGGTGAGGATAAAAGATGATTCATTTGAATGGTAGTATATCAACAACTGGCGGTTGGTTCGCATAGAGGTAGTGCGAGTCAGTTTCAGATTCGTTCTTGAATAGAACATTGTAATTGCGGTTGGAATTGAATGGCGGGTCAAGATAGATCAGGTCAACGGACTCGTCCGCGATGTATTCCCGCAGGATGTTCAGATTGTCGCCGTAGTAAAGGGTGTTCATGCGAATTTTCCGCAATGTTACAGCATCGCGAGAATCGGTGCAATCCGTTATTTGGCGGCAGAGGCTTTGGACAAGAAAACCGCCGAGGGCCATATGCAGCCATCGGCGGGTTTGTTTTAGATGCGGACGAGCGGTCTATTCGTCGTCGTCGTGGGCACGGACGCGGCCGGCGGCTACGGCTTCGTCGATGACCTTTTGGGCGAGGTTGTGCGGCAGCGGATCGTAATGCGAGAACTGCATATGATACGAGCCGCGGGCCTGCGTTACCGAATTGAGCTTCGATTGGTAATCGAGCATCTCGGAAAGCGGCACTTTTGCCTTTATCACCTGCTGTTTGCCGCGCATATCCATCCCGGCAACGCGTCCGCGGCGTGAATTCAGGTCGCCCATGATGTCGCCGGACACCTCAAGCGGCGTAAAGACCTCGACGTCCATTATCGGCTCAAGCAGCGTCGGTTTTGCCTTTTCCATCGCGGCACGAAACGCCTTGCGGCCCGCCGCCCGGAACGAATGCTCGTCGGAATCGACCGAATGATAGCTGCCGTCGATAAGCGTTACCTTGAAATCGACCAGCGGATAACCTGCGACCGCGCCGTTCGCGGCGGCCTCGATGATGCCTTTCTCGATCGCCGGGCGGAAGTTCTGCGGAACCGCTCCGCCAAAGATCTTATCGACCCATTCGAAGCCGCTGCCGCGGTCGAGCGGTTCGAAGATACATTTGCAATCGCCGAACTGCCCGCGTCCGCCGGACTGTTTCTTGTGGCGGCCCTGGACCTCGGCGGTCGCCGTGATCGTTTCCTTGTAAGGAACCTTCGGCGGATGCAGCGCGACCTCGACGTGATAACGGTCGGCAAGCTTTTTCACAACGGTTTCGATGTGAAGCTGGCCGGAGCCGGAAAGGATAAATTCCTTGGTCTGCGTGTCGCGGTCAAAGTGAAGCGACGGGTCTTCTTCGAGTATCTTGTGAAGCGCGACGGAGATCTTGTCCTCATCGGCACGCGACTTCGGCTCGATGGCGAAGGCGATCGCCGCTTCGGGATATTGCACCGGCGGATAAACTATCGGCGATGTTTTATCGCAAAGCGTGTCGCCCGTCTGCGTGTCTTTTAGCTTAACGACCGCGATGATGTCGCCGACCTGAGCTTCGTTTACTTTGTCGAGCGTTTTGCCTGAGATGACATGCAGTGCACCGAGGCGTTCGGGCGAGTCGCGGCTGGCGTTGAACACGGTGGCATCCGATGCGACCTTGCCGCTGACGATCTTCATTACGTTGATGCGGCCGGCGAAGGGGTCGGCGATGGTCCGGAAAATGTAAGCCGAAAAGGGCTCGTCGTTGGAGTATTTCCGTTTAACTCGGTCGCCGGTCATTTCGTTGTCGGCAAAGCCGTATTCGGCCTCATGCGTCGCCGGGTTCGGAGCGAATTCGACGATATGATCAAGCAGGATCGAAAGCCCGGCGAGCGTATTTGCCGAAACGGCATAGACCGGACAGAGCTTGCTTTTAGCGATCGCTTTGGCGAGATTCGGATAAATATCTTCTTCGGGCAAGGTACCGTCCTCAAAATATTTTTCCATCAGGGCGTCGTCTGATTCGGCAACGAGTTCGATCAGGCGTTCGCGCGTGCGGTCGAAAACATCGCGGCCCGATTCGGGCATCGGGATCTCTTTCGCCTTGCCGTTTGCATCAAATTCGTAAGCCTTTTGATGAACGACATCGACAACGCCTTTGAAATCGGCTTCGGAACCGATCGGCAGCGTGAAAGGCACGATCGAGCGTGCGAAGCTCGAGGTCGCGGTCTCAAGCGCATGGCCGAAATCTGCGTTCTCTTTGTCGAGCTTGTTGATCACCATGAACCGCGGCAGCAGGAATTCGTTCGCATACGACCAGGTCTTTTCGGTCTGGACCTCGATACCGTTTACGCCATCGACCACGACAAGCGCACAATCCGCCACACGCAACGCCGGCCGTGCATGCGACACAAAAGCGGCGTATCCGGGAGTGTCAATTAAGTTGATCTTGGAATCGTTGTATTCGAGGTGGGTAAAATTGTTGTTTAGCGAAACCTTTCTTTCAATCGAATCATCTTCGTAATCCGTTACGGTCGTACCTTCATCGACCTTTCCCCAGCGTGGTGTTGTTCCGGCGACGTAGAGCAGAGAGGACACCAGCTGGGTTTTACCCGCGTCGCCGTGTCCAATGACAGCCAGATTCCTGATGTTCTCAGTTGCGAATGCTTTCATCTTCGGCAAGATCTCCTTATGGTTGGATTTGGCCTTCGAACCTTGGTCCACATTCGGCGGTTCGCGCAAGAAGTGGGCTTTTACGGTAAACAAACCCCGTTTCGGATCGTCCGTTCACCGATGCGGACATAGATTGTAGGTAAGAACTTAATTTATTCTTAAAAGACGATAATGGCAAGCAAGTTACAGAAAAATGAAATGATCGGACAATTGATGTTCAAGTTCTTCGGTATTAATTGAATCAGGATGTTGAATTGAATAGGTTCAACGATTAGAGTTCAGAATAACTGGTTTCATATCGATCGGGAACAGAATGAGTGAACAAAAACAAGCTTCGGAAACGACTAGTGATAACGGGCTTCGAGCCACCATTGACAAGGCATTTTTGCGCGGTTTGCGGTTCTTTACGTTCAATTCACCTATAGACAGAGGCCGCTACAGATTGTTTCTCGCAGCCAAGAAGATGGTTCGAAGCTTACCCGACGGACTAAACGCCGCCTCCCGCGACGGCCGTCGATTCTCGGTAGATCTCTCGACCGGAATGCAGGACACGCTCTATTTCATTGGCGAATATGAAAGGGCGATTACGAACGTTGTCGAACGGATGATAAAGGAACGAGGCTGCAAAACTTTCCTGGACGTTGGCGCGAATTTCGGCTGGTACACAACTTTATTCGCTAAATATGCTAAAAACGGCGGCTTTGTTCATTCGTTCGAACCGGTGCCCTCGATCTTTGATAATCTGAGCCGAAACTATGAACTTCTCGATTCGCCCGATAACGTTCATATCATTAATCTGGCACTCGGCGAAAGCGAAGGTGAATTGACAATTAATCTCTTCGAAGGGCTTTCCACGGGCCACGCCTCCCTTTCTGATCAGGGGCGGGACGATGCGATCCCATTCAAATGCCGAATGACGACGCTGGATTCGTATCTTGACGAAAATAGTGTCGAAAACGTGGATCTCGTAAAGGTCGATATTGAAGGCGCCGAACTTTCTTTTTTAAAAGGGGCATCTAAATTGTTCACGCAAGAAAAGCCGCCGATCATCCTAATGGAAATGGCACTACAGCAAACAAAGAATTTCGGATACTTACCGAATGATCTAATTCAACTGCTCAAGTCGAAAGCGCCATATCGGTTCTTTGTAATTGACGAAAAAACTGAAGAATTGACCGAGATCTCAGGTTTTTCACCAGAAGATATCGGGGCAAACGTGATCTGCTTCCCGAATTGACGAGTAAACTTCGCATTGAACGATCCACCAAAGCTTAACCGACGCAGTATGCTCGCCAATTCCATCTTTGGCGTTCTTTCCTGGTTTTCGCCGATCCTGCTCGGCTTGATCTCCACGCCGATTTTGGTTCATGGACTTGGAGCTGAATTGTACGGTGTTTATGCTCTGATCCTCGGCTTTCTCAGTTATTCCTTTACTTTTGGAATCGGGCGGGCTGCATCGAAATATGTCGCCGAATACACAGCCGCCGGAGAGCCGGAACATCTCTCAAAAGCCCTCTCCGCCGTTCTTATTTTTTCGATCAGCATTGGCGTAATTGGAGCTGGAGTTCTTGCACTCTTCACACCGTTCGTCGTTTCTGAAGTCTTACAATTACCGGAAGCCCTAAGACGATCAGCCGAAACAAGCCTCTATATTGCCTGTGTGACTGGGCTCATGGCGATGATCAGCCAGGTTTTCCAAAGCTGCTTACAAGGTGCTCATCGTTTCGGAACTTACCTTTCAGTTTCAAGTCTTGGTGCACTGATACTGAGTGCGGGCAATATCGGAATTGCCCTGTCAGGGCACGGAATTGAGATACTGCTTGCGTGGAATCTTTTCTCTACCTTGACGATCGGGACAATCTTCTTTGTTGCTACAGTGAAAACGATTCCAGATTTTCGTCCGACATTTTCGATTGGCGAAGATATAACCAGAACCGTTCTGCGTTACGGCGCCAATATTATACTTAGTCAGCTATTTGGAAATGCTCTCTTTGTTCTTGAACGGACAATCGTAGTTCGACGCTTTGGCCCTGATGGTTTGACCTACTATGCAATTCCGTTGCTCTTAGGTATTTATATTCACGGAGCAGTTTCGAGTTTCGCACTAGCACTATTCCCACGAATGAACGAGCTGCTCAATGACCGCGAAGAACTTATCAGGCTGTATAAGAAGGTGAATCGGCTCGTAATCGCCCTAATAATCCTGATCGCGACGACATTAATAGTCAACGGAGAGCAGTTTCTGCTACTTTGGGTTGGGTCGAAAATAAGTGAATTGGGTTCGGGCGTGCTTATTTTTCATGTACTTACGTTTTCGATCGTTGCAGCCTTTGTCGTCGTCTGGCAGATCGCCGAATCACATCGAGCGGCCGGAATAAACGTTGCATTAACTTTTGTTTGGCTTTCCGTGACTGCGATTTTATTGGCTTCCGTTAACTCAGCCGACCTTGGTCTTGAGGGTATCGCGTTAGCTCGTCTTTTTCCGGTCCTGTTGACAACGCCAATAATCATCTATGTAGAGAAACGTTTTCTTGGATCGGTCCAAGGCGGATACTGGGTTACTTTGTTCCTTCGAACGGGAATGGCCGGTCTTTGCATGGCAGGATTCCACCTCGCAATTATTGAGATTTTTGGCATTGGATGGCTGGAGTTTTTGTTTAATATTTCGGGAGGGACGACTGTTTACCTACTCGTACTTTATTTTTCCGGCTTTTTTGAGGCAGATGAAATTAAGCGTTTTCAAAGTTTCCGAATACGGATCTAAAAAAATCTTGACACACAGTGAAAATTAATACATATTTTGCCGCAGAAATTCAATTTGTCTGTGCCCCTTTCCCTCTTAACTTGCTGCGTCGGAGCCTAGTTGTTCATTGGCGTACCACGCAAATTTCACAATAGGAAACTGTTTATGAAATCCCATCTACTTCTCCAAAATCTAAACTTGTGCTTCACCATTGGTTTTACACTCGCCCTTGCGACTATTGGTTTTGGAAGCAACACTTTTGACGGAAAATCAATTGAACTTGTAGCCCCGGACGTCGGTGGTCGGTGCGTTGCTGCGTTTGGCGGAAACCCAACTATAACCCGTCTGCCTGGAACGTCAGGAAGCATAAATGTTTACGCTTGCAATGCGGGCCCTAATGATCCACCTTTGGGGACTATTTCATCAAGCCAACCTTTTACCATTGCAAGAGATCAGAATACAGGTTATTGGTGTTTTAAGACTTCTGACACGAAGATTAACGTGGCATATACAGTTGGACCGACAAACTATAACTGGAGATGGATTGCAAATACCGAGAAGTCTGGCTTTTATAATGTCCGGGACTTTGGGGCTTTAGGCAATGGCTACAATGCCGATGGAAGTGAGAATACGGCGGCAAATGACACCCATGCAATTAGAAATGCCCTTGTATATGTCGGTGCAAAATTGGGAGGAACACTGTATTTTCCAGAAGGAGTGTACCGTGTTGATTCAACGCTAGTTTTACCATCAAGCATTGTTCTGAAAGGAACTTCGGGAATAGCCCCCCAAGGATATTACACAGGTAGTGTTAATAGAGGAAATTCAACAATTCTTTTAGCTGGCGAAAACCGTTCACTTTTTCGAATTGGTCAATGTGTGAATGGAGTCAAATTCGAGAATCTTCAGCTATTGGCCCAATCTTTTGTGAATACGAATGGCGTGGAAGCGGTAGGTAAGTTTGGAGGACCAGACGTTCACACCAGCAGTCAGCGATTCGACTTTAGAAATGTATTGTTCGAATCATTTGAGAGGGGACTCTATTTTCGTGCTGTTGACACTAACAAACTTTGGCAGATTGACTATATAAATGTAGATCACTGTCTTTTTAGTGGAAATCGCACGGCTGGAATCGTCATCGATTCCTTCAATTCTGACTGGAAGATATCTAGCTCTTTCTTCCATATGTCAGTTTATGGATCTGGGTCCAATGCAATACGCGGCGACGGGATCATAATAGATCGGGCTACCACAGTACAAATGAGTAATAGCTTTGGTGGAGGGGTCAATTACACTGAGAGTGGTCGAGGTGGCACCTTTATAAAGGCTCTTTTTGTCGGTGGTTTGACGGTCATAAATTCATCGGCAGAGCGACTCACTGAGAGCATTTCATATGGAAAGGACCGCAACTCGCAAATTATTTGGGGATCTTATTCAAATACACTTGCGTTTGTTAATAACGGATTCAGCGATCCTATAAATTTATTTGGTCGGGTTAATTTCGTCTCAACTGGAAATTCTTATGCGGGCAAGACCGTAAATGCTGGCGCAGGAGTAAGGATCTTTTCAACAGGCGATCGTTCTGTATGGATCTAAATGCTAACTATGATCCTACTGCCCCTTGCGGGCGTGACAGTGCGGGTGACCCGTTTCCTCTAAACGAAGCGGGATTCCAAGGGCCAGGAACTGTTGTTTTTCACTCAGGCCAGCCGTCAGAAAAAAATTCATCTGGACAAGAAATCGCTTCTATACCGGCAAGAATAAAAGGTGATGTAGAAATCAAAGGTAATGATCGGGAAGAGGACTACCACGCTATTGCAAACTCAAGACCTATACTGTCGGTTACGGTAGACAATGATGCGACTCTTCCATTAAAGCCGATAATGAGGCTCGGGCACAATCCGTTTGTATACGATGTAGTTCGCGATGAAAGGGGCTGGTTAAAGTTCTCCGGTACACAGGGACAGCCATATCGGGGTTACTTTTTTGCCGGTGCTCCGTTTCAAATAGCCTCTTTCTCGTGGTCTCAAATAAACTCATCTGATTTCGCTCTGTCTCAACCAGGAACCGTAGTTTATTGCAGTGATTGCTTGCCTAACAGTTCATCATGCCAAACGGGAGGGAATGGTGCATTAGCAGTTTTGAACGGTATTTCTCAATGGACCTGCAAATAATTTCTAGTTAGCATCCCTGCTTGATTGATTTTTCATTGGGCAAAATCTAGTTTATTATGCGTCTTATTGAATAGCCAATCAATTAATTTCGCAGTTGAATGGTTATGTAGAAAAGATACTGTTTTTGGCCTATGAACGAATTCATCAATAAATCAAGATTAAGCTCGGCACTGATTGTTGCTATTTTAGGCCAATCTTTGCCGGGCGTTTTTGCGCAATCGGACAGTTTGGTTCCTGTACGGGATATCACGGGCGGTTCCAGCGTGTTTGTATTGAAAGGCGGAGTAAAAGCGGCACCAAAAACCTATAGTTCGCGAACCAGAGCAACGAGAACAAAGGAACAGCGAAATGATGCGACCCGACGCGTAAGCCGGCAGTACGTCAATCTAGCTAAAGCAGATCCACGCCGAAAGAGGACCGAAGTTGTAAACCCGTCAAGACTTCCTGAGATCCGTCGCCTGCAGCCCGGTGCGGCATCCGTACTTTTCGCCGGTGTTGGCGAGTACTGGATGGACCGTGAAGATTATAATCAGGCATCCCAATTCTTTGATGAAGCACTGCAGCTAGACAAAAATAACGAAGTAGCCCGCTTGGGCTTTAGCGAATCTCTATCATTGTTAGGAAATGAAGAGCTTGCAAAAGACAATATCAAGAGTGCTCGGGCCAGATTTACAGAGGCGTTGTCTTACAATGACAAGAATGCCCCGGCGTACTTCGGTCTTGCCGAGATCGCTGCAGCCGAAAACAATGATGAAGACGCAGTGGCCAATTATGAAAAGGCACTTAATTCTGATCGAGAACTGACGGAAATATATGTACCGCTTGGCATTCTCTATTACCAACAAGGTCAGATTGCAAAAGCTGAGGATCTGCTTAGCCGAGCCGTCTCAATAGACCAAAATAATGCCCAGTCCCAGTATTTTATTGGTTTGGTACGGTATGCGCAAAACAACAATCCAGCCGCATTAGCTGCCTTTACGAAGGCCAAAACTCTCGATCCGAACTATGAAGAAGCTTTTCATTATTCGGGTGAGGTTATGACGCGAAATGAGCAGTTTAACGAAGCGATCCCGGAATATAAGCGTGCGATCGCTATTCGTGACAACTATTTCGAGGCATGGTTCGGTTTGGCAAATGCTCAGTTCGAACTCGGCCAATATCGCGATGCGATCGTTTCCTACAATCGGGCTCTTCGACTTCAGAATACAAACGTAGAAGGCTATATAAATCTGGGCGACTCATACCGACTTCTAGGTGAGTTCAACAATGCTGAAGCAAATTACGGGCTCGCGGCATCATTTATGGAACGAGATCCGAATGTAAACAAAGCCGAGTTTGCGGACACCTACAATAAACTTGGATATGTGATCGCACGCCAGTGTGAATTAGATCGGGCAGCAAATCGTGCGTGCCGTATGTCAGGTTCACTGTCCGCGATGGAAAAAGCTGCAGCTCTTTCGCCCGAAGTAGCAAATAACGGCAACCTTGGATGGGCATATATGCAGGCCGGTCGCGAAGACCTTTACAATAACCGCCAGGAAGCAGGACGAGAAAAGCTCGTTAGGGCTCGCACTCTCCTGGAACAAGCATCTGCCTCGAACTCCGCAAATAATGAGGGCATTCTGTTAAACCTCGCGTCGGTTCAAACGGCTCTTGGTGATAATGCAGGAGCTTTGTCAACCTTAAAGCGTGCGGCCGGGAAGAATTCACGCTCGGTTTTCATCCTGAACGAACTGGGGTCCGCCTATATGAAGGTCGGAAACTATGGCGAGGCGGTGGCTCAGTATAAGAGAGCTGTCAGCCAGGACGACAAGGATGCAGAGAGCCTTTTCAATCTAGGCCATGCTGAATTTAAGAAAGGAAGTCTTAACGAAGCGAAGAAAGCCTATAGGAAGCTTCGCACGTTGAGCGACCCAAGGGCTGCGGGATATGCCTCACAGTTGGAAACATTGACCAACGGAGCGGTTAGAAGCTAGGGCCGTAATTCTTGCTATAATCAGGCGGAGTTATCGAACTCCGCCTTTTTTATTTTGAGCACAGACATTGAATCAAAGATCGAGCGAATGGTTTCGTTGGCACCCTTCACCACGTTAGGCGTCGGCGGTCCGGCCAAGTATTTTCTGACCGCAGACATCGATGCCGAAGCAGTTGCAGGACTCGAATTCGCGACGGCTCGAAAACTTCCGGTATTTGTCTTGGGAGGTGGAAGCAATGTTTTGATCTCAGATTCCGGTTATGAAGGGCTGGTAATTCACATTCGGATGGATCGCTCAAGAGATCGAATCAAGACCGATAAGTTAGAAGGTTCAGGAATTGATGGACCGAGCCGAAAAATAACCGCCGGAGCAGGTGAGAATTGGGACGATTTTGTCAGTTTTTGTGTAGACAACGATCTCGCAGGCGTCGAATGTTTGAGCGGCATTCCGGGAACGGTTGGCGGAACGCCGGTTCAAAATGTTGGAGCGTACGGACAAGAGGTATCCGAATCGATCGTATCGGTTCGATGCATCGATCGAGAAACTTTGCTTCCGGTCAGTATTTCCAACAAAGAGTGTGGTTTTTTCTATAGAAAAAGTATTTTTAATTCGTCAAATAGTAGTCGCTATATCGTGTCTGATGTTACTTATGAACTTACTCTGGGCGGCAAGCCAAAGATAGTTTACAAAGATCTAATTGAATATTTCGGAGATACCATTCCCGATCTGGTACAAACACGCGATGCTGTGCTTTCGATCCGGCGGGCAAAATCGATGGTGATCGACGCCGATGACTCGAATTCGAAGAGCGCAGGTTCTTTCTTTAAGAATCCGATAATTGATGAGGCCGCCTTCCAAAAGCTCCGTTTAGTTTATCCAGAGATACCTTTCTTTCCGATGGCGAACGAAATGTGCAAGATCCCGGCAGGCTGGCTGATAGAAAATGCTGGGTTTAATAAAGGGTTCACGATGGGTAACACAGGCATCTCCACAAATCATTCACTTGCGATAGTTAACTCAGGCAATGCAACAGCAGCAGAGATCATAGGTTTGATGAAGTCGATTCAAAATGAGGTTAAAAAGAAATTCGGGATCGAACTAAACCCCGAACCAGTTTTCGTCGGATTTTAGATCCGCATTTCTTTGAACGTCATCGCAAAAAACACTGTAAAAGTTCGTCATGGATATGTATAATACTGGTTTCGGGCTGTTTTAGTGCCCGGCCCTCCGGAGAATTATTCCATGACCCGCCCAACAATTTTTGCTAAGACTTCGATTTCTTTTTTTGCACTTTTTTCACTTATTATCTCGGCTTTACCGGTTCGAGCTAACGAGCTTGTTCCATTGTCTGACCTTTCTGGTGGTGCTAGCGTTTTCGTTTTTCGCGGCTCCAGTAAACGGCCACAGGCTGCTGGGGCATCAGCGTCTGCCTTTAGGTCTGCCGGAGGAAGTGCTTCCAACCGTAGAGCGAGAGTAGCCAGCCAGATCGCTTCCTCTCGAAAACGAAAAGCAGACGCCGCAAAGGCAAGAGCCGCCGCGGTTGCCCGGGCAAGAGCACGTGAACGGGATGCCAAACTTCGTCTTTCAAACACATTAACTACCAGAGCCGAAACTCTGATGGCAGAGGGCAATGTTGACGGTTCGATCCCGGTTTTCCGTGAGGCGATCAAAAACAATCCCAAAAATGCCGACGCAATTGCCGGCTTGAGCGACGCATTAACAGTTAAAGGTATTGAAACCGCAGGCGCCGACGGAAATGAAGCTGCCGTTCCGTTTCTAAATGAAGCCATAGCGCTTGATGCGAAGAACGCTGTCGCCTATGCGAAGATCGGCGATATCCACGATGCAAGGGGCAGAAATAAAGAGGCGATGCTGGCCTATGATAAGGCATTGCAGCTCGATCCGACATTGAGTTCTATTTTTCTTCCGCTTGGCTTGGCTCATGTTGAGGAAGGAAATCTCGTAGAGGCAGATCTGTACCTGACCAAGGCTGAGACCGCCGGATTCGGCACAGCCGAATCACGTATGGCTCGAGTGACGATACTTTCGAAACAGGGCCGTAGGGATGAAGCTCTTGCCACACTTGACCGGGTGATTGCTGCGGAGCCGACGAATGCGAACGCCGTCTATCAGAAAGCGTTGATCTATACCCGCATGGGGAATCACAGTGCTGCAACCGAGGTATACAGACGGACGATCCAGCTAGATCCGAACAATGCAGCCGCGTGGTTTGAGATCGGCATCGAACAGTACAATCGCGCGGATTACGCCGGAGCGTTGGCATCTTATAGCAATGTGGTTCGGATCGAACCGGAAAATTCAGCTGCTAATGCAAATCTTGCAAGCACCTATCGACAGCTCGAGCGATTTGCCGAAGCGAATGCGGCATACCGGAAAGCGGAGCCGGGCAATGAGCAGAATCCGGATCTTTACAGTGAATGGGGTTTCTGTCTAGGTAAGACCAACGAATGGGACAAATCGGTTGTACGATTGAACCAGGCACGCACTCTGAGCCCGTCTGCCGTTGACAACACTAATCTGGGTTGGGCGTATTATAATGCGGCTCGCCAGGATCAGGCAGCGGGTCGGGAAGCTGAGGCAAAACAGAAACTTGAACTTGCTCGGCAATATCTGCAGACAGCCGTTTCGCTTGACCCAAAAATGGACGCCGCATATCTGAACCTTGGTGCGACGAATAACTCGCTCGGAGATCATAAAGCTGCGGCAGACGCCTTGAATCAGGCGTTGGCGTTGAACAGCAATTGGGTCATCGCGATGAACCAATTGGGTGTCAGCTATAAAGGCTTGGGAAATCTGGCTGGTGCGATCGAGATCCTGAAAAGAGCTACAACGCTTGATTCAAATAACCAATTTGGCCTGTTCAGTCTGGGAGAGGTTTACCACCTCAGCGGAAACGAAAAAGAGGCCAAAAGGATCCAGTCTCAATTGAAGCGGATCAACCCTGAATTTGCGGGGCAATTGGATGGCGTATTGAAGATGAAGGTGCCAAAAGTGCCGGGGGTCAGGGTGCCGCGAATTCCGGGCCGGCCCTTCTAATAAGACTTTTCACCCTGTAGTTTGGCGGTCTTCGGGCCGCCTTTTTCGTTCGTTGATAGTTAGTATAGACGCGCGATTTCTGTATAATCGAGAGTTTAGAAAATGCCGCGACGAACAGATATAAACAAGATCCTCATCATCGGTTCAGGTCCTATTGTTATTGGCCAGGCTTGCGAGTTCGATTATTCGGGAACGCAGGCCTGTCGGGCTTTAAAGCAGGAAGGTTTTGAGGTCGTATTGGTCAATTCCAATCCGGCGACGATCATGACCGATCCTGAGATCGCCGATCGAACCTACGTTGAACCATTAACGCTTGAAACGTTGACCGCGATCATCGAAAAAGAACGGCCTGGTGCTTTGCTGCCGACAGTTGGCGGGCAGACCGGGTTGAATCTTTCTGTCGAGCTTTACGAAAAAGGCGTTCTCGACAAATACGGCGTAAAGTTGATCGGGGCGAATATCGACGCCATCAAGGTCGGTGAGGATCGTGAGCTGTTCAAGCAGGCGATGGACGAGATCGGCATTCCATCGGCAAAAGGCGGTTTTGCACACACGTGGGACGAGGCTAAAGCGATCGTTGAAGAGACCGGATATCCCGCTATCATTCGGCCAGCGTTCACGCTCGGCGGCACAGGCGGCGGCACGGCCTACAACCCTGAAGAGTTTGAAGAGATCGCTAAAGGCGGGCTCGCCGCGTCTCCGGTTTCGCAGATACTCGTTGAAGAATCGATCCTCGGATGGAAGGAATATGAACTCGAGGTGATGCGTGATCTGAACGACAACGTCGTCATTATCTGTTCGATCGAAAACTTCGACCCGATGGGCGTTCACACTGGCGATTCGATCACGGTCGCTCCGGCGCAGACGCTCACTGACGTCGAATATCAGAACCTGCGGGATATGTCGATCAAATGTATCCGCAAGGTCGGCGTTGAAACTGGCGGTTCCAATATTCAGTTTGCGGTGAATCCGGCTGACGGAGCGGTTCGGATAATTGAGATGAACCCGCGTGTTTCGCGCTCTTCGGCATTGGCTTCTAAAGCGACTGGGTTTCCGATCGCAAAGATCGCCGCAAAGCTTGCCGTTGGCTACACGCTCGATGAGATCCCGAACGACATCACAATGAAGACTCCGGCATCGTTCGAGCCGACGATCGATTACGTTGTAACGAAGATACCAAAGTGGGCGTTCGAGAAATTCCCGGGTGCGGAAGATGTTTTGGGGACGCAGATGAAGTCGGTCGGCGAGGTGATGGCGATCGGGCGGACGTTTAAGGAAAGTTTGTTCAAAGGTTTGCGGTCGCTCGAAGCAGTAAAGCCGCTCAGGCTAGTCGATGTGCCGGACGAAGAGCTTCAGCGAAAACTTGCGAGGCCGAATTCGCAGCGGTTCTCGTACATCACCTACGCACTCCAGAACGGCTACTCGATCGAAGAGGTTCATCGCCTGACAAAGATCGACCCGTGGTTCCTGGATCAGGTAAAGCAGGTGATGGAGTTTCAGGAGACGGACCTGTCAATGGATAGCGGACAGCGGACAACGGACAATTCTAAGAAATTCGCTGATCTGGTCGACTTGTCCGACGATGTTTTGCGTACTGCTAAAGAATTTGGGCTGTCTGATCGGCGTCTTGCCTTTTTGACAGAAACGACCGAGTTGGAAGTCCGCCAACATCGAAAGGCGGCGGGGATCGCTCCGGTTTACAAGCGAGTTGATACCTGCGGAGCCGAGTTCGAATCGTTTACGCCGTATCTTTATTCGACCTACGAAGAAGAATGCGAGGCAAATCCGACCGACCGGCGAAAGATAATGATCCTCGGCAGCGGGCCGAACCGGATCGGGCAAGGGATCGAATTCGATTATTGCTGTTGCCACGCGAGTTTTGCCCTGCAAGACGCCGATTTTGAGACGATAATGGTCAACTGCAACCCGGAGACCGTCTCGACAGACTACGACACGTCCGACCGATTGTATTTCGAACCGCTTACGTTCGAGGACGTGATGAACATTGTCGAGGTCGAGCGGCCCGAAGGCGTGATCGTTCAGTTCGGCGGGCAGACGCCGCTCAATCTGGCGGACAAACTTCACGCTGCGGGCGTGCCGATCATCGGTACTTCGCCGGATTCCATCGATCTTGCTGAGGATAGAAAACGTTTCAGTGCGCTGCTTCAGGACCTCAACATCCCGCAGCCGCCGAACGGCACGGCGGTCTCACCGGAAGAGGCGAAGGTCATAGCAAACGAGATCGGTTATCCGGTCGTCGTGCGTCCGAGCTTTGTGCTTGGCGGGCGGGCGATGGCGATCGTTTATGACGAAGCGTCACTCGATGAATATATGCGAACGGCGGTCGATGCGTCGCCGGAAAAGCCGATCCTGATCGATAAATTTCTTGAGCGAGCCGGTGAGATCGACGTGGATGCTCTGGCAGATGAAACGACGGTCGTGATCGCGGGCATTCAGGAGCATATCGAAGAAGCGGGGATCCATTCGGGCGATTCATCGAGCGTTTTGCCGGCCCAACGCATCGCTCCGGAGCTGCTCGAAACGATCCAGCATTACACAGTTCTGCTTGCGAAGGCATTGAAAGTAAAGGGTTTGATGAACATTCAGTTCGCTATCCAGAGCGACCGCGTTTATGTGATCGAAGTAAATCCCAGAGCCTCGCGGACCGTGCCTTTTGTGGCGAAAGCGACCGGCGTTCCGATCGCGAAGATCGCTTCGCTGGTGATGGCCGGAAGCAAAACGCTTGCTGAATTCAATTTGCCGGACTTGCTGCCCGTGCCGCAGGTCTTCGTGAAATCTCCCGTGTTCCCATTCAAGAAGTTTGCCGGGGTCGATCCGATCCTCGGGCCGGAAATGCACTCGACCGGCGAGGTAATGGGCGTCGGCTCAACCTTTGGCGAAGCCTATGGCAAGGCGATGGAAGGTGCGGGGCTGACGCTGCCGCTTGCGGGCAAGGCGTTCATTTCCGTGACGAACGCAGACAAAGGCCAGGCAGTGATCCTCGCTCGCCGACTGAACAAATTAGGCTTTGATCTGGTGGCGACACACGGCACGGCGATCAGATTGAGCGAGGTCGGGCTGGATTGTGAAAGCGTTTTCAAGGTGAACGAAGGCCGTCCGAACATCGCCGATCTTATCCGCCAGGGAGACATCGCCCTGATCATAAACACGCCGCTCGGCAAGACCTCGCATTTCGACGAAAAGGCGATCCGCAAGGCCGCTTTGCAATTCAACGTCCCTTGCGTGACGACCATCACCGGCGCCGAGGCCCTCGTCGAAGCCATCGCCACAAAGACCTCGCAGCAACACGTGACCGTCCGCAGCTTGCAGGAAATTCACGCCGCCCCTACCTCCAGTGAAATTGCCACTAGCTCTAATTGAATTGCCACTAGCTTCAGCTAGTGGAATCTGAGGCAAAGATCGATCGGCTTCAGCCGAATCCAGTTAAAGCGGTTCGGCTAAAGCCGCGATCTGATGGCGAACATTTGCCCCCACCTAAAGGTAGGGGCAATTCAAAACCATTAAGGGACGCGGGGTGTGCGGCGCGGTTAGGGCGTTGGGGGAGTTGGTGTCGGCGATGATTTCTTCGGGGCTTTTTCGACGTGGGACGCCGAGGCCCAGGCGGCGATCATGCCGGGGTTGCCGTTGTAAACGTTCTTCACGATGCCGTCGAGAATGCGTACGCCGACCATGCCTTGACGCACGAGATCGGAGAGCGAAGCGGTTGCCTGAACGTGGTCGGCTGTGGCGGAAGCGGTCGCGTTAAAGATATCGTCGAATTCGTTCGCGGCGTCCGAAAGATCGGTAAGAAAGCTCGCGGGCATTCCATAGGCGACAAAATCGGCCTGTATCGGGGCAGCGTCCTGAATAAAAGAGCGTGCCTTTGCGAGCAGGTCGGCATCGGGCATATTGCGCTGAAAGGCGAACAGATCGGCGATGCCCGGAAACGCGTATTCCATCGATTTGCTCGTCCGCGAAACGCCCGACATCAGGTCTCGCAAGGTTTCGCGAATGCTAGCCTTGATGTCGAATTGCTGCGCGGCTTCAGAAAATCCGCCGAGCTGGTCGGCGGAAATTGATTCGATGTTATCGACAAGTCCTGCGATATTGTCGAACTGGGTCGCACCTACCGAAGGTGCGGGAAAATCGGCTGCGTTGTCGATGCCAAACTGTTTTACCCGCACCAGCATCTCATAGCGGCGTCGGTCGTAATCATTCATCTGGGGAAATCCTCCTGGGAATTGAAGTTACTGTCCGGAATAGAATTCCGTTCGAGAATAATACACGAGAAATATCGTAACGCAAGCGGAAATTTTTCACAGATTTTTAACTAGCCCAAGCTAAATTGCCACTAGCTTTAGCTAGTGGAACTTGAAGCAAAGAATTGATCGGCTTTAGCCGAATTGAGTTTAAGGAGTTCGGCTAAAGCCGGATCCTGGTTGGGAACGGTGTCCCCCACCTAAAGGTGGGGGCAATTTAACTGAGTCTCGGGATAATTCGGCTAATCATTGGAGCAATTCAGATAAACCTCGGAGCAATTTATTCAAAGCTCGCGATCAGTTGGGCGAGTTTTTCGGGCGGGAGGTCGCGGGCGAGTTCGGTCAGGCTTGGCGTCGGCTCGGTGCGGACAAGGGAATTTAGCGCGTGATGGCCGGCGAGCGGCATTTTTGTGTCGGGCAGCCAGGTGCAGAGGTCGTTCGGCGTGCAATTTAGGGCCACGCACAAGGTTTCGAGGTGCTTCGGGCGGATGTAACCGACGGAATTGTTCGCCCAACGGCTGGCTGTGGACGGCGTAAAGCCGTTTTTGACGAGAAATTTGTAGGGCTGGTCGATCCCTCGCAGCTTCAGGACGTGTCGGATGTCGATGATAAGCATAACTGAAGCAATCATATCACAAATATACTAGGTAGAACTATACTTATACGAGGAAGGATATCAAATAGATTAGGTGATTCTGCAAATATCCTAGAACTTATTAATGTTAGATTAGGCATACTAACTGATAGCATATTTAGAATACCTATTATACTAGGCGATATAAAATTTATACTAGTTCGATCAAATAACTTTCCTTTTCGCGTAGAGTTTGAGCAGGAAATCATTGAATAAGACCATGCGCAAACCTGCTACGGGAGCGATAGTCCGGATCGTTGATTCGGCCGGATCAACCGGGCATGAGACAAACCGCGTCCAATTCGAGCGCGCATTCTTGACCATCGTGGCTGTTTGCAATAACTTAGCGTAAAGTCTTATCAAACAATTATGAATGAAAGTCACGACCGCGAGATCATTGGTGGGTATCTGCTGGTGATTGGCGGCGCAGAAGATAAGTACAACGAACGGCGTATTTTGAAGAAGTTTTTGGAGCTCGCGGGCGGCGACAAGGCGGAAGTACTGATCGTGCCGGTGGCGTCGGACTATCCGGAGTTCGCGGCGGACGTTTATACGCAGGCATTTCGGAATCTGGGCATCGCAAATCCGCGTGTGCTGCGTGCAACGTCGCGGCAGGACGTCTTTCAGGCGAATGCCGATGGGTTGCTCGACGGCGTGACCGGCGTTTTTATGACCGGCGGCGACCAGATGCGGCTCGTTTCCCTGCTCGGCGGGACCGAATTCGCGGCGAAACTGCGCAAAATGGTGCGCGAAACGCCCATCGTATTGGCCGGAACGAGCGCCGGTGCGGCAGGCATGAGCACGTCGATGATCGTCCGCGGCGAGCCGACGTCCCATCCGCATAAGGGAGCTGTTCAACTCTCGCCGGGGCTCGGATTTTTGAAAAATATCATCATCGATCAGCATTTTACCGAGCGCGGACGCATCAGCAGGCTGATCACGGCGGTCTCCTATAACCCATATAATCTCGGCATCGGCATCGATGAAAACACGGCGATCGTTTTGGACGGCAAGGGCGTGATGGAGGTCTTCGGCCGCGGCAGCGTGACGGTCGTGGACGGCTCGAAGATCACTTATAACGAGATCGCAGAGGTCGCCGAGCATGAATCGTTCAGCGTCTGCGGCGTAAGTATGCACATCCTGCGCGACGGGCTGGTCTATGACTACATCGACCGCCACCCGCTCCAGCCGCCGCAGGAATTCCTGCTGCCAGATCTGGGCTGATGTTCGATCGTTTTCACCGCCGAGACGCAGAGACGCAGAGAAAAAGAAGCAGATAGAGTTATGGTTGAGATCGATTCGGAAAAAGAAAGGATCGACAGTATTACTGAGAAGATAATTGGAGGTGCGATCTCTGTACATCGCGTACTTGGTCCCGGATTGCTCGAGTCGGCTTATGAGGAATGCCTTTGTTTTGAACTCGGCCAGGCCGGGCTTTCTTTCGAACGGCAAGTTCCGCTCCCAGTCGTCTATAAAGAGGTGCAATTGAATTGTGGTTACAAGATGGATATTGTAGTTGAACGTTCGGTAGTGATTGAGCTCAAAGCGGTCGAGAGAATAATTCCGGTGCACGAGGCCCAGTTGCTGTCGTACCTGAAACTTGCAGGGTTGAAAGTAGGATTGTTGTTGAATTTTCATGTACCCGTCTTGAAGAATGGACTCAAACGAATCGTAAACAATTTTTGAAGCACTCTGCGTCTCGGCGGTGAAATTACTCATATGGACATTTTGGAAATTCGCACACTTCGCGGGCCGAATTATTGGAGCGGCTATTGGAAAAAGCTGATCATCATGCGGCTTGATATCGGCGATTATGAAGACCGGCCTTCGGACAAGATCGAAGGTTTCTACGGCCGGATGAACGAAGTGCTGCCGACGCTGCTAAAACACGGCTGTAGCTACGGCGAAGAGGGCGGATTTCTGCGTCGCGTGCAGGAAGGTACCTGGGCCGGGCACATCATCGAACATTTTGCGCTTGAGATGCAGACGATGGCCGGAATGGACACGGGCTATGGCCGAACGCGCGAAACCGATGAGCGCGGCATCTATAACGTCGTTTTTAGTTACCATGAAGAAGAGGTTGGCCGCTATGCTGCCCGTGCCGCAGTGCGTGTTTTTCTTGACCTGTCCGGAGCCCGACCGATCGAGGACATAAAAGCCGAGGTCGCCGACGATATTCAAAAGATGCGCGAGATCCGCGAAGACGTTCGCTTCGGGCCGTCGACCGGATCGCTCGTCGAAGAGGCTGAAAGCCGCGATATTCCTTACATTCGCTTGAACGATCAGTCGCTTGTACAGCTCGGCTACGGCGTTCACCAGAAACGCATCCAGGCAACGACCACCGCGAACACTAACATGATCGCTGTCGATATCGCCGGTAATAAGCATGCGACGAAAACGCTGCTTGGCGATATGGGCGTGCCGGTGCCAAAGGGATATCGGATCCGCGATGAAGAGGAACTCGAAGACACGCTCGAACGCGTCGGGTTTCCGGTCGTGATAAAACCGCTCGACGGCAACCACGGAAAAGGTGCGACCGTCGGCATAAAAACTCTCGAAGATGCAAAGATCGCCTGGGAAAAGGCCAAGGAATATTCGCGTTGGGTAATTGTCGAAAAGCAGCTCATCGGTTCCGATTTTCGTGCACTCGTTGTAAATAACCGGCTGATCGCGGTCGCCGAGCGTGTGCCTGCCAACGTAGTCGGCAACGGCAAAAACACGATCGAAGAGCTTATCGCGATCACTAACTCCGATTCGCGTCGCGGCTACGGCCACGAAAATGTGCTGACCGAGATAGATATCGATAATCAGACGCTCCGCTGCATACGCAAGGCCGGTTACGAACCCACGAGCGTGCTTCCGAAAGACGAGCGGCTCTTCTTGAAGACCACCGCCAACATTTCCACCGGCGGTACTGCGATCGATGTTACCGACGAGGTTCACCCGGAGAATGTTTTTCTCTTCGAACGTATCGCGCGGATCATCGGGCTCGATGTTGCGGGCGTCGATATCATCGCGCCGAACGTTAGCGAACCTCTCCACGAAAATGGCGGCGGTATTATCGAGGTAAACGCCGCTCCCGGTTTCCGTATGCACCTTGCGCCGAGCGAAGGCATCGGCAGAAACGTCGCGGAACATGTCATTGACATGCTCTACCCGCCTGGCACGCAATCGCGCATTCCCATCTTTGCGATCACCGGAACGAACGGCAAAACTACCACGACTCGCCTTATCGCACATATCCTGAAAGGCACGGGCCGCACGGTCGGGTTTACAACAACTGACGGCACCTATATCCAGAATCAACAAATTCTCCGTGGTGACAATACCGGGCCCGTTTCAGCACAATTAGTTCTCAAAGATCCAACGGTCGATGTTGCCGTACTTGAAACCGCCCGAGGCGGTATTATTCGTTCCGGGCTTGGTTTCGATCATGCAGACATCGGCGTAGTACTCAACGTTGCCTCTGACCATTTGGGAATGAAGGACGTGAACACGCTCGAAGATCTGGCTCGTGTAAAATCCGTTATTCCCCGAGCTGTCGGCAAGGGCGGTTTTGCGGTGCTCAACGCAGAAGACCCGCTTGTTTACAAGATGAAGGAGCTGGTCGATGGCCGCGTCGTTTGTTTTTCGATGGACGAAAACAACGAGAACATCCGCCGCCGTGCCGAACGCGGCCGCATCTCGTGCGTTTATGAGAACGGCTACGTGACTATTCTTAAAGGCAAATGGAAGGTCCGCGTTGAAAAGGCGACGAACATTCCTTTGACCTACGGCGGACGTGCCGAATTTATGGTGCAAAACGTGCTCGCCGCCACGCTCGCCTGTTTCGTTCACGGCATTTCCATCGAAGACATTCGCGTCGGTCTGACCACGTTCAATGCCGGAACCGCGCAGACGCCGGGCCGTTTGAACTTCATCGAGGTCGGAACCTGCACAGTGCTGATGGATTACGCTCATAACCCGGCCGGCTTTAATGGCCTTGTGAATTTCATCTCCAAGCTGCCTAACAAATATCGCACGGTCGTTATTAACGTTCCGGGCGACCGCCGCGACGACGATATTCGCGAAATGGGCGAGATCGCCGGCAATGCGTTTGACCGCATCGTGATACGTGCCGGACATTACCTTCGCGGCCGCGACTCGGCAGAGATCGCGAACCTCATTCAGGAAGGCGTCGCCCGAACCGGGAAAGAACCGCAGGTCCGCGTGATCCCGGAAAGCCGCGATTCGATCCAGCATGCCATCAAATATGCCCGCAAAGGTGAGCTTGTGGTGACGCTCGCCGACATCGTGCCGGACGATATTGCTTACGTTCAGGAGATCCGCGACAAACTGCTCGACGAACAGTCGTGATCTACTAAGATCGGGCGAATTTGCCCATTTTTGTTCCGTTCCGAACTCGCCCGAACGGAACACACCCGAACAAGAATCGGCGTTTTTGGCGATCGTGTCAGAACCAGCTGTGTGAACGGGCGGCCAGTTCGGTGGCCAGGAGCTCTCAACCGCGGATCGAGCAGATCAGACGGATCTGCGCGGATGTTCTTATAAACTTACGCGTTTACCCATCCGCAATCCCAAATCCCAAATCCGAAATCGTCCTAGGCCCGATACATTTTCTTACGAGAATTCGCTACAGCCAATAGCACTTGGCGCAGTTGATGGCACTTGGGGCAAATGGAATAAATGGCGCAGTTGGAAAGACACTGAGCGGTCCAGCGGCTCTGCCTCAATGTACTGCGGCGGGGCAAAGCCCAAGAAGTCCTCGGAAAGCGTGGCCGGGATCGACCACGCTTTCAATTTGATCTGGCCGCCTGAAGGCGGGACTCAAAACGGTTATTCGCCGGTTTTTTTGGTTTGGGCTTTTTTGGCTCTTGGTTTTGCGGGCGCTTTTGCCTTCATAGTCGCGGGTTTGGCGGTCTTTGAGGTGACCTTTGCCGCGGTCTTTACGGGCGGATTGAGCATAGCGGTCCAGCGATATTCCGGTGTTTCGATCTCGCCTTCGAGCTTTTTCAGGATGAACTCGGTCATGTTTTCGACGATCCAATTGTGGTTGTATTCGCCCACCGAAGCGATCTCGGCATCGGGTGCTGGGTTCATAAAATCGATGGCATACGGGATGCCGTCCTTGATCGCGAATTCGACGGTGTTCAAGTCATAGCCGAGCGCTTTACAAATGGTGATAACGTCCTGTTCGACGCGTTTGTGGAGTTCGGGCGTCAGGTAATTTTCGACGTTCACATACTGCATTCCGCTAAGATACGGCTTCGAAGGGTCG
The DNA here is from genome assembly GCA_964643745.1 of uncultured Chloracidobacterium sp. GTDB lineage: Bacteria > Acidobacteriota > Blastocatellia > Pyrinomonadales > Pyrinomonadaceae > OLB17. Next base: position 24,580 of record CAZXTS010000003.1, read on the forward strand.
TACGGCATGATCAGGACCTTTTCCTGCCCGACGCAGTAACAACGGACGAACTGGTCGTATTCGATGCCTTCCTGCAAGGTCATGCAGAGCGTGCCGGACTGGTTGTATTCCGACCACAATTCTTCCAGCGAATGGATCTTCGAAACGTTCTTCCAGCCGCCGCCGTCAAACGGTTTTAGGAAAGCCGGGAAGCCGACGTGTTCGATGATTCCTTCCCAATCGATCGGGAATTCCAGGTTGCGAAGCGATTCGGCCGTGATGTCCTTGATGTAATCGTGCTGCGGCAACAGGACGGTCTTCGGGATCGCGACGCCGATCTTCGCGGCCAGCGAGAAATTGAAGAACTTGTCGTCCGCCGACCACCAGAACGGATTGTTGATAACGAACGTGCCCTCAAGGGCCATTCGCTTGAGCATTGCACGGTAATATGGGATCTCGTGCGAAATGCGGTCGATGATCACATCGTATTTCTTCGGTTCATCGAGCCGGATGCCGCCGACCGTAACCATTTCCGCGACGACCTTTCCGCCGCCTTTTTCATTGATGCTTTTGATTATTGATTCGGGAAACGTCTGCTCACGCCCCACCAAAATTCCTACTCGTTTCATAAAATTCCTTTGCGATAGTTAGTTAATATAGAAATAAAAATGCCCAAGATCGAAACCCTAGATTTTAGTAGATGAAGGGTTGCGAGGCAAGAATTGCAGGCGGAATTTACAGTTTGGAAACGTTTAGCTCTGGTTGGAACTCGGCAGCAGTTCGTAATTGCCCATTTCGCGGTTGTAGGTGTCGAGCATCGGCATTAAACCTATTGACTTTCTTTTGACTTACAATCATTGCCTCTAAAATTCTAACAAAGAAAAGGAGATTACAACTATGAAGAACGGGCTGAGAGTGGTCAAAATATCGCTGATTGCTCTATGCATTTGCTATAGTATAAATTTTGGGTTGGTTCAGCAGGGAACGGTACTCGCAAGCGATGCTTGTGTAACCCGTCCCGGCGGACTAAACATCTGCGACTGCACTGGAGACAATTGTGGAAAGCAGTGTTCGGTCAATTAGTCACAACTGCTCAGGAGGGACTTGCAGATCCGTTACGAGGTCTTGTGAGCCCGAGCTCGATTAATCTTGGGACAGGGGAGTTTGCTTCCAACTCCGCACTCTCCTCGAAGTATTGATGACCACTTTGGGAACAATGAAACCAGTATTCAATCTTTTGTTAGCATTGTTGCTTGGGTGCCTTCTTTCAGTGCTGTCGCAATCTCACGCGCAGACGGTTTCTGCGAAAACAGCTGCTACAAATCCTCACCAGCCTTTTACCGAACAACAACTCACTGCAATTTCATCTTTAGAAAAAATTGCTGGAGATTTTCAAATTTCTGTAGATGAATCTCATTATCAAGAGGTTCCGGCGCGCGTGAAAGTTGTTTGTGCTTCGATTCAGGTTCTTTGGGACTATCGTCCCGGTATAGCGAAGCAGCAGCTGCGGAACATGATCAGATATTTGATTGGATTTCATGTGGAGAACTTTGTTGAGAAACCTAGTATCCGACCCTATCTACGGCGCTCGATCTATCACGCAATTCGGGAGATGGCAAAGAAGGAGAAGTTGGAAGCTCAGCGGCAGCTTGAGGATTTTCTAGACGCGGAAGAAGGACTTCTTTCGAAGATGAATGATGACGAGAAAATGGAACTCGCGGAAAGCCTTCTAGAAGTCGACCTTTCGCGGTCCATTCGGGTAGCAGAGTCTGTTTTGCCGCGTACGCTGCCGCATCGGACGATTAGTTACCTCAGCCGCGTGAAACAGGTCTCCGCAGTATTACACGGTTCCCTATTTGGAAAAATTGTTTCAATTCTCTCAACTGGTTTTGTTTATTCCGTTCGCGATGAATTAGTCCTACAGTCTTACGTGTTCAAAGAAACCTATTTGGCCTTTCCAGTGTCTGAGGTATCGGATGTTCCCGGCCTTGATCGCCTTCAATTTCCTGTCGGCGGGGTTATTGTTAACGAGAGGGCAATTTTTCGAGATCAATCACCAAAGGTAGATGAAATGAAAGCCTACGTATCTGGAAGCGTTCAGGCGACCAGGCGAAGGATGCTCGGGATCAATAATGGCTTTTCTGCGGCGCAAGCTCTTTTTATCGCTTCTAAGCTTTCCGCATATAGCGAATTGCATAGCGATCATCTGCAACGATTTACTGGTTCAATAAAGGAGATCAACGTCGAGTATCGTGCCTTGGCGACTACTTTGGGGCTAACCGCGCAGAATATTGAACACCTAAAGTTCATGGCTATGTCAGTTGTTATAAATCATTTTGGTGATGCAGTTGCAGACTTAGCGAACGAAAGCGTTGATGAAAAGACGGACTCATTTACGCGGATGCGCATTCTGGAGAACGAAATTCTCCGAGCGATCGGGAGGAAGGAGTTCCCGAGTGCTGAGAAGCTTATCTTCGAGGTTAAGGATATTCGAACCAATCAAGTTCTCACCGATTATCTTAATTACTCAGTGTTGGTTGACTCTGCGACTAGAAACCCGATTTCCTCGAACTTTGACGAGAGACTTCGAAAAATTTCGGACCAGAATGTTAAGGTGGTCGCATTGTTCGAGATTGTAAGGGCCCTGATCAAGAAGGAGCGACGAGATAAGGCTACTGAGTATTTGTTTGAAGCCGATCAGATTGTCTCAAGTCGCCTCGAAAATCGGGCGAAGCCACAAATGCTAGTCGGTTTATTGCTACTCCGAACGAGTTTAGAGAAGAAGGTGCCGGCACAGACGTTATCCGAGGTTGTAACGAGTCTCAGGGTGCAGAACACAAGAAATCGCCAGATTTCAGCAGAAACGTCCGTTTACCCGATAGCTTATCAAGGCGGTTCAATCAAACTATTTACCCAAAAGGTCGCCGACGGAGGAATTCAATACACATTTGCCGCATCTAGCATAGAATCCGCCTTTGAATCTGTGGCATTGATAAATTGGGGTGAATCACTGAGTTATGCTGAGTTAATTGAGGACGGATTTCTCCGCAATAAAGCCGTTCTGAGCATTTGTTCGCTCGCACTTAGTCCACGCGCTCAACCGCCGATAAACCAATGAAGCAGGCTTCTTCGAGAGTAGATGTTGTCATAAATCTTACGTTGATTGTTGTAGGGATTGTTACGTTGACGATCATGCTACATAGTTGCGCTGGAAGCACCGACGTAGAATCACTGCAGGTCGGACAGGACGTAAGGAAACTAATTGGTACCGACAGAACGCAGGACAAAAGACTATTGGTCATTGCTCTTGAATCTCATGATCCTGACATATCGATGAACGTGGCTTTTTATAAGCATCTGACGGAGGATGCCAATAACTCGATTTACTCGTTTCGTGTTTTTTTTCAAAGATGACAAGTTTGCAGCGGATCAATTTCTAAAACAGAATGATTGGAGAGTGGGATTCGAAGCGGGAATTGACCCTAAATCCATTTCAATTCAACAATTGCCGGTGCTTCTCGTTATCTCTCCGCAAGGAACTGTTGAGGCAGTTTTTGATGGGATTCTAACGAGTTCAAAAGAAGTCGATATCAAGCTTCTTTTGGGCCTTCCCGTGAGCGATCCCGAGAGATTACCTTCGCTTCCGCGAAAAAGGCCTTATCCCATTTTCGAGGAACGTAATCTGGTAAGGAAAATCGAGCTTCCGGAGAAGATCTTGGAACAGGGGTCCGGAGCTAAGTTTCAATCTCCGTCCTATAAACAGATAAATGACTTCGCATTGGATGCCGATGAGAACCTTTTTGCTATTTATCAAGAGCACATTCTTAAGATCGACAAAAAAGGAAACGTTCTGCATAAATCTCGTCTTAACCAGGAATTTAATGGTGGGTTTGCTGTTGGACCGTCGGGAAGATCATATCTTTTTTTGAATTCCCGTCGTGTCCTAGTTCTGAATCCAGAGCTTGAAAACCAGCAGTTGATTGATTTGCGGGATTTGATAAGGGAAGGTGAAACATGCGTCAAGATAGAGATTGACTCGGATGAAAAGAACATCTTTGTACAGACGTATGATACTCTCAACCGACATCAGAAGCTATACAGGATGGAGGTCCAAGGGGGTCATGGCGAGAGGATTTTTCAACTTGAATCTTCACCTTTTACTCTTCCCGGCTTCGGACCGGGATTGTTCGCCTGGACCATCAGTCAAGATTTTTTGTATATCGCTGATATTCATGAGTATCGCATAGACATTTACTCAATCAGACAGAACACCCTGGTCGGTTCGCTTGCGGAGAGTTCCCGTTCCCTTCCCATCCATCCCCGTGATTCCGAAATAAAAAGTCTCGGATTGGATTTTCCCCACATTCTTAAGCCCGGAGCGATGCAGTTCTATCCTGCCATATGGGATGTCCGAGTTGCCCCAAACGGGAAGGTTTTGGTATTCACGAGTGAGCGAGATAATGAACTAAGGCAAGTGATCAATGTTTACGACAGAAACCACCGCCTAGTCGGAACTGATTACCAGTATTTCAGGCCGATTAAAAACAACTTCCTATTCTTTAAGGACCTAGTGCTAAAGGTAGATTGCGGACCTGTGGAGGGTGTGTTAGATACACGCGTATCACCATTGGATTTTCCGGCTTTATCGGCCAAGATCGAGATATTCAAGTCTTCCCTCTGAGATTTGGCGAGATGAGTGTTGAAAAGACGATCAACTGGTTGGCGAGTTGCACGGCGGCAGTTTTGGCGTTCGGATTCTGTTACTTTGGAGCGAACTCACTTACCGAAAATCGAAGCAGGAATTCGGGAATTTCAACGGTGTTTCGTGATGGGACCACTGCCAAAAGGATAAATCGCATTCCTTCTTTTGACAGTTCCAAAAATACGCTATTGATTGGTCTGAGCACTGCATGCAAGTACTGCGATGCCAGCGTTCCATTTTACGAAGAGCTAGCTCGAAAAAACTCTGAGAATCAGAAAGTCAATCTCGTCGCGGTTTTTCGTGAGGACAAGCTGTTCGTTGAGGATTTTCTTTCAAGGAGCCATTTACACATTGAAAGTCTTTCAGAGACAGATTTCGGCGAGATGGGGATTAGGGGAACTCCAACCATAGTCTTGATCAACGAGGATAAGAATGTGATTCAAATGTGGGAAGGGCAGCTTACACCCTCACAAGAAGCAGAGATTCGCAAGGGGTTCTAAAACTAGCGATTTCCTTCGGGGAGTAGCTCGTAATTGCCCATTTCGCGGTTGTAGTTATCAAGCAGGCCGATGTCGTCGGCGGTGGCGTCGAGCATCTGTTTCGTCATCGCGATGGAATCGGAAAGCTGTTCGAAATCGAGCAGAGAGAATTTCTCAGGCGTGGACATCGTCACGATCTCGTCATTCAGATAGCTGAAGAAATTCTCGATCGATTGAAGCTGGCCCTCGACGAGCTTTACGCTCTGTTCGATCTCATCGAACGAAGCGACCCGGCGTTTTAATATCTCAACATTCGTCTGCTGAATGCGTTTTGTCTTTTCGTCGGTCGCACTTTCCGCGGCCCGATAAGCCTGCGAAAGCTGGTTGTGAACGGCCTGCCGGTTGATCGATTTGAGATGTTGTTTCCGGCGGCGGTAAACGTCCAGCAGATCGACGAAATCTTCCCAACGCTGGTCGAGTGTACGCAAATTTGTCGGAAGCTGAGCAGCACCCGTAAACTTCTTATAATTGTCCTGGATCTTTTCTTTCAGCCATCGGAGATATTCGACAGCCTCGCGCTCACGCGGCGTAAAGGTCTTGATCAGCTTTTCGCGGGCGGTCTTATTTGCAAGAAAAAGGCGTTCCTTTTCGCGGGTTTGCACCAGCCGTCTGTATTGCGGCAGATTCGGAACGATCAGGATATAAGCCATTTCGGCGATCAACGCGATCAGCAACGGAATAATGCTTCCCGTATAGGCCGCGGCCACAGCAAAACCCGCAAGGCCCCAGAAATTTACCGGTTCCTTGATCGCCTCTTTGGCGTAGCTCGTATTAAATTTTGCCAGGTTCTGCTGGTACTTCGCCAGATCTGCCATATAAACGTAGATGCCGGGAATGCGGGCTGCGTTCGAATTTTTACTGTTTCGCTTCGTTAACTTCGGTTTCGATCACCTGTTCGAGAACGTCTTCGTCCGAAGCGGCTTCAGTGCCTGTCCCGATCTGACGGTCTGCGCCGGTGCCGGAGCCTGCACCAAGCAAGCCCATCTGCGACTTATATTCGAGCAGTTTGTCCTGCAGTTGAATGTCCATCGCTTCGCGTTCGATGTCCGCCATCTGATTGTCAACGGATGCCGTGCCAAGCTGTAGCTTTGCTTCGGCAGCGGCTACGCGACGATCGATCTTCTCGCGCATTTCGTTGAACGTCGAAGCATCGTCGCCGATATTGAAGGCTTCCATCGTCTGGGCAAGCTGTTCCTGCAATTTAGCCTGCTTTGCCGCAGAGATAAGCTGCATTGCTTCGGCGGAACGCTTCTTCATATTCAGCACGTAATTGTCGCGTGCTTTCAATGCCTGTTTCGAAGCAAGTTCGGCGTGATCGAGCTGTGCATTAGTTCGTTCGCAGTCGAGCTGTGCCTGCTGAAGCTGGCCGATATAGGCGGTCGCAATGTCATCGCGGCCCATTTTTACCGAAGCCTTGATCTTTGAATCGAGTTCGACTACCTGCCGCTCCAGATTCTCATGGTTCTTTTTCAGCAAGCGCTCGGTAGCCATCACCTGTGCAACGGAATTATTCAATTCCGGCACACGGTCGCGCATATCGCGAATTGTCTGCTGAAGGACAAGCTCAGGATTTTCCATCCTGTCCAATGCCGCTCCGGTACTTGCCCGGAATACTCTAGTTATTCGTGCCCACAAACCCATCTTTATTCTTCAGCTCCTCAGATCTCAGGTAAACACCGCTTTTCAGCCATTTTTCTCTACGACGGCTAACGGCCGTAAGTTGCATTTTCCCCATAAGTATAGCAGGAAATCATAATTTAGTAATGCGAATCAATGTTTGCAAACGGAACTAAGAGAAAGAAATCACGAACTTCTCTTGAAGCAGCAAAAAAATGGATACTAGGCCCTAATACCTGCCCGGCGAATTAGAGTATAGTGTGCAAGAAGCTGGGTTTCGTTTCGTTCCGATAATGAATAAGCTTCGCTCCGGCTTCATTTAGGAGCTTTGCGCGAGGGCGGACGAATAAAAGAAGATTTTCCGTCTTAACTAAAAACGGAACGCTTAATTGAAAACGAAACGAACTTAATGGCAGGTTTCCAACAAATGAGAACACTTTTATCGGGAATTATCGCGGCCTCAATTTTTTGGTCGATGTTTGCACCTTTCGCACTGCGGGCGGATGCACAAATAATTGGAAGAACGGTGAATACAACGATGCAAAATGTACCGTCCGGATTTACATTTCGGCTTAGCGAGGGCGTTGAAGGCGCCGAAACGCGTGAAAAGCAGCCCGCTGCGGCTACCGATCCTTTGTCCGAAAGCGAATCGGGTAAATTGCTTGGCAGACTGCCCGGCATAAAGTCCGATCCTGACGATCAGGCCGAGTTTGCAAAGCGTATCGGCACATTGCCGGCGCCTAAGACAGGCGAAAAGATCCCTATAAAGTTTCCGGCGGCCGACCAACAAGGCCCGCCGCAAACCGGCGATGCGAAGACCGCATTAGAGGTGATCCGCTTTTCGCCCGAAGGCGAGGTATCGCTTGCTCCCGACCTGAATATCACATTTTCGCACCCGATGGTCGCCGTAACCTCGCAGGAGGAAGCGGCAAAATATGCACCGGTAGAGATCTCGCCGCAGGTCGAAGGAAGATGGCGATGGCTTGGAACGCGAACTTTGATGTTCGATACCGAAAAGCGTTTTCCGATGGCGACGAGATTTACGGTTCGCGTACCTGCCGGAACCAAGTCAGCGGTCGGGCCAACGCTTCAAAAAGACCATACATTTACGTTTACGACACCGCCGCCAAAAGCTATCCGCATGATCCCGAGTAGCGGCCAGACGACGAGGCGGGATGCCTTGATGTTCGTCGGTTTCGATCAGGCGATAAACCCCGAAGCGGTGCTGGCAAAGATCGCAGTTATGGGCGGCGGCAAGAAACTGCCGATCCGGCTCGCGACGCAGGAAGAGATCGACCGCGACGGCTCGATCGCATATTACGCGAAAGAATCACAGCCCGGACGTTGGCTCGCGTTTCGTGCGCTTAATTCCGATGGCTTGACCGAAAACGCTTTGCCGGGAGCGAGCGGCATTACCGTAACGATCGACAAGGGAACTCCTTCAGCCGAAGGTCCGTTGACTACGGCCGCTGCTCAGTCCTTTTCATTCCAGACGTTCGGCCCGATGAAGTTCGTCATGGCAATGTGCGGTTGGCGGCAGAATCAGAATTGTTCGCCTTTCGAACAATGGATGATCCAGTTTTCTAATTCGATCGATGCGTCGAAATTCACCAAAGAAATGGTGAAGATCGAACCGGCTATCGAAGGTGCGAACGTTTATCCGTCGGGAAATTACCTATATGTTCAAGGCGTAAAGAAAGGCCGCACAACTTACAAGATCACCATCGATGGAAAGCTGCAGGATATTTATGGCCAGACGATGGGCCAGGCCGCAACCGCGACGATCAAGACCGGCTCTGCCGAATCGATGATGTATGCCCAGGGCGGATTTATGTCCGTGCTTGACCCGACCGCGAAACCTGCGTTTTCCATTTATTCGACGAATCAGGCGAATGCCCGCGTGAAGGTGTATCGTGTCAGGCCGCAGGACTGGAGCGCATATCAGCAATATGTCCGATATATAAATTACGACGACGGAAAACGGCCGGTAATGCCCGGGCAACTGATCTCCGACAAGGTATTCCCTATCAAGAATGTTGCGGACGAAGTAGTTGAAACCCGGATCGATCTTGCGACAGCTTTGAACGGCGGTTTCGGCAACGTCGTACTCGATATTGAACCGACCGTACGAAAAGACAAATACGACCGGACCCGCGTCGTTACCTGGATTCAAGCGACGAAGATCGGGCTCGATGCTTTTGTCGATAATACGGAGCTTGTTGGATTTGCTACAGAGCTTGCGACTGGCAAGCCGCTAAATGGTGTTGAGCTTTCGATCTATCCGAACGACGGTGTTCCGGCCGGTTCGATCGCCGAAAATCAGCCTGTAGAAGACCGCGGGGTTCTCGGTTCGATCTTCGATTGGTTCTGGAGCATAGGCAGCGGCGGGCCGAGCGATCAGGCGCTCGACGCGGACGGTTCGGAATTGAGCGTCGAAGAGGTCGAACCTGCACAGACGAATCAAACCGGTGCGAATGGCATTCTTCGCCTGTCGCTTTCGGAACGTTCGTCTGAAAAAGGAATGAATCTTCTCATCGCAAAACGCGGCCGCGATGTCGCATTTTTGCCTGAGAACACGGATTACTACTGGCAGGATTCGGGATCTTGGTACAAGAAACGGTCGTACGATACGCTTCGCTGGTTCGTCTTTGACGACCGCAAGATGTATAAGCCGAAGGAAGAGGTCGCGGTGAAAGGTTATATTCGTGTTCAGACAGCCGGAAAGCTTGGCGACATACAGGGACTGGGCGATTCGGCACGCGGATTTACTTGGACGGCACGCGATCCGCGAAATAACGAGATCGCAAAAGGCAGCGGTGAATTGAATGCTTTCGGTGCGTTCGACTTCAAATTCAAGCTGCCGGACAACGTGAATCTCGGTTATGCGAATGTGACGATCACGACCAGTTCGTTGCTCAGTGGTGCATCTTACAACCATCAATATCAGATCCAAGAATTCCGCCGACCGGAGTTCGAAGTAACGGCGAAGGTTGACAGCGAAGCTCCGCATTTCGTCGGCGGCAAGGCCGATCTATCGGTCGAGGCGAAATATTATGCAGGCGGCGGGCTGGCGAATGCAGCGACGAATTGGACCGTAACCGCAACACCGACCAGCTACACTCCGCCGAACCGCGGTGACTTCACATTCGGAACATGGACGCCGTGGTGGAGGGTTTACGACTATTATGGCCGCGGTCCTTCAGGACCGAGTTCGTCTCAATCGTTCCAGGGTATAACCGACGCAAGCGGACGCCACAATTTAAAGATCGACTTTGAATCTGTAAAGCCGCCGCGTCCTTATACGATCTCAGCATCGGCTTCGGTTCAGGACGTAAACCGTCAGACCTTTGCCGGTTCGACATCGATGCTCGTGCATCCGTCCGATCTTTATGTAGGGATCAAAACGCCGCGAACCTTTGTTCAGAAAGGCGAGAATATTCACGTCGAATCGATCGTTTCCGATCTTGATGGAAATCTCATCGCTGGGCGCGATATCGAGATAAAAGCATTGCTTAAAGACTGGCGGTTCGATGCCGGTGCGTGGAAAGAAATAACCGTCGATGAACAGACGTGTTCGATCAAGTCTGCCGCGACGGCGGTAAAGTGCAGCTTTGTCGCGAAGGATGGCGGACGCTACACGATAACGGCGACCGTTATGGACGATCGCGAGCGGTTTAACGAAAGCGAATTCACTATCTGGGTTCCGGGCGGGAAGACTCCGCCGAAGCGCACCATCGAGCAGGAGGATGTTCAGATCATTCCGAGCAAAAAGGAATACGCACCAGGCGAGATCGCCGAACTATTGGTTATTGCACCGTTCACACCAGCCGAAGGCGTTTTGACGCTGCGGCGCGACGGCATCGTAAAGACCGAACGGTTCACGATGAAAGATTCGTCCGTTACGTTGAAAGTGCCGATCGACGAAAAATACTTGCCGAATATTTATGCTCAGGTCGATCTGGTCGGCTCGGCTCCGAGACAAAATGATAAAGGCGAGGTCGATCCGAAACTTGCCGGCAGGCCTGCTTTTGCCAGCGGCAACCTAAATCTTTCGGTGACAACGGAATCCCGAAAGCTGACAGTTTCCGCCGATCCGCAGGACGCAACGCTTGCACCGGGCGGCGAGACCAAGGTCGCAGTTCGGGTCAAAGACCACCGCGGCGAACCGGTCGCGAACAGCGAAGTGGCGATCGTTGTCGTTGACGAGAGCGTTTTGGCACTTTCCAGGTACAGCATCGCCGATCCGGCCGCGATCTTTTATACGGCTCGTTCGACTGGCACAACGGATTATCGTTTGCGGAAAGACCTCTTGCTTGGAAATCCAGAAGATGTGAAAAATCCGCCGGCATCACCACCACCTGCCGCGCTTGCAGATGGTGTCGGGGCCGGTAGATCGGTGGTTTCAAAGCAGATGGCAATGGCACCGTCGGCCCGCGGCGAAGCGGCAAGGGATAGGATGGATATGGTAGCCGAAATGACCGCCGAAGATGATGAGCGAGCGGCCGATACGCCGATCGAACTTCGACAAAACTTTGACGCACTAGCCGTATGGTCGCCATCGGTTCGAACCGATTCGAACGGCCGGGCAACGGTCGATGTAAAACTGCCGGACAATCTTACGCGTTATCGCATCACCGCGGTTTCGGTTGACCAGGGCAAACGCTTTGGCAAGACCGAATCGAACATTACCGCGAAGAAACCCTTGATGGTCCGGCCATCCGCGCCGAGGTTTATGAACTTTGGCGACAAGGTCGAATTGCCTGTGGTCATTCAAAATCAGACCGATCAGGATATGGCGGTCGATGTTGGAATTCGTGCGTCGAATGCCGAATTGACCGGCGGTAGCGGAAAACGGGTTTTGGTCAAGGCGAATTCGCGCGAAGAAGTTCGGTTCCCGGTCTCGACCGTGAAGGCCGGAACGGCTAGATTCCAATTTGCGGTCAGCTCGGGCAAGCATAACGATGCCGCTGAGATATCTCTGCCGGTCTGGACACCTGCGACTACCGAAGCATTTGCTACATACGGTTCGATGGATGCGAATGGAGCGATCTTCCAGCCGGTTCAGACGCCGGGCGATGTCTGGAAAGAATTCGGCGGGCTTGAGGTAACGACCAGTTCGACGCAGCTTCAGGAACTGACGGATGCGTACATTTATCTAGCCAGATACCCTTACGGCTGTTCGGAACAGATCTCGTCGCGAATGATCTCGACCGCGGCTCTGCGAGATGTGCTATCTGCCTTCAAGGCGAAAGATATGCCAACGCCGGCTGAGATCGAGGCCCAGTTCAGTCGTGATATTCAGGTGCTGCAATCGCGGCAGCGAAGCGACGGAAGCTTTGGCCTGTGGAAGCGCGACCGCGAGCGTTATGAATATCCGTTCCTGACGATCCACGTCGCACATGCTCTTGGGCTTGCAAAGGCGAAGGGCTACAAGGTGCCGGACGAAATGCTGAACCGCACGAAGCCGTTCTTGAAAGACATCGAGAACAAGCTCAAGGATCAGTGGTACATAAATTCGCCACAGGTTCGGTGGACGATCTCGGCTTACGCCCTCTATGTTCGCAACCTGATCGGCGATCGCGATGCTGGCAAGGCCAAGAAACTGCTTGCCGAAGCTACGATCGAAAAGCTCAATTTCGAAGCTCTCGGCTGGGTGCTTTCGGTGCTTGCCGACGATCCGGGTTCGGCTGCCGAAGTTGAGCAGATCGTTCGATTCCTGATGAACCGGACGACCGAAACCGCCGCACATGCCAATTTCGTAACGAATTATGCCGACGGCGGCTGGCTGATAATGCATTCGAACCGACGAGCTGACGGCGTGCTTCTTGACGCATTGATCAAGACACTCGGCAAGAGTGCGGCTTCTGCGGCATCCGAAGACTTGATCCCGAAACTTGTTCGCGGGCTGCTTGCACATCGTAAGAAAGGCCATTGGGGCACGACTCAGGAGAATGTGTTCATCCTGCTTGCGATGGACCGATATTTCAACACATTCGAAAAGGTCACGCCTGACTTCGTCGCCAAGGTTTGGCTCGGAAATACCTATGCTGGCGAGCAGGCATTCAAAGGACGCTCGATCGATTCGAATGAGCTGATGATCCCGATGTCTTATCTCGTCGATCAGGGCGGAACGTCGAACCTGATCATCGACAAACAAGGCCCGGGACGGCTCTATTACCGCATCGGAATGCAGTATGCGCCGAAGAACCTGAAGCTCGAACCGGCGGATTATGGTTTTACCGTTCTCCGAAAATACGAGGCAGTTGATGATGCCGATGACGTCAAACAGAATGCGGATGGAAGCTGGACATTCAAGTCCGGTGCACGGGTTCGCGTTCGGTTGACGATGGTCGCACAGGCTCGTAGGTATCACGTCGCGTTGGTGGATAACCTGCCGGCCGGTTTGGAAATACTAAATCCTGCGTTGGCAACGACCGAAGCGATCCCGGCAGATGCCGGTGGTAACACCAGCGTTGTCGAGGTCGGCGGCCGTTCGATCGGCAGGAACTATTACTGGTGGCGGCAATATTGGTTCGAGCACCAGAACTTCCGCGACGAGCGTGCCGAAGCATTCGCATCGCTCCTATGGGAAGGCGTTTACAACTACACGTATGTCGCAAGAGCGACTACGCCGGGTCAATTCGTAGTTCCGCCCGCCAAGGCAGAGGAGATGTATCATCCCGAAACCTTCGGCAGAACGGGAACTGACTTTGTGAATGTCGAGTAACAGCAAATAAGAACCGGGTCGGATGACGTTCAGCGATATATCCGGCCTGGTTCTCAAATTTGCTTAGGATCGGAAATTAACAGATACAAAATAGGCCCTACCATTTACGAGAGGCGACGAGGACGTTCCCTTTGCTACAGAAATATTCGATATCATTGGTCAAAAGGCCGCCGGATTCAGAGTCCGGGTTCAAATAATGTAAAACGTCGACTTCCATACCGTAAACCAGCACACCGTGCCAACTGTTCATGACCGGCTCCCAATAGCCGATGATCATCGGCCCGGCTTTTAATTTGTGAAAAAGAAAGCCATGAGCCGTCGCAAAATATTTCGCCGAAACCTCTTCAACATTGAGGCCGAATCGATGATCGGCGAATAGGGCCTTCATCCGGCCGAGCTCAATTCTTTTATCATGGTCGCTATTGCAGAGGTGTTGGAATTCCTCAAATATCGCGAATTGATCCATTTTTGGACGCCCCGGCGTCACCGCGAAAAAGGCCGCGAGCACGGCTGCCCAGCAGGTGTCGTGTCGATGTTGTCTGATATCCGGCGGCGGATCCCACAGTATGCGCATACCCACTCGAACGTATGGTCGGATCAATGAACTTGATCGACAATTATATCGCAAACAGAATTCGCTGAGTCTGTGTGAAATACGCAAACGGTCACAAAGATTCGTTATGAAAGCGCGTGGGAAAAATTGCGGCGAGATCGGTCAGCACCTCCTTATTTCTGGTGCGATGAGCCAACAAATGAAAAAGGCCGCCTGAAACGACAGCCTTTGCTCAGCCGAAAAACGGCAACTTACCAGCCAGCCTAATAGCTTGCGTCCATCGAAACTTTTTTCCCTATATGCGTTGCCATGAATTTTGCATTCTCATCGGTTGGCGAGCCGTTGTAATCGGGAGCAGCTTTCAGAAAGCCGTTCTTGTCCGTGTGCATTGCATTGTCTTGGTTGGACTTTATATGTGCTATTTCATGATAGATCGCACCAGCCAATTCCTTTGAGCTGTCCTGAAACAGCCTGTCCGCATAGACCTCGCAGATCTTTTTCGTAAGGTCGGTCATTCCCAGGACCTTGTCATTTGCCTCGGCCATCGAAACACTTCCGCCTTTTTTCTTGATAATACTCTTCTCGATATTCCTAACCATATAGACGATCACATCGGTGTCGCCGAGTGCCGGTGTTGTATCGTCTTCCGCCAACATCGCCGAAAAGCTGTCAAACGTTTTTTGCTTATCTTTTAACGATCCGAGATAGGTGTTCAGTAAAGTTATCGCTTTTTCAAGCGAATCCCTTTTCCCGCCTTTGTATTTCACATACGCAGTGAAACTAGCCATATTCTTGCCTCCGAAGAAAATTATTTATAAGAGCCGCTTAGAGGCGCGACGTGTATTATAGCAACCGCAATTTACCCTAAGCTCTGACGAATGTAAACCATTTTTTTCAGACGGAAGCCACCCATTTGGGTAGTTTCTATCAAGGCACACGGCGGCGATCTCGCCATCCCTTGATAAATAGCCAAATAAACCGCAAAATCCGAAAAGTGGCAAACCATTACAACAAAGTTATTGAACTGCTTCGGCTTGAGGCGTCATCGGTCGAACGGGCCGCTGAACGACTTGTCGCCGAAGACATTGAAAAGGCTGTTGAACTGATCGTCAACTGCACTGGAAAGGTCGTCGTTTTCGGCGTCGGGAAATCGGGCGTTATCGCGCAAAAGATAGCGCAGACGATGACATCCACCGGCACGGTCGCGATATATGTACATCCGTCGGACGCAATGCACGGCAGCCTAGGTGTTGTGACCCGCGGCGACGTTGTCATCGCGTTGAGCAACTCCGGCGAGACAGATGAGATAATTGCAATGCTTCCGGCTTTGCACACGCGCGAAGTTCCGATCATTTCGATCGTTGGAGATCTTGATTCAACGCTTGCCCGCGGATCGGCCGTCGTCCTAGATGCCAGCGTTGACCGTGAGGCGTGTCCGCTTAACCTTGCTCCGACGACCTCGACGACTGTCGCATTGTCCATCGGTGATGCTCTGGCGATGACGGTAATGGAAGCCAAAGGCCTGACCGCCGAGGACTTCGCGGCGAACCATCCGGCAGGCCGGTTAGGGAAGCGGCTAACGATGCGGGTTGAAACGCTTATGCATCCGAGCCCGAATGTCGATGCGTCAACCGGCCTGCTCGGAGTCGTAAAAGCTATCTCAGACGGCGGGCTCGGCGCCGTAAATGTTATAGATGGCGATAAAAAGCTCATTGGGATCGTTACCGATGGCGATCTTCGCAGAACCATTGAAAGGACGGATCCGACGAAATTGGTCGATCTATCCGCTGAGCAGATGATGACACGATCGCCGATAACCGTTACCAGCCAAATGCTTGCTTTCGACGCGTTGCGACAGATGGAAGAGCGTCCATCTCAGATCTCGGTTCTTCCGGTCGTTGACGAAGCGGGCAACTGTATTGGAATGCTTCGCCTGCACGACATTGTTAAAGCGGGATTGTAACCAACCAAATCCGCGGTATATTCGTCTCAGTTCTTGCCGCACGAAACATAAGAGGCCGCACAATGATGAAATCAGCCAGAGTCCTTTTTCTCTTAGCCTTATTCGCCTTGGTTTGCCAAACCGCAAATGCCCAACGCACTGAGATCGCGGTGGCTTTCAGCGAGCATTTTTTTGATACGGCGATCCGTGCAATGTTCGATACCGGCGGCGTGCCGGAATTTTCGATCGCATCCGCAAGCGGCGAAAGGAACAAGATCGAGCCCGCCGGTTCTTCATTCGTGAAGGCAATGTTTTCGGCTGTTTCCGGCCGCGAAAGGAGCGACGGTTCCTGCCGCGAATCTATCAGGTTGATCCCGGAAACCGGAGGAGTTCAGACTGCGGTGCGTTTTCGCGGTGGTGTTATTAATGCTCCGCTTGCATTCAACGGCAGCTATAATCCTCCGTTTATCGGCTGCGTAGATTTTTCGGGTTGGGCAGAGACGAATATCGTCCTTGGATTCGACGAATCGAAACAAAGGCTTGTGGCGACCGCAAAAGTATTAAATGTCTCTCTAAACGGAACAGGAGGCATTGGCGGAAACGTTATCGCCCGAATGGTCCAGA
The DNA here is from genome assembly GCA_964643745.1 of uncultured Chloracidobacterium sp. Taxonomy (GTDB): domain Bacteria; phylum Acidobacteriota; class Blastocatellia; order Pyrinomonadales; family Pyrinomonadaceae; genus OLB17. The sequence continues at coordinate 41,263 of CAZXTS010000003.1, forward strand.
ATTCCATCGATCAGAAAATAAATCCGATCGAGCTTTTGAAATTGGACAATGTAAGCTTTGCACTTCCGATCCAGAATTCGTCCAAACTTCAGATGCGTGCCGTTGGGGTCAAACATGAGATAAAGGACACCGTTCTGGTCGTTCAGATTCAATACGAATTTCACAAAGCTACATAGGATCTATTGCACGAAATCGTCGATATCACTCCGAATTCTTCTCATTTAAGACGCAATTTAAACAATAGACGTCCGATTTCACTGCTTTTTGCTTTGGTATGTTGATTGCCAACGTAAAAGCTAAGTGGTTTCGCGGCGTCCCAGAGACGTATGAACAAGGGGGAATCAAACTAGATGAGATTTAGACAATTTATAGTCGGAGGTGCGGTTGCCGGACTGCTTTTGGTAGGTCTTGGAACTGATGCTTCGGGGCAGCGCAATCGCGGTCGTGCCCAAGATCAGGAACAGGAAAAGCGTGAGCAAGCCGAACGCACTACGAAGCAAAATGAGCAGCGCCATGCCGAGCAGCAACGCCAGAATCAGGCTCGCCAGGCGCAACAGCAACGACAAGCCGAACAGCAGCGTCAGGCTCAGCAACAGCGTGCCGTCCAACAGCAACGCGATAATCAGATCCGCCAGGCTCAACAGCAAAGGCAGATCCAAAATCAGCGTCAGGTTCAGCAACAGCAACAGCGTGCCGTTCAACAACAGCGCGATAACCAGATCCGCCAGGCCCAACAGCAAAGGCAGATCCAAAATCAGCGACAAGTTCAGGAACAGCAGCGTTCTGTCCAACAACAGCGCGATAATCAGATCCGCCAGGCCCAACAGCAAAGGCAGATCCAAAATCAGCGACAAGTTCAGGAACAGCAGCGTTCTGTCCAACAACAGCGCGATAATCAGATCCGCCAGGCCCAACAGCAAAGGCAGATCCAAAATCAGCGTCAGGTCCAGCAACAGCAGCAGCGTGCCGTTCAACAGCAACGCGATAATCAGATCCGTCAGGCACAACAGCAAAGGCAGATCCAAAATCAGCGCCAGGTTCAGCAACAGCAGAATGTTCGACAGGGTCCGCCGCGACGAAGCTACGAGAATATTTCTCGTCAGCAGCAGCAGCAGCTACAGCGGCGGAGGCTTGCCGAATATAATCGCCGGATGCAGTATCACAACTGGCAGCGGCTCCGGCAGCAGCGGCAGCGTCAGCTAGAGCAGCAGCGTCGAATGCGGTATCTGCAATATCAGAACCGGTATTGGGAACGCGTAAGACAGGATCAGCTTCGTCTGCAGCGGCAGGTCTATTACAACAACCTGATCAATAATTATTACTATCAGCGAAACGGCAACTACTACTACACAAGCCAATATGGTGCCCAGATGCTGCAGGACGCGGTCAACCGCGGCTATGAGGAAGGTTATCGATCCGGTCAGGCAGACCGCTACGACGGCTGGGGTTATAACCACCAACAGTCTTACGGTTACCAGGACGCTTCATACGGCTACAATAGTTACTACGTAAGCCTTGAGGAATACAACTATTACTTCCGTGAAGGATTCAGGCGCGGTTACGAGGATGGCTATTACGGCCGTCAAGAATACGGGCAGAATTCCAAGGGTACCTTTACGGTACTAGGTGCGGTTATCGGAGCGATCATAGATATCATCCGATACTAGGATCACGCCAATAAGCCGATCAGACCTATACGTCTTCGATCAGAAAGAGCCTCGACAGGGAAACCGCCGGGGCTTTTTTCTATCGTTTTGCGGCCCTGGCGGCTTTGGGCTAAAAACCTGCGCTGCGATTTCACATTCCAACTTCAACAACTGCCATCAACTGCGCCAAATGCTATGGGCTATTGCGAACTCTCGTAAGAAAATGTGCCGGGTACGAAATATTTTTCGAGCACGTGGTCGAGCACGTGTCCGTAGCCCGCACGTAAGTAAGGGCTCGTGT
>CAZXTS010000004.1:0-12261 GCA_964643745.1 uncultured Chloracidobacterium sp.
TGATCAACTCGCCGTGTGCAAGGGAATTATCTTTCTCGGGCGAATTCAGCGGCAGTTTATGAAAGTCTGCAAATTTGATAACTCGCGTCTTCCCGTCGGGCGTTTGAACATTAACCGTTGCATCGAGTGCGGCAAGCGCGACGCACATATCCGAGGGATTTACAGCGACGCACGAAGTGCTCCAGCCGAAAATTGCCGAATATCGATTCAGCCCGTCCATCGCGCCGCAGCCCGAACCCGGCTGGCGTTTATTGCACGGTGTGCCGAGGTCGTAGAAATAATGGCACCGCGTCCGCTGCATCAAATTCCCGCCGTTCGTGGCCATGTTCCGTATCTGCGGGGACGCCCCGGAAAGGATCGCCTGAGTCAGCAGCGGGAACTCTTTCTTAATTAGGGGGTGATTTGCCGTTTCAGTATTCTTTGCTAGCGCTCCGATCGTGACACCCGTGGCGGCAGACCGCACGACACGTAACGGAAGTCGCGAAATATCGACAAGCTCGTTCGGACGATCGATACTTTCCTTCATTAGATCGACCAGATTCGTTCCGCCGGCAATGAATCGCGCGTCCTTGTTCTTTGAAACCAGTGAAACTGCGTTTGCCGGATCGGCTGCTCGTTTGAATGCAAAAGGCCTCATTTCGCACCTCCCGCCTGAACGTCCGAAATGGCATCAATGATGTTTGGATAAGCCCCGCACCGGCAGATGTTTCCGCTCATTCGTTCCTTGATCTCTTCCGCCGAAAGCTTCTGTCCACGAGCGACAGCGGCAACATTTCCGGTGACATAACTTGCGTCGCCGTTTCGAGCCTCATCGAGCATTGCAATGGCAGAACAAATCTGCCCCGGCGTGCAATAGCCGCACTGCATTCCGTCGCGTTCGATGAACGCAGCCTGCATCGGGTGGAGCTTGTCGCCCTCGGCAAGGCCTTCGATCGTCGTCACCTTGCGGTCATCGCACATCGCTGCGAGCGTCAGGCAAGAAAGCTGTCGGCGACCGTCAACTATTACCGTGCACGCACCGCACTGGCCATGATCGCAGCCTTTCTTCGAACCGGTCATTTCAAGCTGTTCCCGAAGTGCATCGAGCAGGGACGTTCGCGTATCGACGGGCAGCGTGTGTTCCGTGCCGTTGATGTTCAGCTTTACCGAAAGCCGTTCCACCGGAACGCCGTTTATTATCGCCGCTTCGCTCGCAATGACCGGAACGCCAGCGGCAGCCTTTATCGCAGCCGCGCCGATGCCCGCAGCAGCCGACTTCTTCAAAAAGTCGCGCCGCGAACCCTCGGCAGAGACAGCTTCGTCCTCAAAGGAAATGTGCTCTTCGTACATAATTGTGTTTGGAAGAATTATTCTAACACATCAGGCGAGCGTCCTAGTGTTGCTCGTCGATCATCGCTTTGATCGCGACCAGCTTTTCAATTGCAGCCTTTTCGCCCAGGTCAATCAGTTCATTGCGTTTGCCGATCTCGTCCGGGCGGATGTGTGCGATCTGCGGTTCGATTATTACGTCGGCGCGGTAGTGTTGGTTTCGCGATGCGGTTCGGATCATCATCATTGCTGACTGGACCATCGTTCCGATGAACGTAGATGGAACGCCACCTGAACCGGTTCCGCAGGTCAACAGATCGACCGCGATAACCTTTTCCGCTCCGAGTTTTCTAACCGCTTTGGTAGGCATCGGCGATGTAACGCCGCCATCGACCAGATATCTTCCGTTGCCGTCACTAACGGGCACAAAAACACCGGGGATCGCACAGCTCGCCCTGATCGCCGTCGCCAGATCACCCGAGTCGCGAAAAACAACCTCGTCTCCCGATTCCAGATCACAGGCAACAGCCGCGAATGGAAGCGACAGTTCTTCGAACTTAGTGACAGGAAAGTGCTTTTCGATAAACCCCGCCATCGCTGCATTTGAAAGCAACCCGCGAGGCGAGTAAGATAGCCCCGAAACGCCAAACCAGCTGACAGAACTTCCTATCTCGATGATCTCTTGAACAGACATTCCGGCCGCGAACGCACCGCCAACGAAAGAACCGGCCGAGGTCCCGGCGATCATATCTATCGGAACATCGTTTTCGACCAGCGCTTTCAACACGCCGATGTGAGCGAATCCGCGGGCTCCGCCGCCCGATAATGCAAGTCCGATCTTTGCCATAGACGCAGTTTACTGACAGCGTTGATTTTACCCGCCCATTGTGGAAAACTTGAAACGCCCAAATGAGTTCAACAGGTTCCCAGGCACAACAAAATCGAACGACCACCGCCAACCTCGCCGCGGGCGACACCGTGTGCCCGGTCTGTTCGCGTGAAACACGAGATGAATTCGTTCCATTAAGAGTTCTCGATGAGAGCCTGCAAAAGCTGATCTCGGCAAACGCTCCGGATACGCAAGATTTTCAGGCCATATGCGCCCGCTGTCTTCGGCTTTTCGAACGCGCAAAAGAGCAGATTATCGCCGACGCCGCGATGCAGAAAGACGGTTCGCACGTGCTTTCAACGCCGCTTCGCCTTGATGCTGATGAGCGTTTTACCGGAAAAGGCGTGACGATCGCCTTTCTCGATTCCGGCTTTTACCCTCACGTCGATCTGACAACGCCAAAAAATCGCATAGTCGCCTATCGAAATTTGCTCGATGCCGACGGCGATCTTAATTCGCTTTTCCAACCCGACGTGGCAAGCTGGCATGGAATGATGACATCGGTCGTGGCGGCCGGAAACGGTTCGCTGTCGAACGGTTTCTATCGCGGCCTTACTCCGGAATCGGACGTGGTTCTTGTCAAACTGGCCCGAACCGGGCGCATCACAGATCAAAATATTCTCGACGGCCTCGAATGGATCTTGGCGAAAAAAGAAAAATACGGAATTCGCGTTATCAACATTTCGGCAGGCGGCGACGATGAACAGCACTATCTGAGCGATCCGCTTTCGCAAGCGGTCGAGCGTTGCACCGCCGCAGGCATCACCGTGGTATGCGCAGTTGGGAATTCAGGCCATTTACCGGACCATCCGGTCGTGCCTCCCGCGAGTGCGCCATCGGCGATCGCCGTCGGCGGGCTGGATGATAAGAATTCAGTTAACCGGGCCAAGCGCGGAATGTATCGTTCGTCTTACGGCCCGACCATCGACGGCCTTCAAAAGCCCGAAGTGATCGCACCATCGATATGGGTTCCGGCACCGATCCTGCCCAACACACCGACCGCGCAGCAGGCACATCTGCTCGACGAGCTCGACCATGCCGAAGATGCCGATCTCCATTCGATCATCAAAGCAAATCCGGGCATTGACGATGAGCTCGATGCCGCTCTCGACCGGCCGGTCCATTCGATCCGGCAGATAATTCTGCTAAAACTCCGCCGTGAGAATGTGATCACAAAACACTATAAATATGTTGACGGCACTTCATTTTCCGCACCTATCGTTTCATCGCTGGTCGCGCAGATGCTCGAGGCAAACCCGCGGCTCACCCCGCAAAATGTTAAGCGAATATTGATCGAAACAGCAGAACGGCTTCCGCACTATGAAGTTGACCGGCAAGGTTGGGGCGTTATCGATCCGCGTCGTGCGGTCGAATCAGCGATCCAGTTAAAGTAAACCCCGCACTATTTTAACGGCGTCGGCACACGTCTCGGCGTCGGGTTTGCAGTCGGGCGCGAAGGCGTTGAACCGGGCCGAATGATTATCGGGCTCGGCGTCGGCGCAGGCGTTCTCGCCGGAAGTGGTGTACGGATCGGCGTCGGCGTTGGATCCGGATCGTCTTCGTCCGGTGTCTCGGTCGGGCGCGGCGTAGGCGACGAGGTCGGCGAAGGACTCGGTGATGGAGTTGGCGTCGGAGTTCTGGCGTTAGTGTTTGAATTATTATTCGAATGCTGGACCGGAACATTCCCAAAATCGAATGAGTTGCTGATCCCCAGATTTGTGTTCACATCCGTATTCGCATTCGGCGCGCTGGTGTTTACATTTGCGTTCGCCGCATCGCCTCCGCGGTTCATAAACAGCCACAAAATTCCCGCACCGATTCCCAAAAGAACGAGTGTTCCGAACATTGTCAGGAAAACGATCAATATCGTATTGGTTCCCTTGCGTTCCTGTTGTGCTGTAACGACCCTCGTGCGCGGGGCTTCGGGCTGTGTCATTGGAACTACGATCCGCGGTGCCGGTTCTTCTTTTGGTTCGAATTCGATCTCGTCGATCGGCTGCCCCGCGACCGGCGGCTTTATCTTGCGAACTATCGTTACTTCCGATGGATCGTCCTCGACCGGCACTTCAAGACTGTCGCTCGGCATTTCGACGAACTTCGGCTCTTCCTCGTCAACCAGAGGCGTTCCGTCTTTCATGCAAAATCGGAGAATGTCTTCGTCGTAGCGAGTGTCGCAGGTCGGGCAAAATTTCATAGAATTTCGGTCGGAAGCGCGGCAATGCTGCGATCCCGTCAAATCGGTTGTTTCAACTTAGCGGATTTTAACATCATTCGCCGAAAATCTACGAAGCGGGCGGCACAAAGTTGTATGTGACAACGCCGGAGACCTTTACAGGCCGGCCTGCGATCAATGTCGGGGTGAATTTTGCCCCTCGTGCAGCTCTCGCCGCCGCTGCCCTAAGCAAAGGATGGCCGCTGATCGCCGAAGCAGAGACAACGTTTCCATTTTCATCGACCAAAACTTGCACGGTAACCGGACCGCTTGCCCTGACAGCCCTCGCAGCGGGCGGATATCTTGGTTTCGGCAATGACACCGCCTTTCCATTCAGCACACCGCCCGATATCTGTTTAGGTATCTTAGGCCGCGTGTTTTCGGGCTCGGGTGTTTTGGGCTCATCGATCGCCTTATTCGCCGGCGGTCGCGGTGTTGGCGTTGCGGTTGATGCTGGTTCCGGGGTGGGGCTTTTTATGATCTTGTTGGCAGGTTCGTCGATCGGCGGCTTATCATCAACAACTTGGTCTTCGGCAGTAACATCCCTGTTGTCTATAACAAGCGGTGCGTTTACAGATGGTCGTTCGGGCTCCGAAGTTTCTTTCGCTGTTTCCTGAACCGCTCGATCGTAGTATAAATAGCCCGCGATACCCGCCGCAGTGATCACCAGAAAACCTCCGACGATGATCACCCCGGCCACCACGATTCCAAAAAGTCCCGACGAATTCCCACTGTGTCCAGAATTTGTTCTGAGGCTGCGAGCGCCGACGATAGTTTCCGCCGTAGCATGATCGATGAGACCGGACGCTCCTGAAAGTTCTTCGGTTTTTGCATTTGTCAGGCCCGGATCTGTGGGATAGTGAATATCCGGTTTGAGCGTCATACCGTCGTCCAGGCAAAAACGCATCTCATCGTCAAATCTTCTTCCGCATTGCGGGCATGTCGCCATAACTTAACCGTCTCCCTCGAATGTTGTCCTGATATAGTCGTGATAATCGGGGCTATTGTCCAGCGAGTTGCGAAGTGCGTCAAGGAAAAATGTTACGTCAGATTCGTTGCCTGACCGCAAGCCGTTTACATATTGGTATGCAATGCTTGGCATCGATCCGAACTCAAGTCGTGCCCGCGAGAGCCCCGAATTTCTATGATAATATGCCTGCGCAATATACGCCGCCGCTTCGTTATCAAGCCACGGGATCAACGTGCGGGAAAGATCGAAAGAGGCGTGTACGCACTCGTGAATGACAAGGCCGTTGAATATGCGCGACCAACGTTGGTTGCGGCCAAAATAAAACGTATTTGCCGCCGAAGTTCCCTCTCTTCGGGCACTGTATTTTGCCCAGCCATCGCGAACACCGCCTGTGACGACGCTTATCGTTCCGTCTTCCAGCGCCGTCGCAACACGCGAAAATGTGGTGGAATCGACCGAAACCGAACCATTGCCGCCCGAGAACGAGAACCTGACCCTTCGGGCCTCGTCGCTTCTCAGGATCTCGATCATCTGTTCTTTGATGCCCATCCGCTGAACCCCAGCCTCCTAGGACAAAGACGATAACACAGTTCTCAAATTGCGTTGCGGGAATTTTTGATACGAGAGAAAAGAGGAAACCGTCGCGTTTCCTCTAATTCAAATACTCTGTGGGAAAAGGAACGTAATAGACAAAAACATGAAACGAGGCATGCGCCCCATATTCAATAGCCGCGTCGAGCAATCCTTTCTGTTCCATCTGGGCAAGCTGCTCCATCATGAAATTCTGCTCGTCCACCGGCATGTGGGTTCGGGCAATATCAAATGCAAGGCCCGACGAATGAGGCGCAATGGCCTGTTCACCTACTGCACGATACTGATATAGGCTGGTCGAACTCAACAAGATCTGAAAATCTATTGGGCGCGTCAGTGCGGTGACCCGCAGCGGTCGATCATACTTCGCGTGATACGCTTCGGCAACATGATACAAGACCGATCGCGCCCGCGGATGAAGCATTCGGAGCAGCCGACGTCGCATCTGCCGCCGGTCCAACGGATCGTCTAGCGAATACCGCTCACCGCTGAAGTTGTCGGCCAAAACTTTCAGAGCGCTAAACTTCGGTCCTTCGGGATCGACCTGTTCCGAACCGGCTGCGATACTGAAGGAGGTAAAGCTATTGACCGAGGCCGAACCGCCGATATCGAGATAAAAGCTCCGGGTCGCCATCGGTAATTCTGTCAACTCACCTGCTTGCCATTTCTCTGCCATATCCGCGAAATCCATAGGCTGCCGATATCCCGCCGAGAGCATTTCCGCCGTGATTCTTCTTTGCTGTACTTTTCTGTCGTCGAAGAGTTCACTCGGAACCTGAAGTCCCGTTGGGCGGACTCCTTTCTCTCCTGGTCGGTCTTCGAGGGCCTTTCGTTGGCGGTCCTCAAAATAAGAAACGGAAACTTTAAGGTCTTTTGCCGTTGGTGAGGTTGCTTTAACGGCTGAAATATCGGAGGCAATTAATTGCTCTTCTGCGCCTTCCCATGATCCGTGCAGATCGGAAATGTTGGACTCTCCTTTACCTACAAGTGGGTCGATGACTCTTACCGGTATCTGCGCGTTCTTATCCAAGGTTATATCGGGCGTTTCACTTCCACCCGAGGCGAACCAAACGCTACCGAAGGCGAGAACGACCAAGGCCACTGCAGCAAGGCCGAACGACAGGATCGGACGTTTTTGGAGATGACCTCGAGCGGATGCCCACTTAGTGTTTGCCGTATCTGCCGTGGAGAGAACGAGCGCGTTGTTGCCGGTATCGACGGCCTCTGCATGGATGGTCGGCTGTTCGGTGAACTGGTGCCCGATCTCACGCGTGACCTTTTCGCTCTGCAATTCACCGATAGCTTTCTCAAGCTCGAGGATCAGGCTGGTCATTGTCTTGTATCGGGCCTCACGCTCCTTGTTCAGACAGCGCTCGATGATGTTCTGGATCGCAAGCGGAGTGTTCGGGTTCTGCCGGTCAAGCGGTACCGGCTGACACGTAAGAACTGCCGCGATAGTGTCTCCGACCGTAGCTTCGTCAAACGGCGGAGTTCCGGCGATCATCTCGTAAAAGACCGAACCCAAGCTGTACACGTCAGTCGAATTATCAACGTCCAGGCCACGAACCTGTTCGGGCGACATGTATCGCGGCGTTCCCATTATCAAGCCCGGTGTTGTATCAACAAGCGAAAGTGCACCGTCCTGCGGAATTGACAGTTTGGCGAGGCCGAAATCGAGTACTTTCAGAACTCCGTCCCTGCGCACCATTAGATTTTCAGGTTTGATATCGCGATGAACGATCCCCGCATTGTGAGCCGCTTCCAGGGCCCGAGCCACGCTGAGCGCTATCTCAGCCGCCTTCTTGATCGGGATCGCACCATGCCGAAAGTAATCGCGAAGGGTTTGGCCATCAACGAATTCGGTGACCATGTATCGGAATGACTCGGTCTGACCGACATCAAAGACAGTGAGAATGTTGGGATGATTAAGGGCAGAAGCAGCACGAGCCTCTTTCTCGAACCGAGACGACTTTTCTTCGTCCAACACGGACTCAATTCGGAGGAGCTTTATCGCGACATTGCGTTTGAGGCGTGCGTCCTCAGCTAAATAAACCTCGCCCATCCCGCCAGAGCCGATCATTTTGACTATCCGATAGTGCGAAATGAAGTCGAGATCCATTGTTTCTATGTCAAAGACGATATCACAACTTTCAAATTGCGTTATAAGAAGTTCATTTCTAACCCTGGACAGGTTCGTCGATCTTTCTAATTTAGATATTCGGTCTGAGTATCGTGTAATTGAGGATGAGCCGAAAATACAGGAGCCTCTTCTTCCAGATCCCAGATCTCGAACAATGCGGGCGGGCATTCGGTTATGAAGCGGGATGGTTTTTGAAGGACGGTTTGGCGGTTGTAGTCGGTGAGCAGCAGCGGATATGTCAGATAAAGTTCGTCTTTCGCACGCGTCAGTGCGACGTACCAAAGCCGGCGTTCCTCTTCTTCTGACTCGATCTCTTTCAACGAACGCGGGCTTGGGAATTTGCCCTCGGCGGCCCAAATAATAAACACCGCTTTCCACTCCAGTCCCTTTGCCTGATGAACTGACGTGAGCGTCAACAGTTCATCATCGCCGCCGCCTTCGATCACCTCTTCGCCGACGATCCGCTGCGGTTCCTGAAATCGCTCGGTCGCTAAAAGTGCGAGTTCAGACAGAAATCCTTCGGTCGTTTCATAACGCTGCGAAAACTGAGCGAGCCCGCGAATGTCTTCGCTGCGTGCCTCGGCGTTCTCAAAATTCTCGAGCAAATATTGCTCATAGCCGTTCTCAAAAATATATGTGATCTGTTTCGCCGGCCGATCGCGGAATTCATCTGAAACAAGCATCTCGAGCAATGCGATGAATTCCTCGAACGGCTTGCTTGAACGCAAACGAGGTATCGACTGGACCGCACGCGACCCCGCGTGCAAAATAACGCTCAAGTTCGTTGTCGGATTCACATCGTCGGAATCGTTCATCGCAGATGGGAGTTCTTGCATTTCAGCTGAAAGCACCTCAAACACACGATTCGCAGTCACATTCCCAATTCCCGGGATCAGCTTCAATATCCGCTTCCACGCCAATTCGTCGCGCGGATTTACAAGAATGCGCAAGTACGAAACAACGTCCTTGATATGCGCCTGCTCAAAAAAACGCACGCCCGATTGCACGCGATATGGAATGTTGCGCCGCGAAAGCTCAAGCTGCAATTCGATCGAATGATAATGCGAGCGATACATCACCGCGATGTCCTCGAGCGACGTTCCCTCGTCGCGCAATTCCAAAACACGCGAGGCGACAAACACCGATTGCTGATCGACATCCGAACACGGAACAAGCGCCGGTTTGACATCACGAGAACGCTTCACCGCCGTAAGCATCTTTGGAAACTGCCGCCGGTTTGCCGAGATCGAAGTATTCGCTAAGCCCAATATTTCCGGCGTCGAACGATAGTTCGTCTCAAGTTTGAATAGCTCGGCTTCGGGATATCGCTTTGGAAATTCGTAGATGTTCGTGAACTCGGCACCGCGCCACGCAAATATCGATTGGGCGTCGTCGCCGACCACCATCACGTTGCGATGCTTCACGGCCAGCAGGTCGATTATCTCCGCCTGCAGCCGGTTCGTGTCCTGATATTCATCGACCAAAATGTGCTGGAATTGTTCGGCGTAGAGCTCGGCGATCTCGCGTTTCTCAAGCAAAAGCTGCTTGAGCCGTAGCAGCAGATCGTCGTAATCCATCACATTTCGCTCGAGCTTTCGCGCGTGATAGATCGCGTCAACGCGTTTGATCTCGCCCGTCAGCGTTTCAAAATACGGATACTTCCCGACGATCACATTTTGGATCGGCAGGTCCGTGTTCGTCGCATAGCTGATGATGTCCTGAACGACCTCCGGTTTTGGAAAACGCTTCGCTTTTGTGTCGATCGCGGCATCGTCAATGCAGACGCTGATGAAGTCGCGTGCGTCTTCGCTGTCGAGTATCGAATAGTTCGAATCGAACCCGAGCGAGACCGCGTGCCGCCGCAGGATCAGATTTGCAATGCGGTGAAACGTCCCGCCCCAAACGCGATGCACATTCTGCGAACCGGTCAACGCCTCGACCCGCCGGAGCATTTCCCTCGAAGCCCGATTGGTAAAAGTGGCGAGCAATATCCGCTGCGGCGAAACGCATTGTTCCAGCAGATACGCGACTCGATAAGTGATCGCCCGCGTCTTTCCGGTTCCCGCACCGGCCACCACCAGCGTCGCTTTCGGCGGCGCGGTGACCACCGCAAACTGCTCTTCGTTCAGCTCGCTCTTGTAGCGAGTCAGCCGCTCGGGCAGGTTGCCGGTCTCGCGTTTTAATACATATCGTGCCATTGTTCGTGGCTTTACACTATATCATGTTCTCACTAACGTTTCATCTATAAGACACAGAAAGTGTATAGCCCCGCTCGAACTAATGGCATTCGACCAAACCCCGCGACATCCGCTCGATCTTTTTGTGCTAAAATCGTCTCGTATGATGACCATTACCAAGGACATCCCGATCACTATCGACCCAGAGATCATGAGCGGCGTACCGGTGTTTACCGGAACCCGAGTCCCGGTCTCAGCCCTGCTCGAAAATCTCGAAGCCGGAGTTTCGCTCGACGAATTCCTCGAAAACTTCCCGACAGTTTCCCGCGAACAAGCCGTTCGGGTGCTTGGGCACTTCCGTTCCGAACTTCAAGATATCAGTCTGGCCCCATGAAGATCATTATCGACGAATGCGTCCCGAGCATCGTTAAACGAGGCCTGCCTGATCGCGGCATCGTTTCGGTTCAGGATATGGGCTGGGCCGGCATAAAGAATGGCAAACTGCTCACCTTAGTAGCCGCCGAATTTGACGTTTTCATCACGTCCGACAAAAATCTCCAACATCAGCAAAATTTGACTGAACTGCATCTGGCGATAATTGTATTGCCGAGCAACCAAGTTCCAGTCGTAAAGACTTTGCTGCCGGACATCGACGTCGCCCTCGAGAATATTTCCGGTCAAGATCTCATCGAGATCTTTTGATTGAAAAGGCGGTGCAAGTTATATGCAGCTCCCGTCGGATATGTTTAACACAGGGGCGAATTCTTTCAATTTTTAAACCAAAAACGCCAGACTTTGGATCAAAAACGTCAGACTTTGGCTTACTTTTGTACAGATTTGGCCTATATTTTCGAGGTCAAATCCAAACCGCGAGCCCACAAACCCCAAAAACACAACGATTTACACCGATCCCAGCAACTTCAGCCCAACCCGACAGATCCACCGCCCGGTGTTAAACACTTGGCAAACCAAGACCAGAAGAGGCCATCGCCTTTTTCGTCGCATCGCGACGCCTGTTTTCGTCGCATCGCCTTTTTCGTCGCATCGCGACGCCTGATTGTAGCCGTGGGCGACCGCCCACGGTGGGGCAACAACCCACGGAACGGGATCGATCCCATTAGCCCGTCGCGTCAGCGACGATTCACGTCAGCCTAACAGATATCGTTCGTCGAATTCGATATCGTGTAAACGCAAAAGCGACCGATATTCGTCCTCAAACGTTCTTTCCGCATGATGTTCGCGTTGGCGTTTAATGTAATCAATAACGTCCGGGAGCCCAGACTTAGAAACGGAAAACACACCATAACCGTCTTGCCAAGAGAATTTGTCCATTCCCGAAAATTCGCGTCGAATTCCGTACGATGAATCGCCTTTCAATGCCTTGGCGATCTCGCTAGGGGATTTCGTAGTCGGCGAGCCAACGAGGCCGTGAACATGATCATCCATACCGCCGATCTGGATCGGTGTTATGCCGTGATGGTTTGCAACGCCGCCGATGTATGCCCAGACCCGTTGTTCGATATCAGGTGTGATAAGCGGTTGGCGGTTCTTCGTGCTGAAAACAAAATGCAAATATATCTGTGAATATGTGTTCGCCATAATTGAAACGTCGCTGACGCGACGGCGATATTGTAAACCACCTTGACCGTGGGTTAAGACCCACTGCTACATTCAACCCTTCGCTACGCGATGAAGATCCAGCAAACTGCCGCGTAGCGGCAACTTGAATGTAGCCGTGGGCGACCGCCCTCGGACGGATAAAGCCAATGAAAATTCACATCCAACGCCGCGTAGCGGCAACGTGAATGTAGCCGTGGGCAATAGCCCACTGACGGGCGACCGCCCTCGGACGGAAAAAGCCAATGAAAAATGCACATCCGGCGCCGCGTAGCGGCAATGTGAATGTAGCCGTGGGCGACCGCCCACGGAGGGGCAAACGCCCACGGAGGGGCAACAACCCACGGAACAACGAAC
>CAZXTS010000004.1:12361-33320 GCA_964643745.1 uncultured Chloracidobacterium sp.
CGCCCACGGAGGGGCAAACGCCCACGGAGGGGCAACAACCCACGGAACAACGAACATTCATTATCCCGTCGCGTTAGCGACGATTCAACGCACCGAATTCAAACGTCGCTGACGCGACATGCACATTCCAACCCATCTTGACCGTGGGTTAAGACCCACGGCTACATTCAACTCATCGCTACGCGATCCAATATACAAAACACAAAGCCTCACCGAGACGCGGGCGCAAAATGATACCATCGACACATCGAATATATCCGCGACAAACGATCTCCCGTTCCCAAGAGCGAAGCCGTCTCTCGCGTGATGAGCGCCAACCGCGCCAAGAACACCAAGCCCGAACTCATCCTCCGCAAAGCCCTCTGGTCCGCCGGCCACCGCGGCTATCGCCTCCACTATCGTGTCGCTATCCCGAGTGTCGGTAGCCCGCGTGTCCGTAGCCCGCACGTCAGTAAGGGCTCAGCATAAGATATTCGATTTCGGACTATCGGATTTCTTTCGATATGGTTTCATCCGATGATACCAATCAAGTTTGAAAAGATTGTTCGCTCCGCAACCTTCCAAGAACTCTGGGCTTCTCGCAAACCAGACTTCAAAGCTTTGGGCGAAATTCGCACGCTTAAACGCCACGGAATTTCAGCGACGCATGAACGGCGCGACGATGACACTTTTCGCGTGATTACCCAGGCGACCGAAGTAAGCGAAATAAATTATCTGGTTTTGAAAAGAGGCTTTGCGAAGGTAATCGAAACACCCAAAAAGAAGCCGTACAGCGATGTTATTAAGACAATTCTGAAACGTCCACGAAACGGCACCGGCGGAGGCATCCCGCTCACTCGCGGCGAAGTCGCGATGCTCTTCCTAGACGGCTACGCCGGCGACCATCCGAACCTGCTCGACATCCGCTCACAAGGCTACGGCGAACATTGCTCCCCTCCTGCCCGAGGAGGGGTGGCCGAAGGCCGGGGTGGAGGGAGCCGGCACGGCCTCACCACCGACGACGTCCTCGAAAACAACGACACCGCCTTCGTCTGGTCATAATGAGAACCCTTCGAACTTTGGGCCGAGGCGTTGTATTAAGATATCTGAGACTCTGAACAAGATTATTCAGCAGGGAATAGATACCCTTGATTATGTAAGTCAGGAAGGACAATTCTTTTCTTATTCCACATTCTAGGAAGAGGCGGGCGAGGCATCCGTCCAAATGACCCCGTTGCAAGCTGAGATGGTTGTGCGAAAAGTTGGCTTAGCTGCCGTGCAACCAGCGTTAAGTGCCGATTCAGTGCAACGGTTAGCCACGATCCTGTATTCCCTGTTTCTTTTGTTTGAGTTCCAATTCGGGCTATCGTTTGATCTGCAAAAGAAAAATCGTGGCCAGAGAATTCGTTGCGAAACATCAAGGCGTTTGCGAGGCCCCAATACTGTTGGTACTTGGCACCTTTTCCTAACCATTCACCACGCATGATAATCCACTGATCCAAGTCCGTATATCGGATACTTGCGCTTACTTTTGGTAAAAAATCCAATGGAGTAGGTTTCTTGGGGTACTGTACGGTATAGTCAGAAAAAGATGGCATTCTCAGTAGATTGTGGCGCCCCCTAAACCCGTTGAGCCAGTGATTCCAATCGAGGCGTGGTAAGACATGCTCCTCATTCTTCGCGAGTTTCGAAAGAAAGCGGGGGAATGCTCCGCCAGAAACAACAAATGAGCGCCATTGTTCAAGCATAGGTATTCGCTCACAGATTTCCCTTATCGAGGAAGATGTCTCGTTCACCTCTTGAAGATCAACCAATAGGTGGACATCTTCAGGCAAGATTTCAAGGTTTCTAAGTAGCAGCTGAAGTTCTAGAACGAAAGTCGCATTACGGATTTCCTTTTGAGACACTCGCACACAAATGCCCGCCTTTGTTGAACGAACCGCCCGCTTGATTGCCTCCTGATGTGCGGGAGACCGTCGCAACCCAGTAACTGGAATTGGCTTCAGGTCATGATATACATGGAAACTAGCTAAATTGAAAAAGATATCAACCGGGTGCTCACGACAACCTGAAAATACTTCCTCCACATAACCGAAATCGATAAAGTACGGGCGATTTCCGCAAGCCTCACCGAGCTCACGCAGCACATTGTAGAGGTATAAGTTCGGGTCGGAGGTTTTCACTTTATTAAGCGCCGTTACGGGAAGAATATGTTCACACATTTCTATCAATGGCGTGATTCGTCCGAAATCCTCATTCAACAGATTTGTCAGAGCAACAAGTTCCGCTTGCCGCTTACGCAATATTGGCACGTAATCTGATATCGATAGAATCATCTATTCCTCCTCGGTCGCTAACCCGAACAAATATCGAACCCGACCGTGACCGACCAGGTCATTATATATATGATACGAGTTGCTCTCTTTTCGTACCCGTCCCGCCACAATTGCTGGGTGTACATTTATCTGCCGAGCAAACCTAAGAATCGAATTCTTTGACGGAAACACTCGCGCGGGACTAGCTGCCCATTTGTCTGAAGGAATTAAGGCTTCTCCCGCATTTTCATCTGCTTCTTCTTCTAACGGATCTTCATTCTTTTTGATGTCCAAGTCATCGAAAAATTGATTCGTCCCTTTATCAATATGAAGTGAAATATGCGATAACTCGTGCATCAAGCTGAACCAAAAATTATCCAAACGATCATATCGAAGTGTCAGTCCAACAATCGGATGATCTATAAAAGTCAAAATAGCCGACCCGTCAAGGTACGTCTGAGGTAATGCCGGCTCAAACACTAATGAAATACCCAACTCCTTCAATGCTGCTTTTGCTCGTATGGGACCGTCGGGAAGAACACTTAGCTCAACCACCTTTCGCATCACCTCCATATCGAGTGAGCCTTTTAGATATTTTCTTTCTGGCGGATCCTCTAGCGCTAACTTTATTATTCGAGTGGTCCATGCAGTCAGCGCGTAGCGATTCATTTCACGCCCCGACCGAAAGTGTTTTGACGACCTGTTGAGGGCACTCACGGACTCTAAACCACCAACAGACCCAAAAAAACCTTGGATATGCTCCTGAATGCTATCCTTAACGTCTTTATAATTGGCTCGAATCCAGCCGCGAGCACACATCTCTTTCCCAGGAAACCGAGTCCAATCTACTTGATCGACGTCCGTATTTGGGCTGCCGGGTTGGATGAGAACCTCTGCGGGTATACCCAATCCTGCATTCAAGGCCTGGATCATCGAGAGGGTTAGCTGTCGCTTACGTGACAGAATCTCAGACACTTTACTCCGACTTCCAATGTATGGAACCAAATCTGACTGTTTCAGACCCATCTGGTCCATCCTAAATACAATTGCCTCAACCGGATCACTTTTAGGAAGGGTTGTGTTTCGATCCTCAAAATCAGAAACAAGATGAACAAGTAGCTCAAGCTTCTTTCCATCCGGTGTTTCGGGGTCCGGATCGGATTCCATCAAAAGACCAACCTCAGAGAGAGCCGCCTCATATGCGTCATCGGTTCTAATTATCTCTAGCTGGTGCATATAATCCTCATGAATACCATTCGTCGTACTCTGCGTGGGTTCCAAGCATTTCTACCTTCACGATGCCAATCTTAAACGAGACTTTGACGACTAATCTATATCGATTTCCTTTGATATTGAAAACAACAACATTATCTGCAAGGAAACTTGCAGATCGGTACCTCTCTTTGATGTCCACCGTTGTTTTCCACTCGGCAATTTCTACCTCGTCGATCCAGGCCTTGATAGGCCCCCTAATATCTGCGTGCTCTTTCGCGTACACATCAAGGATTGGCTTCCCTACCAGCTTCATAATAAACCATTGTTATGTTCCCGTCAAGGGAACATTTATCTCGTTCCCAAATAAGCTAACATTCTTTAAAACTTTGTGCAACCGTCTTGTAAGTCACTAGAGATTAATCTGATATTGAATTCGCTTTGTTCGCATGATTGCTTCTAGTTCGGGGACTGAGAGCATTGCGTACGATGGCGAATCTGGATTTAGGCAGACGAAGCAAAAGCGGTATTTGTCGCCGAGGCGTTCGCCGAATTCGAATTCGTTTTGTGTTGCTCCGAAGAAAAAGCCTTTCGGATTGTTTGGCAGAAATGCCCGTGTGCATTTCAGCTCAACGAGCGTGACCTCGTCGATGTGCGTTTCGATAGCTTCGATTGAAAGAACTGAATCGGCAAACTTGGGAACCAAGACCATATCGAACGATCGCGAAAAATTTTTCGGCTGGTCAAGCAATTCAAGAATCCGCTTCCGCTCATCTTTATTAACGAAGAAGAATCCCTTGTTCAGTGATTCCATGTACTGAATCCCTTCTTTCTCGGTCGCGTTATTTTTGCGGGTTACGGTGAACGATTGATCGACCATTAGCGTTCACCTCGCTTTGTTTCGAAATCGAGGAGTTCGGAAACCGATATCTCAAACGTGCCTGCAAAAACTCCGATGTTCTTGAGCGAGATGTTGCGTTCGCCGCGTTCGACCATGCCGATGTAGGTGCGGTGGAAGCCGGTTAGTTCGGCGAGTTTTTCCTGGGTTAGGCCGCGGGCCGTGCGTAAGGTGCGGATGCGTTGGCCGAATTGTAGTAAAAGATCGCTGTCGGGCATCTTGTGATAACGGATAGTGGATAACGGACAGTGGACGATCTCGATCACTCTTCACTGTTCACTGTTCACTTTTCACTGTTAGCTGATCCTGAGGCTATACGCATTGTATGCAGCGATCAACAGACAATAAGTATCGGAGCAGTGGTAAACGGTGAGTGGTAAATGGATTGGTCGCGTATCGGGCGGGCGAGGTTCAGAACCGCCGATGGTATTCGGCGGGTTCGAAGATCAAGGGGAGTTGTTAGAACATTTATTGCGTTTTAGGCACTTTCGTCAGGTTTCTGTGTCCAGAGCGCCGCGAGGCGCCGTCGGCCGGCGAGTTTTAGTTCGAAATCGGGCATTTCGCGGCAGAGCGTTTCGAGGTTCAACAGGAAGTCCGGTTCGCCGAACATCTCGCGGACTCCGGGCAGGTGATCGGCGATCTTTGCATAAACGAAAATATGTTCGGTGTTCGCGGCCAGGAACATCGTTTTGTCGATGCCGCCGTTTAGGACCAGCGCGGCGGCCGTATCCCAATAGGACGCGACCATTCGGAAATTGGCACTCGCCCGTTCGCCTTCTTTATATAGCCGCACAATATCGACAGCGGACGAGGGCGAGAACTCAGAAAAAAACCATTGCCGTGCCTTCCGCATTTGTTCATCACGGCGAAGCTCGTACAGCTTTAATATCGCCATTGTGTCGTCTTGTTTATTCATAGTTCTTTTACAACATTCGAATATATTTTTCGGCAAAACGAAAATGCACGGCCGCCGTTCTTCTATCGCCGCTGCCTGCGGACCTCGCCATTTGCCGGCATTCGTTTAGGTTTTCGGACGCTATCGTGAACGCCCCGCCCGCAAGCCGAACGGCATTTTCAAAATGCATTTCGGCTTTGCGAAGTTCGCCTTTGTTCGCGAAAAGCACGCCTAGGTTGTTCTCGGCGATCGGCCGATCGACCGTTTTGTGTTTCACCGATCTTGCGAACGCGGCGATGGCCATTTCCTGTTCGCCAAGCGCCAGATATGCAAATGCAAGGTCGAACCAAGTTTCGCCGTTCTTTTCGTTTATCGCGATCGCCGCTCGAAATGCATCGCGGGCCGGAACCCAATCGCCCGTTTCCGCATATGTCATTCCAAGCGCATAATAGGCTTTTTCGTAAACTCTGCCGGACAACGAAATAGCCTTTTCGAGCCGTTCGATGGCGACTTCAAATTTGCCAAGCTGATATGCCGAAACGCCGATATTGTAGTTGACCTTTGCCTGAAATGCCCGGTCGCGTGCGTCGTCGTGTGCCCCGTCCAATGCCGCCGTAAAACACCGGAGTGCGGTTTCGTGATCGCCGTTCTTTGAAAATTCGAGGCCGCTGCTGAAATTGCTCAAGGCCTCAGCCGATTGGCCATTCGCGGCAAATGCCGAAAGTGTGATCAATATGAAAAAAAGAATAGTACGCATTTCCTAAAACCTCCTGAGCGTTGTCACTCTATAGCAAGAGTCTAGGAAATGCCCGTGTGCCGGGTCTTTCGGCTTATTGCTGAAAATGTTCTGAGATTGCTTTAATTAGCCGACGCGGGCCGCACGCCAGTTCCCCGGCGTCAGCTTGGTCCATTTTCGGAAAAGGGATGTGAAATGACTCTGGGTCTTAAAGCCCGATCGAAACCCGACCTCGACCAGCGGTATTTCCGGTTTGCTTAGCAGATGTTTTGCCCGCTCGATGCGTTGACGCATTACGTATTGCTGCGGCGTCTGTCCGGTAGATACGCGGAACGACCTTGCAAAATGAAACGTGCTGAGCCCGGCGGCAGCGGCCATTTCCGCAAGCCCTAGGTCGTTCTCAAGATTCGCGTCAATAAATTCTTTTACGCGGCGCAGCTTAAAACCCGGCAGGCCGCCGGAATTGGGAAGGCGATGAACATTCGATTCTGTGTAAGACGTCAATAAATGCAGCGTCAACGACTGGATGAGCGAATCAGCATACAGGCGGTCAAGGTGGGTTCCGTCACCTGTATTTTCGAGCAGCGAAAACGCGATCGTCTTTATAAGCGGATCATGCCCACGATAAACCTCGCGGAGTTTTACGTTTGGCGAAAAGCCATTCTCCATTGCGAAATCGGATACAGAGGCCGCATCGACGAACAGCCCGATATTATCAACGGGCTCGTCCCATTCTGCGCCTATGAACTGTCCCGCCGGTGTCAAACAAATGTTCTCACCTTCGACGCAGGTCGTCTTGCGCCGGCCTGTCGAAGTGCTCTTAACGGTCGTGAGCCGTCCGGCAAGCGAAATGCTTATCTCATGGAACTCATTGGAATGTACGGGAATTACGCCCGGCAAAACTCGCGCCCGCCGAACCTTTACACCGGGCCATTCTGCAACGCGAAGATCAAGATACGGCTCCTGTCCCTGTAATTTCCATTCGACCTGCATAAGCTTTGTCCCGCCAACACTATTTGTATCGGTTTTTCGCTCGATAATGCAAATCTATAACTTCGTGTTTGGCAAATTTTGGCGCTCCCAAAGCGAAGCAAAACTAAATTCTGAGCTATAATTGCCGCGGCTATGGAAAACGGGAACGGCCATCGTGAAGTGGTGCCGACGCGGCTTGGATCAGCAATGTTTCGCGGAAAGGCCGCACTTCTGCAAACCCGCAGAGCTTTCTCTGACATTTTTGATCAAAATGTGCGGCGCCACGTAAATGTGGCCGGAGCTCTTCCGCCTTTTGTCATCTCCTCGTCGGTTACCCCGCTTTGGACCGAAACGGACCCCAGAGAAAAGTTCCTCGTCGCCGGAAAGATCCAGAATCTGCGGATAGCCATCGGCCGTCTGGACGGTGTGAAAGTTCCGGCCGGCAAGGTGTTTAGCTTTTGGAAACAAATAGGGCGGGCTAGTTCGGTTCGCGGTTATGTCCCTGGGCGAGAGATCCGGCAAGGCTGCCTGATCCCGACCGTTGGAGGCGGCCTTTGCCAACTTTCAAATGCTCTCTACGATGCGGCATTGAAAGCTAATTTCGAGATCGTCGAGCGGCATGCACATACGCAAGTGGTTCCCGGTTCGCTGGCCGAAGTTGGTCGCGATGCGACCGTTTTTTGGAACTATGTCGATCTGCGATTTCGTGCACCGGTCGATTTCTGTATCGAGGCAAAGATGGATGCCGAGAATCTCACGATCACATTCCGAGCCGAAGAAGCCATAAACCAGTTTCACCAGATCGAGCGAAGCAAAAAGGCTGCTGCGATCGTAAATAGTTGTGCAATGTGTGGTGAGGATGAATGTCATAGGGTTGTAACGACAGGACATAAAGACGATTACGGTCGCACCGCATATTTGCTCGACGAATACTGGCCCGAGTTTCAGGCGTACATCGACGACCACCGCAAACAAAATGATCGGATCCTGATCCCGCTGGATGGCAAATTTTTCCGAAAAGGAAACTACGCATGGAACATTGATGGCTTCAAACAAGTTGACCAGAGCTTGATCACAACATTGGTCCGTTCTTATCGTTCGCGAAAGCTCTCACAGCAAGGTGCGGCACGCCAAATTAATCTCCTTGCGATGCAGGAACGGCTTGCAGAAAGCTATGCCCGCAAGTTGAAGGCAGATGATCTTCATCTGGTGCTCCAGCAGGACCTGTTGAAATATCTCTGGCGCGATGGCTACCTTGGAGGTCGAACATTCGATGTTTTGATGACCTCGCTGCCGATCAGTGAACTTCAATCTCGTCTTGATCGTGCTGCCGAACTTCACCCCGAAAGCACCACACTTGGCGATTTTCGCGCGGATGCTGAATTGATCATTGCTGAAGATGCGGCACTGAAGCAGGCTCGTTCGATCATCACACCGCATTCCGCCATTGCTTCCCTTTTTCCAGATCGCGCGGTTTTGCTCGATTGGACGATGCCGAAGATAGAACGGGCATCGGCAAAACCAAGTACGAAGCCTGTGATCGTTTTTCCGGCTTCGACCGTAGGCCGAAAGGGCTGTTATGAAGTTCGCGAAGCAGTTCGTGGTATCGACGCAAGGATCGGGTTGATTGGGCCGATCATCGAAGACAAGGATTTTTGGAACGGATTCGACGTAGTAACCGCGGGGCCTGAAGCCATTGCATCTGCCAGTGTCGTGGTTCTTCCGGCATTCGTTGAGCATCGCCCGCGGCGGCTCCTTATGGCAGCGGCAAACAAGGTCCCCGTCATCGCCAGCGAAGCGTGCGGTGTTTCCAATGTTGAGGGAATTACTATCGTCCCTGCCGGAGACGTGAATCGTTTAAGATCGGCTTTAGAGGAAGTTCTCGATAATGTTAATCTTTAAGGGTCAAACATGACGCTCCGAAAAAGGCCATCTCAAATTCTCCTGCTTTCGCTGACGATCTTCGCATTGTTCGTTTCGGCCATTTCTGCTTGCGCGTGTTCGCATCATCAGACAGCAGCGGTCGAGGAGACGGTTTCGTGTCAATCATCGGCACACGGTGCTCCGGCGATCGGAAGCGAACAGCCGGTACCATCCGGAGATTCATTGCGCGTGGATTGCGATTGCCTTGTTCGCCTGCCGATCCCGGCAGTTTCTGCAAAATCTGAAAAGAAGATCTTGAAGCAGTCCGATGAGCCGGACACGCTAGTTGATTCCAAGTTTGACCACCTGGCCTCGTTCTCGATCGAGACCGCACCGGTCCTCTCCATCGACCGGTTGATTCACCACCATTCTCCTCCCGAACTCTTCTCCGGGCCTTCGCGCGCACCTCCGCGCCTATAAAACAAAAATTCGTTTAACTAACTCCGTAAATTTTCTGCGGAATGTCGGCTAATGGCATATTTGCCATGGCCCGGATCTCCGTTTTGCTAAGGAGGTACTTTGTGAAGGCTATTTTATTTATATTATTTTTGATCAGCTTTTCGGCTGGTGCATCCGCACAGCACCACCACGGACGGCCTGCGCCGTCACCAACACCTACTCCAACTCCTTCGGGACATGACCACGGAACGCCGAAACCCACAGCTTCGCCAACGCCGCACGATCATGGCGGAATGGCCGAGACAAAAAAGGACGAGCATTCCGGACACGAAATGCGTTCGAGCACGGACATCGGTGACCCGGGAAGCCGCGAGGGTTCCGGAACGTCCTGGCTGCCCGATTCGTCGCCGACCTATGGCTATATGAAAATGTATGGCGACGGCGGAATGCTGATGCTGATGGGCACGGGTTTTCTTCGCTATACGCAGATCGGCTCGGATCGCGATGTTTCGGTTGCCGGAAAGGGAAGCCGTTCGCGAGTTTCGGCCCCGACGATGTTCATGGCAATGTATTCGCGCCCGCTTTCGGAAAGATCGCAGCTTGGGCTTCGCGTAATGGCGAGCCTCGACCCCGCGATAGAACGCGGATGGGGCTATCCGCTGCTTTATCAATCGGGCGAACTTTATCAGGGCCAGCCGATCCATGACCGGCAGCATCCGCATGACTTTATCTCCGAATTGTCGGCGTCGTATTCGATCAAAACGTTCAAAGACCAATCGTTCTTTGTTTACGGCGGAATTGTCGGCGAACCCGCGCTCGGGCCGGCGATGTTCTGGCATCGGCCGTCCGCGATGAACAACCCCGATGCACCTATCGGCCACCACTGGCAGGACGCTTCGCACATAACCTGGGGCGTGCTGACGGCCGGGTACAATTTCGGCAAGTTCAAGTTCGAAGGAAGCGTTTTCAATGGCACCGAACCGGACGAAAACCGGTGGGCTTTCGATAAGCTGCAGCTCAATTCGTTCAGCGGACGATTTTCGGTTAACCCAACAAAGGACCTTTCATTTCAGATCTCGCACGCTTATCTGAAACGTCCCGAACGCGCCGAACCGGATCTTGACCATATGCACCGGACGACCGCCTCGGCGATGTACAACAAGGCGTTCAGCGACGACCGCAACTGGGCGACGACATTCGTCTGGGGCCAGAACTACAAGGAAGGCCACGCAACGAATTCGTTTCTGTTCGAAAGCGATTACTCGTTCGGCAAAAATGCAGTCTTCGGACGCATCGAGCGCGTGAAAAAAGACGGCCACGAACTTGTTCTCCCCCACGAAGATCCGCTGCATGATGAAGCGTTCTGGCTGGGAACATATTCGCTGGGTTATGTTCGCGATGTTGTAAAAAACAAGGGGCTAGATGTCGGCATCGGCGGAATGGCTACGTTCAATTCGAATCCGGCATCGCTTATTCCTTATTACGGCGGAACGAAGCACGCCGGGTGGCAATTGTTCATCCGCTTCAGGCCGTCGAAAATGAAGCACTGATATTGCTTTCATCAGAGCCGAATAGCGCTACCAGCGATGGAATGCCGGGTGGCCTTCTCCCACTGCTACAAAGACGCCGCGGCAGGTGTCGCAAACCTTGCCGCCGGCGATGAGCTCGGCTTCGACCGTCGCCCGGTCTTCTGTCGAATCGACCACGCGGGCGCGCAAGGTGATCGGCCCATCTACCGGTGTTGGCCGAAGAAGCTTTACATGAAATTCGGCCGTTACGGTGCACGGTGCAGAGCTTTCGTTTCGCTTTCTCATCAGGTGCATCGTGGCAGCCCAGTTGGAATGGCAATCAAGCAAGGCTCCGATAATGCCGCCATTTAGCACGCCGGGAAATGCCTGATGAAAGGGCTCGGCGTGCCACTCTGCCACCAATTCGTCACCTTCCTCAAAACTGCGAATATGCAGCCCTTTTTCATTCGCCGGGCCGCAGCCAAAGCAGATGCTCTTTGGCGAATAAATTTCCTGCACTGATCTTTCGTCTTGCATAACTCGGCGAAAGTTTAACATAGCTCGAGCCGCGGCTGAATTTATGCCAGATCAGTATCCTCTTCGACCGGGAAGAGAAGCGACGCGACGATGGATATAGTGATAGTTGTCAAAATAAACCCGAGCGACCACGTGATCGGGAACTTCCCGCCCCAAGCATCGTTTAGCCAGACCATTTTCAATCCGACAAAGACCAGCACGACCGATAGCCCATATTTGAGCAGATAGAACTTGCTTACCGCCCCCGCAAGCATAAAATACATTGATCGCAGGCCTAGTATTGCGAATATGTTCGAGGTAAATACGATCATCGGTTCTGCCGTTATGGCAAAGATAGCCGGAACGGAATCGACAGCAAAAATGATATCCGTCATCTCAAGAAAAAGCAGTGCGATAAACAGCGGTGTTGCCGCCCAGCGGCCATGCTCGCGGACAAAGAAATGCTTTCCGTGCAGTTGCTTGGTGACCGGCATAAACCGTGTGAAAAGCCGGATCACAGGATTCTTAGCAGGCTCTATCTCGGTCTCACCGCTGAACATCATCTTCAGTCCGGTTATGATCAGGAAACCGCCGAATATATAGATCACCCAGTGGAACTGCATCAGCCAGGAACCCGCGCCAATGAATATCGCTCGAAAGATAAGTGCTCCGATAATGCCGTAAAAGAGAACGCGGTGCTGATATTTTGCCGGTATCGCAAAATACGCGAATACCACGACAAAGATGAAGATATTGTCGACCGAGAGCGATTTTTCTATGATGTAACCGGTGAGGAATTCCAGTGATACGGTCCAAGCGGCAAGGTCCGGAACGAAATCCGGCATCGACATAAGCCGTTCGTCCTGCGGAAATTTCCACAATGCGTATCGATAAAGAAGAAAATTAAAGAGCAGTGCCAGCGAAACCCAGACACCGCTCCAGATAGTCGCTTCTTTGAACGTGACCTCGTGCTCTTTTCGGTGAAAGACGCCGAGGTCAAGAGCCAGCATTAGCAGAACAAAACCGGTGAACCCGAGATAGAGCCACCAATATTCAGCAAAAGGAAAAAGTATCATACGTGAACCTCCAAAAAAGTGATCACGTCCGCAAAGAAAAAACCTCACGCGGACATTTGTCGTGTCATCGCGCAAGGTCTTGATACTTTGCCTTCGGGCCGGAGCATCTCTGCTCGTATTGACGACCGAAAGGACCGCTTATGGGCTATCTACTCCCCTTGCCAAATTGTTACTACGGAGATTATCGAAACTAGAAATAATTGTCAAGATTTTGACGGCTTGTA
Organism: uncultured Chloracidobacterium sp.; assembly: GCA_964643745.1. Taxonomy (GTDB): domain Bacteria; phylum Acidobacteriota; class Blastocatellia; order Pyrinomonadales; family Pyrinomonadaceae; genus OLB17. The sequence continues at coordinate 25,015 of CAZXTS010000004.1, forward strand.
TATGAACGCATTGCTCGTGTAGATTTTATCGACGCCTCACGCAATCGCAGAAGGGCTCAAGATCATATGCTTACCATTATTGCTGTCGTTTTCCTTGCATGGCTCGTGTTCGGGTATTTCGGTTACGGTCGCTGGATCGCGAAACAATTTCAGTTGGATGACACCCGAACGACTCCGGCGAACACAGTGAACGACGGTGAGGATTTTGTTCCCATCTCTCCGTTCTATCTTTTTGGGCAGCATTTTTCTGCGATCGCGGCAGCCGGGCCGATCGCGGGGCCGATCATTGCCTGCATCGCATTCGGCTGGCTTCCGTGCTTGCTTTGGATAGCAATAGGCGTTGTGTTGATCGGTGCCGTGCATGATTTTTCGGCATTGACATCGTCGGTGCGTCACGGGGCGTGTTCGATCGCGGAGATCACGCGTGACAAGCTGGGCGGCGGTGCAGGCCGGGCGATGATGGCATTCATCTGGCTTGCGCTTGTGTATGTGATAGTTGCATTTACTGATATCACTGCCGGAACGTTCGTTTCGGGTGACGATGCACTTGCCGGCGAGCAAAGTTTTAATCCGGGCGGCGCGGTCGCTTTTGCATCGATAGCCTACTTACTTCTTTCGATATTGCTCGGGCTTGTTGAACGATTCGTAAAACCACCGCTTTGGCTCGCGACCATCGTTTTCGTACCCGCCGTTTTTGGTGTTGCATATGCCGGCACGATGTTCTCAAACGTATTCAGTTTCGGTCATCAGACCTGGGGCATCGTTATCTTGCTCTATTGCATTGCTGCTTCACTTGTCCCTGTTTGGGCATTGCTCCAACCGCGCGGTTATCTCGGCGGTTTCGTTCTCTACACAGCGATAGCGGTCGGCCTGATCGGAATTTTCTTCGGCGGATACACGATCCAGCAGCCGGCATTCAAATCGTGGGACGTCGGCGGCATGACCGGAATGCTGTTTCCGTTCCTTTTTGTAACTATCGCTTGCGGAGCGTGTTCGGGCTTCCACGGCCTTGTCTGTTCCGGCACCACTTCAAAACAACTCGACAAAGAATCTCACGCTCGGCCCATCGGCTATGGCGCGATGCTGGCCGAAGGGTTCGTTGCATTTATGGCGCTTGTTGTCGTGATGATCGCCAGCAACGAGATGATCTTTGGCCCGGACGGCAAACCTTTTGCCGCAGGCAAGATCTACGGCAACGGCATCGGCGAATTTCTGACTTTGATCATCGGCAAAGAAAATCTCCCGTTCGCGATCACGTTTGGTGCAATGGCATTCTCGACCTTTGTTTTTGACACGCTTGATGTCGGAATGCGGCTTGGGCGCTATCTCATTCAGGAACTGATCGGAGTTCCAGGCCGCCTTGGTGCGGTCATCGGGACGATCGCAACTGTAGCTCTGCCTTTCGTTTTGATCTTCTATGCGAAGCCCGGCTCGTGGGTAGAATTTTGGACGCTGTTCGGCGCGTCAAACCAGCTTCTTGCGGCGTTGACCCTGCTTTCTATTACGGCTTGGCTCTACAAGGCGCGAAAGCGCATCGCATTTACACTGCTTCCAATGCTCTTCGTTTTGACGATCACGCTTTGGGCTTTGGGCCTGCTTGTTTATGGAAATTTCCAGGCAACGACCGGGTTCGATGTGAAAATGATCAACGGGGTCGCTTCGCTTGTTCTGATACTGCTTGCGATCTATCTGGTCATTACGGCTTTTATCAAGCTAAGGCGAGAAGGAACCGACGCGCCGGCAGAGGCCTTCTGATCAAGACCTTATCGCCGCTCGACCGGGACCTTGTCCAGAGTCCGAGTCGTGTTTTCGGTAACACTACCGATGCACATATCGTGGGGCTCATCAAGCTGAGCTGTCGAAACCGGTTTTAAGTAGTTTGGTGAAGAATGTTCGATGGACGAACGAAGATCTTTGCCTGTGTCAATGCCAGCCAGGATTCCGATCTGCCGAAGTATCATAAAGCAAATTCCAAATAGTGCGGCGAAATAAAATAAACCGATCGGAATTAATTGGTTTATCGGCATTCCGGACTTTGCAAAGATCCCGACGATAAACATAAAAAAGAAGAATCCGCCAGCACCGACCCAGCCGATCGACATAGAAAGGTTGTTTGCGAGTGAGCGTCCCGCGGCAGTCGGCTCGTTCGAACGGCGCCCGCAACGGCTGCAATAATTCAGCCCTTCCATTATCTGTGTGCCGCAGCCCGAACAATACATTGTTTAATTTATTTACTCTTTATCGGCCCTATCTTCTCTTCAAGCCAGTTCGTCAGGTCATCAACGGATTCAATATGAACCGGTTTGCCGGTCCATGCTTTAATGGCAAAGATGATCAGAAATACCGTTGTGACCACTGTAAAGATAGCGCTTCCGACCTGTGCAAGATCGGTAATGCCTCCCACAATACCAAGTATTGTCGTCACGATCAGAATACCGACATGGGCAGCAAGTCCCTGTGCGGCATGAAAACGGACCTTTGTTTCCTCTTTGGGGATAACGAGAAGCAGAATAAGGCCGGCGACCAACCCTATATAAAATGGAAGATACGGCAGGCCGATAAGCCATTTTTCCGGCATGCCTGCTTTTGCGACCGTGCGATCGCCGGCCCGGTTCATATCAGCAAAACCGCTCGGTTGATAGGCCATGGGGCCGGCATCTGCCGAAAATCGATAGGCATTAAATTGATCTTCTTCAAGCCGCCGCGTGGTTTCCTCGGTAACGCTGGAAGGAGTCGGCGGGAATTCGGCCGTTCTGAAAGGGCTGTTAGGCGCGGTGTAGTCGCCGACAGAAGCCGTCTGGGCTTTGGCCCTTTCCGGAAAATCCCGATCAAGCGGGTTTGTATCGAATTTTTTCGGCATCCTCAGCCGTATATTACGCTTATTCGTGTGAATTGTTCAATAATTTGAATTCTGTAAGTTAACTTGCGTCTTCCTCGTCGCGCATTAGCCGTGCGACCTGAAAGATGTAATGAATTCCCGAAACTACGGCGAGCAATACCACAAAGAAATATACGGTCGGCAGATAGAACGAATAGCCCGTGACCGCCGCGACAAGTATGAGCGTTACAGCCACAACTTGAACAAAAGTCGACAGCTTTCCGAGCCAGGACGGCTTGAACCCCTTAAACCCAGTCATTATGTGGATCGCACCGGCGACTGTCACGATCAGCACGTCGCGGCCGATAACCGCCGCAGTCACCCAAAACGGGATTGGCAGATGTTTTACAGGTTCGAGGACATGCGGCAGCGAGAGCACGATAAATGCCGTTGTCATCAACAGCTTGTCCGCGATCGGATCGATTATCGTCCCTAATTCTGATTCCTGTTTGAACCTTCTGGCAAGAAAACCGTCCACTCCGTCAGAGATCCCGGCGATCAAAAATACAACGAGTGCCCAAACGCTGTTACCGTAAAACAAAAGACTGGCAAAGACGGGGATCAATGCCATACGCATAAATGTCAGAAGATTTGGGACGGTGATGATACTGCTCATTCGGCGCGTAGTTCGAGGAGGCTTATCTCCGGAGGGCATTGATAGCGGATAGGCAGAACGACCGTTCCGATACCGCGCGTGATGTAAATCTTCGAATTCTTACGGCTGTGGAGTCCTGCAATTCGTCGGCGGCGGATCATCCGGCGACTCGAATCGCGAACGCGAACCTGACCACCGTGAGTGTGCCCCGAAAGCGTTAGGTCAATACCGGCACGCACACAATGACGAAAAATTATCGGGTTGTGCGCCAGCAAAAGCTTGAATTCATCAGGATAGGAACCTTTGAGTGCCGCCGGAAGATCGGTCTTTCCGACCATGTGATCGTCAACTCCGGCCAACCAGAACGATGAATCTTTGGCTTCGAATCTCTGCCCTTCGTTTACGAGCATATTGATGCCATTTTCTCGGAACTGTTTTGTGATAAGGTCGGCATCGGTCCAATGATCGTGATTGCCAAGGCAGGCATATGTGCCAAATTCGGCTTTCAGCTTTCCAAGCATCTTCGCCACCGGCCCAATAAATTTGGTTTCGTGCGAAACATAATCGCCGGTCAGAATGAACATATCCGGCTTCAAACGATTTGCGATCTTCACCGTTCGTTCGATATGTTCAAGTCCGGTAAGCGGGCTGTGGTGAATGTCTGATAGATGAATGATCGTGAATCCGTCAAGCTTCTTTGGCAGCCGCTGAAGCGGAATTTCGACACGTTCGAGCGAAAGGCTGTTTGCCTCGTCAATTGCGTGTTTTGCGATCTTCGAAACATTTCCGGCAAGCTCGCGCAATGGCCGCTCAGCCGCCAGCACCGTATTGATGCGGCTGCCGAGGCGTTCACGTTTTACTCTTCTTGCTCTGATCATCTTTCGGGAATCGAATTATATCGCTTCGCTTAGCCATTTCCAATCACTCTTAGAAATTTGCGCTTGCCAACCTGTATCAGCACCGCTTCGCTCGCGACATTTATCTCTGTTGCCTGATTTGATACTTTTTCGCTGTTGACCCGTACGCCGCCTTGTTCGATCAGCCGCCGTGCTTCGCCTTTGGATGCTGCAAGGCCAACCTCGACAAGTAGCTCAGCCAATTTGTAAGTGTCTGCCGTTATTTGCTTTAGCTCGATATCGTCGGGCACTTCTTTCTGGACGAAACGACGTGTGAATTCTTCTTCGGCGGCGTCGGCATTCGCCTGAGAATGAAAGTCTTTGATTATCAACTTCGCCAGATTCACCTTTATGTTCCGCGGATTCTCACCCTCTGAAATCTGAGATCTCAAATTCGAAATTTCAATTGGGCTCAGGTCGGTGAGCAATTCGTAGTATCTCCACATTAGCTCATCGCTGATCGACATCACTTTGCCAAAAATCTCGTTCGGCGCCTCGTCGATGCCGATGTAGTTGTTCAGCGACTTCGACATTTTGTTAACGCCGTCGAGGCCTTCGAGCAGCGGCGTCGTCATCACGATCTGCGGTTCCTGACCGTACTCCCGCTGAAGATCACGGCCGACCATCAGATTAAATTTCTGATCGGTACCGCCGAGCTCCACATCTGCCTCGAGCGCGACCGAATCGTAGCCTTGAGTCAACGGATAGAGCAGTTCGTGTAGCGATATCGGCGTGTGCTCATTCAAGCGCTTTTCGAAATCGTCGCGTTCGAGAATTTGTTTGACGGTTACGCGGGCGCAAAGCTTAACAAAATCGGCGGCGGTGAATTTGTCCATCCATTCGCCGTTGAACCGCAGCTCGGTCTTTTCAGGATCGAGCAGTTTGAACATCTGCTGCTTGTAAGTCTCGGCGTTTACGTTTATCTCTTCCCGCGAGAGCGGCGGCCGCGTCACATTCTTGCCCGAAGGGTCACCGATCATCCCTGTAAAATCGCCGATCAAAAAGATCACCGTATGCCCCAGATCCTGAAACGCCTTCAGCTTGCGAATAACGACCGTATGCCCAACGTGGATATCCGGCGCCGTCGGATCGAGCCCAAGCTTTACCCGCAAAGGCTTTCCTGTCTTCGCCGACCCCTCCAATTTCTTGCGCAGGTCTTCTTCACGGATCAGGTCAACCGTGCCCTTTTTCAAAAACTCTATCTGTTCATCAATTGTCATATCGAAAGCCGTAATTATAGCTCACGATACATTATGTAGGCATCTGTCGGGCCGTTTTGTTTGTGGCGGAATGCGTTTGGGATGGTGCCGATGATCTCCATTCCGATGCTTTGCCAGAGACGGACGGCGGCTGTATTTGATGCGACGACGAAGTTGAACTGCAGTGCTGTGAAGCCGAGCCGTCGTGATTCGTCGAGCGAATATTCGCCCATTTGCCTGCCGACGCCTTTGCCGTGTGCTGATGGCGAGACCATATAAGCAGCGTTACAAACGTGATCGCCGAGCCCGGGCTGATTTTTCCGCAGCCAGAAAATGCCCAACACATTGCCGCTTTCGTCCTCGGCGGCGTAGCAATGATGGCCATCGGCGAACCACCAATTCACAATCTGCTCGCGCGGTGTTCCGGGTGCGAATGTGTACGTGTCGCCCGCCTCGATGATCGGTTCGATGATCGCCCACGCCGCGTCTGCGTCGTTCTCTTTGTCTGATCGTCTGATCTTGATCATAATCCCGTTCCGTAAATCATAAGACGTAAAGGTAGAATCGTAACGGCAATTTTACGTAATAATAAAGCCCGATGGAAAGAATTATGAGCGAACAAAATAAAAGCTTAGGGTTAGCCTTTATCGGCTGCGGCGTTATGGGCGAATCGATGATCGCCGGCTTACTGAAGAATGGAGTTGTCGATGCAGAGAATATCTTCGCAAGCCATCCTCGCGAAACTCGGCGTGACGAATTGAACGAACGGCACGGCATCCTGGTATTCGCCGACAATGCAGAGACTGCAAGGTCGGTCGCCGGGCATGACAATTCGATCGTTGTTCTGTGCGTAAAACCGCAGCGTCTGGCGAAAGTGCTTGCCGATCTGGAAGGAGTGCTGCACCCGAACGATCTGGTTATTTCGATCATCGCCGGTGCGCGCATTGAAACTCTGGCGGAAGAACTGGGAACCGCAAAGGTGGTTCGTGCGATGCCGAACACGCCTTCGCAGATCGGTGCGGGAATTACCGCGTGGACGTGCACGGAAGCCGTCGGCGAAGATGATCGCGGCCACGTTCGCGAAATTCTTTCAGCTCTCGGCAAAGAACTCTTTGTCGAGACCGAAAACATGATCGACATGGCGACATCGCTTTCCGCCACCGGCCCAACGTACATCTTTATGGTGATGGAAGCCTTGACCGACGCCGGAGTGCATCTCGGCTTTTCGCGCGACATGGCGAAAGAGCTTGTGCAGGAAACTATGCTCGGTTCGGTGAGATTCGCGATCGAATCTCACAAGCATCCGGCCGAACTCCGCAACATGGTTACCTCCCCCGGCGGCACCTCCGCCGAAGCCATCTACCAAATGGAGAAAGGCACACTGCGGACAGTTCTATCAAAAGCCGTTTATGCTGCATACAAACGTGCGGTCGATCTGGGAAAGAAAAATTGACTAATTTGCTTTGGCATCGCCGTTATGGAGAACCCGAATATTGACATTATTTTCAACTCGTCCCATACTGTTTCGAAATCAGATTCCGATATAATTCGTGACCGCTTCTCCGTGAACTTTGTTCGAGAGTGGTCAAAGACCCAGAACATCTTAGAGGAGAAACGTACCAATGAAACAAGTTATTTTTCTACTTTTCGCGATCTTATTTTCAGGCGTTATCGCGGGGTATGGCCAGGCCACCGGGTCTGCGACAACAGATACCGCCGGAACCGAAAAGCCCAAGCGAGTTGTCTTTCGAGCTACGCGTGATCAGATCACTGAAGCTCAAAATAAGCTCAAGACAGCGGGCAGGTATTCCGGCGCAACTGATGGCCGTATGAATAACGATTTCCGTGCTTCGGTTAAGGTGTTCCAGGGCGAGAATGGGCTTGCAAAGTCCGGGACGCTCAACCGAGCAACTCTAGAGAAAATGGAGATCGAGTTGACCGAAAATCAAAAAGCCATCCCGATCCCGGCAAGCTCCTACGCTAAGCCGAAGGCGGAAAAGGAAGCCAAGACCGCTTCGACGGATAAACCGAAACGCGGACCTGTATTCCGCGCGACGAAAGACCAGATAAATGCGGCCCAACGTATGCTTAAACAAGGCGGAATGTACACCGGCGAAGAGACCGGCAAGCTGACCGCTGAAACGCGTGCGGGCCTTAAAAAGTATCAGGAAGCCAACGGCCTCAAAGTGACCGGAACTCTGAATCGAGTAACGCTTGAGAAGATGGGTATCGAGCTTACCGACACGCAGAAGGCAATTAATTAGGCATATGGTTGGTTGATCGATGCCTGAAGCCAACATTTACACGTACCTGACCCCGATCGCACTTTTCTTTGTGGTGCTAGAGGTTGGTGCGTGCATCGCTTACAAGCGTGATTATCTTTCCTTTCCCGAGGCCGTCGCTAATTTTGGGACGGCCTTGGGCAATCAAACGGTAAACGTGCTTGTCGCCGCGGGTGTTTATGTCGTTTACGGCTACCTTTGGGAAAACTTCCGGATCTTCACGATCGAGCTGAATTGGTGGTCATTCATCCTGCTGCTGCTCGGTGTCGATTTCATCTTTTACTGGGTTCATCGCTGGGGCCACGCTATCAATATTATGTGGGCAGCGCATTCGCCGCATCATTCGGCGGAAGAGATGAATTTCATGGTCGCTCTGCGTGCCAGCGTGACCCAGCGTTTTTGTTCGTTCCTGTTCTTTTGGCCGCTCGCGATCATCGGATTTCAGCCGCTGCATAT
>CAZXTS010000004.1:33420-36289 GCA_964643745.1 uncultured Chloracidobacterium sp.
CCGCAAAGCTGGAATCCGGTTCGGATAAATTTTCATTTTTTTATCGTACTTTGGCGCCTTGTTGTTGCGGCGCCGTCCTGGTGGGACAAGCTGCGAATATGGTTCATGCCCGCCGGTTGGCGGCCTCGCGGGCTTGAGGCGCCGGAAAAGACCGAGATCACGCTTGAGAACCAAATAAGATTTCGCCCGGCGATGTTCGAAAACAGCCGCAGCTATTTGCTCGTCCAGCTTGCGGTCGGCGTCGTGCTGATGCTCGGTGTTATTTCGAATTTGTTCGGCTGGAACACCTCGCAGCGTTGGATCGGCGCCGCCCTGCTTTGGTGGCACATCATAAATTGGAGCGGCATTCTCGAGGCAAAACCTTGGCTTTGGGCGTCTGAGAATATGCGTATCGTCGTCACTGCCTTCGCACTTGTCGCAATGAATTCGCTGTATCAGCCGTCGGCTGCACTGTTTGCTATTCTGGCCGTCTCGACATATTCCATCCTGTGGACAAATCTTTATTTCCGGCCGAGCAGTCCGCGACTCATCCCGGCTTAAGTTCAACAACTCCCCTCCTTACGAAGGAGGGGTGGACGCCGCTTCGGCGGTCGGGGTGGTTCTTTTTTCTATCCAGATAAACATGAAACTAGCGATACTCTTTATTCTCGCAGCTTCGATCACGGTCGCTGCACAGTCCGATGCCCAAAAGGCTTCGATCGCCAACCAGATCCGCGTCGTTATGAACACTCAGGCCTTCGACTGGAACCGCGGTGACCTTGAGGGTTTTATGCAAGGCTACTGGAATTCCGAGAAGTTGGTCTTCGTCGGATCGAAGGTAACTCGCGGCTGGCAGCCAACGCTGGATAATTACAAACGTACCTATCCCAACAAGGAGAAAATGGGCAAGCTCACCTTCGATGATCTTGAAATAACGGTGCTTTCGAAAGATGCGGCTGTCGTGCTTGGCAGTTGGGCGCTCGAACGTGCCGCCGATTCGCCGAAGGGCAAATTCACTCTGATCTTCCGCAAATTCAAAGAGGGCTGGCGCATCGTGCACGACCATACGACCTGATATTGGTTGGAGTTCGTCGAAAGTTAGGGGATAATCGATGAAAACCCGTTATCCGTTTTTTCAGGAGAAAGTAATGAAACTCTTCTTGTCTGCAATTTTCGTGATCTCGCTCTTTTGCCTCTCGGTCTCGGCAAAGCCTTACACCATCCAGCAATACCTAAGCATCAAGTCTGCCGGTGGGCCAACGTTTTCCCCTGATGGAAAACGGCTTGCTTACACGACCAATACGACCGGAACGTCGCAGGTTTGGGTCGTCGATCTGCCGAACGGCAAACCTGTACAGCTGACAAATTATGAAGACAATATCGGTTTTGTCCGTTGGCTGTCAGACGGAAGCGGGTTGATCTTCGGCAAGGCGAAGGGCGGCGACGAGAACACACAGCTTTTCTGGATGAAGCCGGACGGCAGCGGCGTGAGCGAACTTACAAGCGACCCCAAAGTCCGCCACAATTTTGGTGAAATATCTCCGGACGGGAAGACGATCTATTACGCCTCGAACAAGCGAAACCGCAACTATTTCGACATTTACAAGATGGACATCGCCTCCGGTAAAGAGGAGATGATCTATCAATACGACAGCAATAACAGTGTTGCCGCCGTGGATGCATCCGGCAAATGGTTGATAGTATCGCGCTCGGGCGGCGAGCTATCGCTTGATAACAACCTGTTCCTGATCGAGCTTGAGACGGGCAAAGAGACGTTGCTGACGCCACACAAGGGCTCGGCTCAGTTTGGAAACGTTGGTTTTCTTCCGGACGGAAGATCAGTGCTATTTGCACAGAATAATGATCGAGAGTTCATCAGCCTTTCGCATATGCGGCTTCGTAATCCGGCGCGTTCAAGCGACTGGAGCGACGCGAACCGCGAAGTTCGCATTCTGGACGACACCCAGTGGGATGTTTCGAGCGTGGCCCTGCCCGAAAACGCCGAAAGGTTTGCTTACGTGATCAACCGTGAGGGGTTTTCGGAGCTTTATTTCGATGAGATCAAGACCGAAGGCAAACCTCTCCAGACCAAATTCCCGAACAGGAGAACAAAGGTCGAACTTCCCTCCCAGGGAATTGTCGGCGGTGTGACTTTTTCAAAAGACCAATCGAAGATCGCTTTCTCGTTCAGCTCTTCAAAACATAATGGCGATGTCTGGCTTTACGACATCAGGTCGAAGAAGCTCTCGCAAGTAACCCAAAGCGACCGTGCGGGTATTAATCCAAATACGTTCGTAGCACCTGAGTTGATCAAATTTGGAACTTTTGATGGAAGGGACATCCCTGCCTGGTATTACGTTCCGTCATCGAAAACGCCATCAAGTGATAACAGTTCGAACCGTGGGCTCACGGATGTGAAGGTCGATGTGAAAGAGAAGGGTACACAGACGATTTCGGCTGGCCGATTTGGCCGGATTGGAGCGCGGTCCGTCATTGTTTCTATTCACGGCGGGCCTGAAGGCCAATCGCGGCCGGGTTTCAATCCGTTGTTTCAATACTATCTGTCACGCGGTTATGCGGTTCTCGACCCTAACGTCCGCGGATCGACCGGCTACGGCAAAACCTATACGCATCTTGACGATGTGGAAAAGCGGGAGGATTCGGTAAAGGACATTGCCGCGGCTCACGAGTGGCTTGTAAAGCAAGGGGGCGCCGACCCAAAACGCATCGCGGTAATGGGTGGAAGCTACGGCGGTTATATGACGATGGCGGCGATCACGCTTTATCCCGATCTTTGGGCGGCAGCGGTGAACACGGTCGGTATCGTAAATTGGGAAACTTTTCTGCAGAACACGTCCGGGTATCGGCGGCGTCAACGCGAGGTCGAATA
>CAZXTS010000005.1:0-36128 GCA_964643745.1 uncultured Chloracidobacterium sp.
GCAAGCATCTTGCCGAGCGTAGATTTTCCCGCACCCGAAGGCCCGTCGATAGCGATTATCATCGACCTCTATTCTACCGAAATTTGGCCGATTGTCAGTTTTGCGAGAAGGTTCTTTTTTAGTGCCTAGTGACAAGTGATTAGTGGATAGTAGCGAGGTTCATATGCCACTATCCACCAATACTGAAGCGGTCTATCTAGTTCTGAAAACCTTTACGGCCCTGTCGGGATAATCGGTAATGATCCCGTCGATATCAAACTTGCTCATTCGTTCCAGGTCTGCCATTTCGTTTACGGTCCAGGGCACGAGCTTCATACCACGTTCGCGGCAAAGCTTTACGAGCTCATCGTTTACGAGCGAGAAATGCGGGCTAAGCGTGTCCGGGACAAAACCGAGTGCGTTGAGCTTTTCGACCAACTTTTCATTTCCGCCGACAAGCAAAGCAAGCGGGATGTTTGGCGAGGTTTTTCTAAGAAACTGTAAGGGACGAAGATCGAATGACTGGATGATAACGCGTGTTTCCAGCTTGTGCTTTTTAATATCCGCAATTACAAGTTCAGCGAATTCGGCGGGTGCCGGATGAAACGTGCCATCACCAGCCGGATTCGATTTTATCTCGATATTATACCGAACAGGTGTCAGCTTTTTATCCTTAGTATATTTTTCCACCGCCTTGAACATGTCCGTCATTAACGGCTTGGCGATCTTCATCGGTTTCTGTCCGGGAAAACCTGCGTTACCAATGCTGCCGACGTCATATCTCTTGGTTTCGGCATAGGTCATTTGAAAGATGTTGTGTTCGCGCTCGGTTTCGCGAGTGATACGCTCGCCTTTCGGATCAAGCGAGATGGTGTGATGAAACCAAGGTTCGTGTGAGACAAGCACTTTCTTGTCTTTAGTTATCACAACATCCAATTCGAGAGTGTCCGAACCCTGATCGATCGCAAGGAGAAACGACGGGATCGTGTTTTCCGGAAGGTGTCCGCGCGACCCACGATGGCCTTCGATGCTGACGATCTTTCCGGTTTGTCCGATGCCGAGACCCGTTATGAGCAGAATGATGGTAAAGATTGCAAAAGTTGATCTGTGTTTCATATTGGTAAAAGCAAAAATTATGCGGCGAAGCAGATATTACCTGCTCCGCCGCACTTTCATTAGAAGGTAAACTTTAACGCTAACTGGACCTGCCGTGCAGGAAACGCACTGCTGATCTGGCCGAATGCACCAAAACCGGTTACTTCGCCTGCCGCATTGAACGTTATTAGGCCTGCATTTGCATTTGCCGCCTGAAAGTTCGTCTTGTTGAACACATTGAAGAACTCTGCCTTGAATTGCAATTGCGTTACTTCGGTGATCGGGATTCGGAAATTCTTTTGAACCGAAAGATCCAGATTGAAGTAGCTATCGCTGCGGGCAATGTTGCGGCCTGCGTTCCCGAACGGATCTGTGACCGGCGGCCGGCGGAAACAATTCGGGTTGAAATATCCGAACCTAGGATCGGGCCGGTCACCGCGATTTGTCGGGTCGCAAATAATGTTCGGCCTTAGAGCAACACCGCCGAGGAACGACGGAAGATTGTTCGTTACAGGCGATGGACCGTACCTGAAATTTATCGGCTGGCCGCTCAGCATTGTGTTAATTCCGTTAAGCTGCCATCCGCCGATGAACGCGTCAAGGATTCCAATCATACCGCTTCCGAGCCATCGGCCGCGGCCGACCGGTATCTCCCAGACGAATGCCGTAGTGTTGTTGAACGGCTGATCGTAGGCCCCGATGCCTTTGTCTGCGGCGATGTTGTAAACATCCTGCGGCGTTCCGGTATTGCCGTTCGGCTCTTCAAGGACCTGCGAACCGTTATCGATCGCCTTTGACCATGTGAACGAATTAAGAAAATACAAGCCGTTGCTGAAACGCCTCTCAAGCTTTACCTGCATCGCATTGTAATTCGAAAAGCCCTCGGGCAAAACAGCCGAGATCGAGCCAAAGTTCGCGATCGGCCGTCGTGCCTGAAGCGACGGCTGTTGCGCCGCCGGCAACGCGGCTTCTGCGGGCGTCAGCGGCCGGGCTTGGTTGAAGTCCGCCAGCAGCACAGTATTCTTTGCGTTGTTTCCGACATAGGCAACGTCGAGCACCATATTGCCCGGCAATTCCTGCTGAACGGAAAGCTGCCAGTTCTGGATCATGGCCGTTTTGATGTCGCGCGGAATATAGAGCGTGACGTTATTCGGCAAGCCGCTTGTCGGATAACCCTGCTGCGTCGCTCTGAAGCAATTTGACGCAAAAGCATCACCAACGCATAGCGGATTCAGGATCGGATCCGGTGCCGTTTGAGCAACCGCCGCACGCGTAATGATCGGAAAGTTTGTTCCCAAAATGTCGGCACTTCCCAATCTGTTCAAATAGTTGTAGCCAACACCGTAGCCGCCGCGGATGACGGTCTTGTCGAAAACATTGTAGGCAAAACCAAGTCGCGGTCCGAAATTGTTGAAATCCGGATCTACAAGCCCACGGTCGTATAGCGAACCGTCCTTTGCCAGAATTATCGAATTGGAAACCGGATCGTAGTTCGAAAGGCGATTGTTCTTTTCATAATACGGCGTGCCGAACTCATACCGAAGGCCAAGGTTCAGCGTCAGCTTTCGATTCACCTTGAAATCGTCCTGAATGTAGGCGAAGTGAAAACGCTGCTGCATTTCGGCGATCGTCAGATCGGCAAGTTGATATTGGCTGCGTGCACCGAACATAAAATCTGCAAGATTATATAGATTGTTCGCTGAGGCACCGCCCGGACGGCTGAATTGACCTGTGTAGGTATCAATACCCATCAAAGGATTTGTGTCCTGAACATCAGTGCTTACTGCCAAGTATTCGTATCCGATCTTGATAGTGTGACGCCCGGCCGTGACGGTATAGCTGGGACGGATATTGATGTTTCGCGGATCCTGAAACTGCGGGTTCGTCGCCTGTCGGCCGAGCTGTGCATAGCCGCCGATCGTCTGCGTCGTCAAACCACCGGTTATCATAGGATCCGACGGCAAACCAGTGATGCCGTAAAGTTCAAACATACTCGGGCCGCCTGTAAGAGGCGGTCGTTTACCAGCCTTGATGTCAGACCATGAAAAACGAAGGTCGAAGAGCGACGAACTGTTTATCACATAAGTTCCGCCTAGCGAAAGCTGCTTGTTCAGAATATCGACAAAACCGTTCTGATTGCTGCCCGATGGTCCGGGAATATTCGGTCCCTCGAATGCTTCGGATCTTCGATAGCTCCATCGCCCAAAAATATTTAGTGCGTCATTAAACCGATGGTCGATCCGGAAGTTGTACTTGTCATTGAACTGTTGGTTTTGAACTAGTTCCTGATAATTGTTAGAGGTTCCGGATGTGAACGGCTGGGGAAGCTCAGTCAACACTCTTCGTGCGAACGGTGTCATCGGGATCGGCGTTCCCGCATTATAGACCGTGCCGGTAAAGGGATCGCGGACATTGACGGTCAAGATACCCTGTCGCTGGGCCAGCGTCGGCAGCGTCGAAAATACTAGGTTCTTTTGCACCTGACGAAAGCCTTCATAATCGCCAAAAAAGAAGGTTCTGTCTTTGATGATCGGGCCGCCGAAGGTAAACCCGAATTGATTGCGGATGAGCGGCGGTTTTCCTCCGATCGGTTTGAAGAATCCCGTTGCGTTCAGCACTTTATTTCGGTGAAACTGCCACAGCGAACCGTGAAAACGGTTCGTGCCGCTGCGATATGTCGCGTTTATAACAGCACCGCCCGAGCGGCCAAATTCGGCGCTGTATGTATTCGTCTGCACCTTGAATTCGGCGATCGCATCCGGCGAGACCTGCACGACCTGGCTCGAGAAACTCTGGTTACTCGTACCATAGGCGTTGTTGTCGATGCCATCAAGCAGGAAATTGTTCATCGTCGCCCGTAGGCCGTTGACGTTAAACGCAGCTTCACGTCCACCGCCGCCGATCGAACTGTTCGTGTGCGATTCTCGAACGCCGGGAGCCAGCAACGCGAGATTTGCATAAGATCGCCCGTTGAGCGGTAATGCTACGATCTGCTGCCGTTGAACCACCTGGCCCACCGTGCTCGATTCAGTTTCAAGCAGGTCCGCCGCCCCCGTGACCATCACGGTTTCCGCCGCAGAAGCTACCTGCAGCGTGAGATCGACACGCTGGCGGGCATTAATTGCGAGATTTATGTTGTCGGCAACGGTCCTGTCGAAACCGTTGGCTTCGACCGTTATCTGATAGTTGCCGATGCGGGCATTGCTAAAAGTAAAACTCCCGCTGGAATCGGTGGTTGTCGAGACTGTATTTCCAGTCCCGATATTTCTGAGCGAAACGGCGGCTCCAGTAACCGTTGCTCCGTTCGCGTCTCTGACGGTGCCCAAAACTGTTGCCGTTTCGGATTGGCCTGACACAGTGAAAGGCAGAAATGCCGTTAAGCCGATCAGCAATAAGCTGATAAGAAAAAATCTTGCTGAATATTCTGTTGTATTCATTGTCTCCTCGTATTTATCAACACTGATTTCGAACAAACCATTCGCCCTATGAGGCAACGACCGAACTGCTGAGCAAATGAAATGGGCCTCAAGATCAGCCGATGGCTTTACTGTTTGTGTGCGTAAGGAGAGAGAATACAGTGGAGATATGAACGCAGGATTATCGGCTAATTTAATCTTCGTTAAATTAGTGTGGCATTCGCGTTAACGCGAGCTGGATATTCAAATCAAGTCTGAAAGATGGGAAAGGGCAGAGTCGATGTCGCTGGAAGGGATGTCGCAATGCGTGACCATTCGGATCGCCGGGCCGAATGGTATCGCGAGTATGTTGTTTTCTTTCAATGACGCGCAGATCGCGGCGGAGCTTTTGCCGGTTCCGGTAATGTCGAAGATGACGATATTGGTGACTACGCGTTCGACGTCGATCTTGATGCCGGGAATTTCTGAGAGTCCTTCTGCAAGGCGACGAGCGTTTGCGTGGTCTTCGTGGAGACGTTTTGGTGATTCTTCGAGGGCCATCAAGCCTGCCGCGGCGAGTATTCCGGCCTGACGCATTCCGCCGCCGAAGCGTTTGCGCCAGATGCGGGCGTTTTTAATGAAATCCACCGAGCCGACGAGTATCGAGCCGACCGGTGCCCCGAGAGCTTTCGATAGACAGAACTGGACCGAATCGCAATGGCGGGTTAGATCGGCCACCGGCGTGTCGAGTGCAACAGAAGCATTAAATATGCGAGCACCATCCATGTGAACCGGAATTCCCAACGCGTGTGCTTGTTCACAAATTTCGGCACAGTGTTCGGCGGTCATCACGCTGCCGCCGGCGAAGTTGTGCGTGTTCTCAAGGCAGATCAAGCCGGTCGGGCTACTGTAATACGGCTGATCGATGCGGAGCGCGGCGGCGATCTCGTCCCATGTTAAATGCCCGCTGCCATCGACGCTTTTTACCGTTCGCATCATCACGCCCGAAACTGCCGCGGGCGTTCCGAGTTCATAATTAAAGATGTGTCCTCGTTCTTCGATGATCACTTCCTGGCCGGGCTGCGTGTGCAGCTTGACCGCGATCTGATTGCCCATCGAACCCGTCGGCACGAACAATGCGGCTTCCTTTTCGAATATCTCGGAAGCGCGTTCCTGCAGGCGATTGACCGTCGGGTCTTCGCCGTAAACATCATCGCCGACCTCAGCTTCGGCCATTGCTCGCCGCATCGCCTCGGTCGGCTTGGTAACTGTGTCGCTTCTTAGATCGATCATCTTAGTCTTTCAAGATCGCTGAGTATGCACGCCTCGCCCAAGGGTTCAAATTAAAGTATTCACCACCACGGAACCGACAGAACGTCCGGGGTTACCATTCAGTCTTTTCCCCGGTGTGGATAAGCAACCCGGAGCGTACGCTTTCCTTTTGAGTTTGACGAAAGGCCCGAAGATGCCGAGCGTCATCGATCCGCGGCCGACTGCCTGATTTATCAGAGACCAGTCGAGGTAATGTAAATCTATTCACACCATGAATGAAATTCATCCATATAGTGAATTGCATTGAATAACTGAATCAAAGGCCGCGAAAAGTCTTCGGGTACGATCTGAGATAAAACCTCTCAAAGACCAGGTGGCCAGGGGCCTCATTTCGAACAGATCTCGATCGCCCTCCGAAAAACCTGGTAAAACGCCATAGCCGTTTCTTTCTCGTCGAACGTGAACCGTAGAGTTTCTCCCCAAAGTGAATTATAAAACTGGTTGTCCTGATGCGACCTGATGCCGATCAGGACGTTCTCGCGTTCACGAAATTTCCCCCGTACCATTTCAAAAAGTGCTGTGTTTGTCACACGAAACATTATTCGCCATGTGCCAAAGAGCTTCGCTTTCTCAGTTTTCCGAGTGTGTCGAAACGGCTTTCTGCCTTTCTTGAGGCTGATATCAGAAAGGGGGATCACAAGCTCGCCAAAATATGTTTTGTTGGCGTCAGTGCCTCCACGGACGTCTCTTAACCTTACCATTTCCGGGTTGTAGCTCCCCGACAATAACTCAAGAAGCTGCAGGTCTTCATTTCTCAGCGTTAGCTTGCAGCCAACTAGCGACTTGAGCCGAAATCCTTGTGATAATGTCGCTTCCTCAGAAAGGGCAGTGTCGAACAGCTGTGTCGGATCGAATTGATCGTCGGAAACCTCAGTCTCAACTCCGATTCGAGCGTTCGCGAGGCCATTCGCGTCAAGCCAATTGATTAGTTCCTCGACGCTCGAGTTCTGCGACAGCCCATCAGGTAACGCCGGTCTTTGAGCCAACGCACCGATCTGCAGTGCGGTGAGCACCGACATGGCCAAGGTCAAAATCGGAAATCGCAACATAAAAAATGAGTTCAGGGGGCAGCAAGCTCTTCCAGATCCCATCCTGCTCGTTTTGCTCCCGCTGTATAGGCAGATTCAAGAAAATCAAGCACGGTTGCCTGCGGATCTTCGGCGGTTCGGGCGTCTTCATACATCAATACCGCAAGATGGGCACCGTTCGATTCCGCCCATTGTGCCGCGTCAGGCGTTAGCGGCTCATCGGCAAGTCCGGCTGGCTCCGGGGCGACATAAGCGTAAAACGCCGGCGCCGGAACTTTGTCGTCGCCGAACCAAAAACCGAAGCTGATCACCTCATGCGAATACGCTTCGCGTTCGACCAATCCTGCTCCTTCTCGCGGCGGAACACGTTTGCCGGAAAAACGGGTTAGTGCCAGATCAAAGCTGTGCCAAAACATATGCACCGGCGTCGATTTACCGACGAAGCGGCCGCGAAATTCGTTCAGAATTCCGTCAATCGTTACAAGCGTTTGGTGAAACCGCCGAACGTAATTTTTGTCGTACGACTTGTTCTCAATGTTCTCAGGAAACGGCGTAGTTGACGGCGCCTCGTATGGGGTCGGCTTGATGGTTGGCTCAATGCCCAGCTTTGCAAGATTGGCAAAAACGCTGCTGTAAAAATCCGCGACCGTTAAGCCATCGTAAAGCGAAAAATCTTCCTGTCGGCCTTTGTTCGTTGTTATTACCAACCGGTCCGAACAAAAGTCGAATTCGATCTCAAAGTTCCCTTCGGAATAAGGGATCGTTCGCGTCGAAAGTCCACGAGGCGTCACATAAAGCGGCACGTGCCACCAATGGTTCATTCGCGGATGCATCGCAAGACGGATCTTGCCGACGATCTGACAATAAAGATGCAGCGTGTCCTTGGTCGGACGCCAAGCCTCAAGCGGAATTTCGGGAAAAGCGTTCACAATTTGCCCTCGCAATTAAATTATTAAAGCTTGCAGAGCAATTATACACGAGTTATTTCAAAGGCGTTCGAACGTTAGATGCGAAAGGCCTTGGCTCGAAAGTGAACTACTTGTCGTTCAATGACATCGTGATCAGTAATTACTAGTTAGCCAATTACTAATTCATAATTAACGACGAGTCGAAGCCTAACTTTCCTCTAGTTTGCTTACTCGGCGTTCGTGGCGGCCGCCTTCGAAATCGGCGGCGAACCATGCTTTTACGATCTCCGCGGCTTCTTCTTCGGTGGTGAACCGGCCTGGCAGGGCGAGCACGTTTGCGTTGTTATGTTCACGGGCAAGCCTTGCGATATCCGGCTTCCATGCAACGGCCGCGCGGACACCTTTTATCTTGTTGGCAGCGATCGCCATTCCGGTTCCCGAGCCGCAGACGAGAATGCCCTGCTCGAACTCACCGGAAGCTACTTTCTTCCCAAGCTGTTGAGCAAAATCCGGATAGTCTACCGATTCCGACGAATCTGTACCGAGGTCTTCATATTCAACACCTAGTTCATCCAGCGTTTTCTTGATCTTCTCTTTCTCATCAAATCCTGCGTGGTCAGCGGCAAGTGCAATTCGTTTTGTCATTATGAGATTCTTATAACACCAATACGGTTTGGATGGCAACGCACCGCCTCTACACCATTAGAGATCAAGAAAAATTTGTTTGCATAGAGTGAAAGACTTATACTTAAAGGAGTTTGTTTTTCTCGAGCCTAATGAAAGCACATGCCGCGATATTTTTGTTTTTTCTGCTATTTGCGGCGACCGCAACTGTTTCCGCGCAAGACTATCTTCCCGAATTGGTTCGCCGTATCAAGCCCTCGGCTGTGGCGATCGAAACCTTCGATGCCCGTGGCGGCACCGTTTCCCGCGGCAGCGGTTTTTTTATCGGGCCTGACCGCGTTGTGACAAACAGGCACGTGATCGAACGATCATCAAGAGCCGAGGTCCATTTGGCTGATGGACGCAAATTCCCGGTGAAGGGAGTGCTTGCGATCGATGGTGAAGGCGACCTCGCGCTGTTGCAGGTCGATGTTCCGGCCGGTGCTGCGCGGCCGTTGCCGATCGTTCGGACGGTTCCACAAGAGGGCGAATCGATAGTTGTCGTTGGCAATCCGTTCGGGCTTGAAGGCAGTGTTTCGAACGGGATAGTGTCAGCAGTGCGTGAGATCTCTGGCTATGGCCGCATCATTCAGATCACCGCACCGATCTCGCCGGGCTCAAGCGGTTCGCCGGTAGTCAATATGTACGGCCAGGTGATCGGCGTCGCTACGCTCCAGGCCGCGGAAGGGCAGAGTCTAAACTTTGCGGTGCCTGCCGAACGTATACTCCAGCTCAAAATAACCGATCTTCGGACGGTCTCATCGCTAGCTGCCGAAACATCAGAAAATAAAAGAGCCGCGGCCGAACGGTCTTATTCACAGGGGGTCGCTCAGCTTTCGAGGGACGATTACGCCCGAGCATTACCGTTCTTTCAGAAAGCCGCTGAGCTCGATCCGAACTATGCTGAGGCATGGTATCAGGCAGGCTTTTGTCTCGGAGTTCTTGGAAAACATACGGAGTCGCTCGGCGCATCGAAAAACGCTGCGCGTATCAGGCCCGAATGGTCCGCCACACATGCCAATATCGGAGCGTCAGCATTTGCGATCGGACAGTTCGCCGAATCGGCAGATGCTTATCGCAAGGCGATCAGGCTTACTGACAATGATCCGGAAATATATTTCGGATACGGCCTTGCGCTGAACAGACTGAACCGCCCGGACGAAGAGATACTCGCCTACAAACGTTCGATAGAACTAAAACCGGACCACGCGAACGCTCTCGAAAGATTAGGCCAGGCGTATGTTCGCCAGAAGCGATGGAGCAATGCCGCCGAAGCTTTCGAACAATTGAAAACTTATCGGCCGGACGCAAAGACCTATAACCAGCTCGGTGAATGTTATCTGGAACTCGACAAGCCTGATGATGCTCTCAATGCGTTCAACAACGCATTAGGCTATGACCCAAACCTTGATCAGGCGAGATTCAACCTTGGCCGTGCTTACCTAAGATCGGGAAACCGGGAAATGGCGCAGGTTCAGTATGAGATTCTTCGCTCTTCGCGATCTGATTGGGCAGATAGACTTTTGGTTCTGTTAAATCCCTAAAGAATAATTATTTGCTGCACTGCGGATCGTTCTCATCGGCAGGTTCGCCGTTTCTATCTGCACAATGAAGAACTCCATCCGTTGCAATAAAAAATGATCGAATGCCGCTAGTTCCGTAAATCTGAGGAACTGCGGAGATCCGGAATGATGCCGGAACTTTCTGGGTTTGATCTACAATGGTCACAGCATAGCTGTATCCGTTGGCTGTGCCCGATGCCAGGGCTTGAGGGATAAGACCAGCTGAACGAAGCTGTGCCAGGCTCCCAAAATTCCCGTTGCCGAACGTTGCCTGATATGTGGCCTGCGCGCCATGTAGCGTCCTCAGCCTAGAAATCGCACATTGCTCATTTCCGGAACATGAAAAATCTTCATCTATTTCCGGATCGTTTTCATCCGCCGGTGCGCCTTGCCTGTCACCTCCACGCAATACGCCGTCTACTGATATGAAGAACGAACGCAAACCTGTTTTGCGATAGATTCGCGGCGTAGCTGTGATCGAAAAGGTCGCAGGTGTTGACGGAGGCGAGTATGGGGCAAAAGTAACGACGAACGTATAACCGTATTTGGTTCCGGAGGCCAAAGCTTCATCAATGAATCCCATTTGATACAGGTTCTGCAGTGAGCCATAGTTCCCGTTTCCTTCGGTTGCCTGAAACGCAGCCTGTGCGCTGTGGAGTGTTCTCAACGAGCGCAGCACCATTGCCTCGTTTTGCCGACGGGGAGTCGATTGGTTCTGCGCTTCAACGGCTGCGGAGAACAAGAGGGCGATCGCCACCACTAGAACGACGCGGGATTTAAGGGAAATCGAATTCATTTTAATTTGATCCTGGTAAATGGGCGTTAAATGCGGCGGGAAATTATACCCGTTATATAAAAGACTACCAATGCAGCGCTAAATTTAGCAACGAATTTTTTAGTCAGATCTTTATGATCGGCCGACACCGAAAAAGAAGGATACCCAGAGGGCGATCCTTATACGAAAGCGGATAATACGACCGGAAATCGTGCCGCAGATTAAATATACCGAATCCCGCGAATATCGCTATCCTGTTGCGAACATTAGGGAAATTACCTTTGGCACAACCGTTGCCCATATAACTGCCGTAGGCGATCGTTAGCCTAACAAGAAGTTTGAAAAGGGGGGAAACGATTATGTTTAAGAAATATGTATCCGCATTTATGATGATGGCAATGATGGCCATAATGGTTCCGTTGTTCGCGTCAACTGCCGAGGCACAACGAAATTGTTATCGCGACCGAAACGGACGCGTTGTTTGTCAGAATGCTAAGAAAAGAGGGAATGTCTATGACAGACATCGAAACCTGATCAACATTGGTATCGGTACGGGTGCAGGAACATTGATCGGTGCTTTGGTTGGCGGTAAAAAGGGTGCGGCGATAGGTGCAGCCACTGGTGCTGGCGGAAGCGCACTTTACACCTACGTCTTTAATCCAAAGACCAAGAAATATGAGCGTCGATATTACAGACGATAATCGACAAGTTTAACGAACCGGGGAGATGATGGGTCGCCAGAAATGGCGGCCCGTTACATTTTCAATACAAGCTCCTTCCTAAAGGCCGAACATTTTCTTGATCGCTTCGAATTCCGCATCGGCCGCAGCCTTTGTCATCCGCTTCTTTCGCGGCTTGCCGGATTTGGTGAGCGATGGCGACTTTTTTGGCGAAGGGCTTTTCGGCGGCTCGTCCAGTTTTTCTCCGACTAAATAGACCACAGGTTCTGAACCGAGCACCTTCGCCGTATGGTACGCATTCGCTGGCATGAAATCGCGGTCGCCGGGGCCCAATACGAAACGGCCAACAAATTCTACATTGATCTCAAGTTGGCCCGACACGATCCAGTGAGATTGAGTTTC
Source organism: uncultured Chloracidobacterium sp. (assembly GCA_964643745.1). Taxonomy (GTDB): domain Bacteria; phylum Acidobacteriota; class Blastocatellia; order Pyrinomonadales; family Pyrinomonadaceae; genus OLB17. Next base: position 11,820 of record CAZXTS010000005.1, read on the forward strand.
CGAATGCGCGTGCGACGCATAGAAGCAATTCGCCTGATCCGACCACTGAAACACACGGTATCCTTCGTTTACTAATTGAAGCCGGAGCATCGCCGGATTTGGTGCATAGACCTCTTTCCATCGTTCTATCCTGTAATCTGCGTTCATATTCTTCGAAATATTAAACAATCTACTGTGATCTTGGCAATGAACCCTGAGCAGGGCCCGTCTAGTTAATAGACGTAAAAATCTGTTAGACTTGCTGCGCGAACCGATGATCCGACATCCGATTCAATACACCTGTGTTCGTGGTGCAGTAATTGTAGCCTTTATTGCGGCGATCGCCGTTCGGGCAGTTGCGATCACAGACATTTTGGACATTGCCTCTCCGGCAATAAAGCTGTTCACTGATCAAAACGGGCTTCCTTCGAATTCGGTTATGACGATCGACCGAGACGGCTTGGGCCGCTTGTGGATCGGGACTCAGGATGGAGCTGCATATTTTAATGGGCATCACTGGATAGTGGTAAACATGCCCGACCGAAACATCTCCAACTACATATACGACATTTTGCACGCTTCAGACGGTAGCGTATGGTTTGCGACTGACGGCAACGGTGTTCACCGTTTGCTGGGCGGGACGTGGACCAGCTTCGGCCCGGCTCATGGGCTGGCAAGCAATTTCGCAAGAGTTTTGCTGGAGTCGAAGGACGGCTCGGTGTGGGTGGGAACCCGTGGTGGCCTCTTCAGGTTCGATGGCGTCGGATGGTCAAAGTTCGATCTGGGCGATGACCCTGCCCGCGGCAGAATTCGTTCGATGATCAGCGCGCGGCGTGATGGCCGGGAGACGATCTGGGTTGGCACGTACGGCGGATTGATCGCTATTTCTAGCGATTCCACCAAAGCTTACACCGTTGAAAATGGCCTGCCGCACAATACGGTATTCGCCCTATTTGATTCGTTCCTATTCGATGGCAGCGATCGAATTCTCGTGGGAACAGATCGCGGCCTTATTGCCATCAGCGACGGCCGCATTGAGAAAACAGTGGGGCCCGAACAGTTGTCAAAAGAAATAAGAAGTATTGCAACGTCAAGGACCTTTGGCGGGCAGCATAAGTTATGGATCGGAACCGGAAGCAGCGGATTGCTGGCATATGAAGACGGTCGGTGGTCAGTTTTCGACCGCAAACGCGGAATGCCTGGCGACACGATCTTCGCGGTTTTCGACGCAAATATCGGCGACGGATCCGTTTGGGTTTCGACTCTCGGCCACGGTGTCGCCCGGCTCGAACGAGGGAACTGGCATCAAGTAGACGAATCTCACGGACTTTCGAAGCGGGTCGTCTTCTCCTCTATCGAGTCCGATGGAGCATACTGGTTCGCTACATTTGGTGGCGGCATTGCAAGATTCGACGGGACCAACTGGACAACTTTTTCCGAAGCGGCAGGGGGCGTGCCAAACGATTATGTTTACAGCCTGAACTCTGTCCTCGTTGACGGAAAAGAACAAAAGCTTGGAGGCGGGGAAACAGGTGTGATCTCGTATTCGGGAGAACGTTGGACGCCTTTCGGTTGGCCTGATCTTCAGTCCGAGGCCTGGGATTTTCACAGTAGCGGCGTGAACAACGAAACGTTGTTTGTGGGGACGTCGCGTGGGGTTGTCGAGATGGCCGGCGGAACGGCCAATGTTACGAACTCCCAGAATGGCCTGCCGGACGACCGAGTTCGGGCTATAGCCGAAACGAAAAGCTCCGAAGGAAAAACGGCGCTTTGGGTCGGCACCTACGGCGGCGGACTAGCACGCCGTGCTGATGGTCAATGGTCCACGATCGACATAAATTCCGGACTGCCCAGCAATCGGGTTTTGGCATTGCTGGAATATCCTATCGCCGGTCGGCAGAAATTGCTTGTCGCGACCAGCGGCGGTATTGCGGGCGTAGATCTGGAAGACACGTCTGAACCGATCGTCGTTCTCAATCCTGACAATACACCAGGAATGCTGAACGGCTACGTTCTCGACTTGATAGCGGACCGAAAAGGAAGGCTATATGCGCTTACGAATCGCGGAGTTTCGCGGTTCACTCCGATTGTTGATGCGACAGGTGGCCTGGATGTTTACACGTTCACTACCGAAGATGGCCTGCCGAGCAACGAGTGTGTTTCCGGTTCGGCTTTTCTAGATACGGCCGGCCGCCTTTTTGTTGGAACCGTAGAAGGCCTGGCGATATTAGACCTCGAAAACGAATTGGATAACATAGAAGCAAAGCCGCTTTTGTTCGAAAACATTTCGGTTGCCGGAACTATTCGAAACAACTTTGCCGGATCGGAACTCAATTATTCGGACAGTAATTTGAAATTCACCTTTTCATTGCTTTCGGATTTTCGTGAACATGCAACGAAATACCGAACTCAATTGATCGGATTTGAAAATGCGCCGTCCGAATGGTCAGACGAACCCGGGCGCGAGTTTTCCTATCTCCCGGCGGGTTCCTATGAGTTCCGGGTATGGGCACGCGATCATCTGGGAAATATCTCGAACGCTCCGGCGATCCCGTTCACAGTTCGGCCCGCCTGGTGGCAAACGTGGTGGGCAATGCTGTTGTATCTGCTCGCAGTGGTGTCGATCGTTTCGCTGATCGCTTTTACGATATACCGCAACAGGCTGAACCGGATACTCGAGATCGAACGCATGCGTTCGCGTATCGCAACCGACCTGCACGACGATATCGGTGCCAGCCTTTCGCAAATAGCAATACTGAGCGAGGTAATGTCGCAGAAGCTGCAAAAAGGTACAGACGTTGGAACGAAGCCGCTTGCGACAATTGCCGAAACGTCCCGCGACCTGATGAATTCGATGAGCGACATTGTCTGGTCAATAAACCCGAAGCGCGACCATTTGATCGACCTGGTGCAAAGAATGCGTCGATTTGCAACTGAGGTATTGACGGCGAAAGAGATCGAATTCGACTTCGAGGCACCCGAGGACGATCTCGGTGGCCGCCTCGACCTTAACACACGGCGTCAGATCTATCTGATCTTTAAGGAAGCCGTTAACAACTGCGTCAAGCACTCCGGCTGCAGCCGCGTGCTCGTGCATGTAAAAAGATCGGGCAGCGGATTTGAAATGACGATCTCAGACAACGGTTCAGGATTTTCACCCGACGCCGATAACACAGGAAACGGCCTGACAAGTATGCGGCAGCGGGCCGAAAGCATTGGCGGGAACCTGGAGATCTCGCCGAACGAAAATCAAATTGGAACAGAGGTTAGATTGTCCGTTCGGATAAACAGCAGCAGGTTTCGGTTCGGTAAATGACTACATAAACAGGTGGCGACCTGCTCGAAAAACCAAGGTAACCTTGTTAAATGTTCCAATTATTTCGTGAAGCTTTTTCGTCGGGCGGAGGAATTTCGTCAATTTCCGTTTCTCCGCTTTCGGTTCCTATTAGTTTTATGAGCGAATCAACGCAGCCACTAAGGATAGCAGTTGTCGAAGACCAGTCGAGTATTCGCGAATCGCTTGGCGAATTGCTTGAAGTTTCGGAAAAGTATGAATGCGTCGGCCTTTACCCCTCGATGGAAATGGGCTTGGCCGGGATCGAGGAAAAGCGTCCCGACGTTGTTCTTTGCGATATAGGACTGCCCGGCATGAATGGCATCGACGGCGTAAAGATCGTCAAAGGGAGATTTCCGGCAACGCTGGTGATCATGCTGACGGTCTATGACGACAACGAGCGCATCATCGAAGCGATCTGTGCAGGGGCAAGCGGTTATCTGCTGAAAAACACTCCGGCCGACAAACTTTTTGCCTCGATCGACGAAGTTGCAGCGGGCGGAGCCCCAATGTCACCCGAGATAGCACGGACCGTGATGGAGCTTTTCCGCGTAAATCCTCCACCGAAGCAGGTAGATCACGGCCTGACGCCGCATGAAACTCGAATACTTAAGATGCTGGTTGATGGCCACAATTACAAAACTTCCGCCGCAGAACTTGGCGTAAGCGTCAATACGGTATCGTTCCACATGCGGCACATTTACGAAAAGCTTCAGGTTCATTCAAAATCTGAGGCAGTTGCGAAGGCACTCAAGAGCGGGATCGTATAGATCCTTATTATGAAACCCGGCAGTTTTTCAGTACCGCTAACCGTTCTGCTAACGAGCGTCTTTCTGCACATCTTTGTTGCAGGCATTCTCGCCCTCCTTTTCGCACTTTTCTTTTTGCTTATAACTATCGGCGAGATCGTTGTTTTTCTTTTTGAAGTTCTGCTACTTTTCGCGATCTTACAATTGGCAAACACTTTCATCGGATCCGGCGCCTTTGGCCTCATGACTCCCCACGTAATGCGGCGGATCGAGTCGCTATGGGTCTATCCGATCGTGCTTGGGTTATCGGTCCTGATCCATTTCGTGGTTTTTGGAATTACTTTTGGTGCATTTTGGATGTTCGTGCCCTACGAGAAGATCCAATGGATCGGTCAATATGGTTGGAAGATAACGGCAGCTGCATCTACGATAATCGCCGTCGTCGCGATCATCACCTATAAATTATCTGCTCGTGCGTTTAGTTATCCGATCGCTCCGCGTCGTTGAAAACACATCCGTCAGTTGGTTGAATTCTTGAAGATCAATTGAAGTGAGTCCGATCGCTTTCGGATCCCTTTGATCTCACTTTGTGTCTTTTGGTTCTGGAGCGCCTGCTCAGCCGTCCCTTTTAATGATCGTATTGGTCCGCCTTCCGCAAAATAGGCCCGGGTTTCGGTCTCGCCGTCGTTTCCAAAATAGAAAATTAGTTTACCCGATGAATCAAAAAGAAATTCTTCAGTCTCTGCACGCGCCGATCGTTCGGTGCGGACATCGATCTTGAAGAGGTGGTTTGGATACGGGCCTTCTCCTTGGATCTCGTAATAAAAGTGGATCGTTGAGGTATAGATACCAACGGCCGGCCAAGAAGTTCGTCCGGCGTTTACGCGAAGTTCATTGACATAAACTGACGACGTCTGCGGGTCGGCTTTGACCGCAACGACCTTCGCGTTGGCATCCGCGTAAGCCTTTCGGATCGCCTCGATCTGACGATCAACATTTTGTGCTGAAACAAAAAATGCGGAGGCGGCAACAAGGACCGCCGCCGCCATTGCTTGGGGCAAATTTATCTTCATGGCAGTTATTTCGGCATCACATTTCCGAATGCGATTGAGTTTTTACCATTGTATCCGATCAGTTTATTTCCGCTTCGTAAGCTCTACCGTAAACGAGCCTTTGACCGACTTGTCGCCTTCGGTGACATTGATCTCTCCGCTGACCGATTCGTCACTGACTGAATTGATCTTCACTTCACCTTCGGCCTTGTCGATATTAAAAGAGGTCTTGATTTCCTTTCCTTCCGAGTAAACCGCAACGTTCACATAATCGAGCTTGTTGTATTTCTCCGCCTTTGTCGAATAAGTTCCGGTTTTCAACGGTGCCTTGTCATCCGTACCTTCATCACCAATTATCTGGATGGTAACCCGGGCCTGGGCGTCTCCCGTCAGAGGCTTGCCCATCGAGATCATCCCGGAAGTTGTATCAAGTTCATAGTTGGCCACTGCAAAGTAATGGGAATTCGCTTTCGTCGATGTCGTTTGACCATCTTTGGTCATTGAGAAGGTTTTCGTCGAGGCAAGCGAACCAGACGAGCTGATGTCGATGGGCGTATTCTTGCCGGCGATGTTGACCTCAAGTTTCGAGCCGCCACCGCCGATGCCGCCGCAACTGACGGAGATCACTGCAAATACAAATAAAGCAATTCTGGTTTTCGTCATTTGTTCCTCACTATTTTAATCGAATATAAGCAAGCGTTGTGTTGTTGTTTTCGCCGGTCTTGAACGCTACAAGCGAACTGCCTGCCACTACGTCGGTTCCGGGCATGAACGCCGGACGCGATGCGGCATCTGCGAAGACACGAAGCGTGGTGCCGTCATACATCTGCAGCCGTTCGGTGCGTCCTATCGCATCTTTGCCTGAGATAAACACGCGCCTTCCATCGGGTGTGATCGCGATCGTGTTGCCGAACCCATGCAGACCGTTGTTCTTTGTGCTTCCATCAATGAACTTATCGATCGGTACGACCACTACAGGATTTCCGCCGCGTTTTATAACAACAAGTCGGGCCTCGGTCGCACTCCTGTCCTTGGCATCTCGGTTCGCAAAATACGCCACGGTTCCGCCGTTTGCGGCAACAGCTGTCGTCGCGGGATTTATGCCGAGTTTTTTTACAGAGCCATCGATGAGGTTCAGTTCCATCAAATTCTTCTGCCCGCTTTCGGCGCTAAAGTAATAGGCCTTATCGCCATTGATGGCCATCGGCTCGGTGTTTGCCCCGCCTTTCTCTTTGATATTGAACGCTATCGGCTCCGTGTCGCCGGTATTAAAGAGAACGCGTGCGATCTGGTCTCCGGTGCTTACAACAAGGTTTCCGCTTGCAGCATCTATCGCGACCTGATCGATCCGGATCTGGCCTGGCCACGGCTCTTGATCCACGATAACGTTGGGCTCCGCACCGCTTATGTCTATAACGGAAAATTTATTCCGGTTCTTCGCTTCGTCCATCGTCACCGCGGCAACATAGTTTCCGCTGGCGACCAATTTCGACGCACCGCGATTCTTCAGATCCGGCACCGCCGCGATCTTTCCGGTCTTTGTGTCGAAGACGTGATAGGTAAACTCGCGCGGATCCAGCAAGACGATCTTGTCGCCGACCGCAACAAAATTCGTCGCAGAGAACTTTTCCCCGCCGGGTATGCCCCGACCTTTCGTATCGCCTGCCTTCATGTAATCAACGCCGGTATTCACACCGGTTCCAAATGCGATTATCGAATCACCAACCGCGATATTTCCGCGGTAGTGAACCGGCAACCCGGTTTTGACCACATTCAATGCTTGAGCGGAAACACTGGAAACAAATGCTCCGATCGCCGCTACTCCTATTAAAAAAGTCGTACTAATTTTCGCTGTTATTCTCATTTTCTACCCTTCACTATTTTCTTCGTCGAAGTTCCGGTTCGGCCGGCGAAACGTCAAAGACCGGGTTCTTGTTGCCAAACCGTTTCACGAACGCCTTGTGCAGTTCCGGTGTCATTATCCAAACGTCGCATCTGCGTCCGAGCGGATTTACCTCGGGTTGCATGGTCGCCATCCGAGATTCGTCCATGAACTCGTTTCCCCAATTTTTCCAAGTATCAGGTCGCGGTCGATATGAATTGCGCAGCTCAGCCAGGCCACATGCACGAAGCTCTGATTTCAATAGCGTGTCCGACTTTGCAAGTTCCATCGTACCAACCGCGATATGTTGGCCGGCTTCGGGCTTGAACAACAACTCAAGGTCGTCGCCGACGATCTTATAAACGGCAAACCCTGCATTGTCGCGTTTCAGATTTTTTTCTGCCTCGGCGTTCTTGATAACAAGAACGACAACGTCACAGGTTCCAGCATCGATCACACGCCCCTTTTGGCCGCCTACCGTCGGCACGACCTTCTTAAAGGCGTTTTTATTCGAAGGGTTCGCGTTATCTCCAAAGATGCACGCGACGAGGTCCGATGCCTTGAGTGTCTTCTCCTTTCCCTTGGCTGCTGTCGTGAAAAAGAAGTGCTTCGGATAATCGTCTTGTATGTAATTAATTTCCGCTTCCGGAGATTCTTTCACGCGTTCGACATTTGATAACTCTCCGAAAGCCGCAATTGTCACCCCGCAAATCGCTGCAGCGGCGGACATAAATATTGTTATTTTCCTACTCAAGGTTTCCTCCATTGTTAAGTTGGTATTAGTGAACCGCGGTCATTCTGACTCAAAACAGATCGCCTGTCACCACATACACAGGTAGGTAAAATAAAAAGCCCCGTGCAGCGATGCACGAGGCAAAAAGGAGGACTATTGGGGAAACTAGTAGGTGTAAGTGTTTGCTCCGATCATCACATAAGCGATCCGCTGCCTTGCGGCGATAGTGTTGAGCGGCGAATTGTTTTTGGTAAACCGCTTTAGAGCGACGAGCATAGTACGGCCCTCGTCGCCGTCGGCGATCGCAGCGATCGTGTTCTTTGCCTTTGCGTCGATGCGCTGAATTGCGTCGTTGCAGAAAACAGATGCCATGTCGATCTGACGCCCGGCAGATTTCTCGCCGTTCTTTTCGGCAAATTTCTTTGCACGCAGGATCGCGGTTTCCATCTGATACGCATCCATTATTATGTCAGCACAGCTGATCAAAACCTCTTGCTGTTCAGCGAGCCCGGTCATGTATTTCTGGGCCGCCGTTCCCAGAACCATCAAAGCGACCTTCTTGGCGTTCTGTGCGAGTTTCGTTTCCGCTGCGAGTAAGCTCGTGTCTTCATCAAACGACATTTGCGGATTTAGTATCTCGTCTTGCAGAGCCTTTGCAGCCTGCAACAGGCCGAGTTTGCCTTTCATAGCACGTTTCATCAGCTGGCCCGGGATCAGCATTCGGTTGATCTCGTTCGTGCCCTCGAAGATGCGGTTGATGCGCGAATCGCGATACGCCTTTTCCGCCGGATAATCCGCCGAATAGCCGTAACCGCCGTAGATCTGGACCATCTCGTCGACGACATAATCGAGCGATTCCGAACACGCGACCTTATTGATCGACGATTCGACGGCGTATTCCTCGATCGACTGCAGCTTCTTGTCGTTATCGGCACCATCGCCGATCAGGGCATCGATCATGCCGACCGTCCGGTAAGTGATCGATTCCGCGACCCAGGTGCGGATCGCCATCTCGGCGAGTTTGTGTTTCATCGCACCGAACGACGAGATCGGTCGCCCGAACTGATGACGTTCGTTGGCATAGCGGACCGTTTCGTGAATGGCGAGTTTCGCACCGCCGGTGACCGATGCACCGAGTTTGAAGCGGCCGACGTTTAGCACGTTAAACGCGATCTTTGCACCGTCGCCGACGTTGCCGATGAGATTGCCGACCGGGATCTTCGCGTCGGACAAAATGACCGCTGTCGTTGACGAAGATTTGATACCGAGCTTGTGCTCCTCGGCACCCGGACGGCAGTTTTCCGAACGCGGGACGAGGAAACAAGAGAATTTCTCCTTCTCGCCGTCAACCTTTGCAAACACTAGATACACGTCGGCAAAACCGCCGTTTGTGATCCACATTTTCTCGCCGTTCAGGATGTAATGCTGTCCGTCTTCGCTAAGTTTCGCGACGCATTTTGCACCGAGTGCGTCAGAACCGGAGCTCGATTCCGTCAGGCAATATGCCGAGACGATCTCGCCGGAAATGATGCCCGGTATCCACTCTTTTTTGAGTTCTTCGGAGCCCCAATACAATATCGGAAGCAGGCCGATCGATGTCTGCGCACCATACGTCGAGCCGAAACCGCTGCCGCGGCCGACCATTTCCGCGATGATCGCACCGGTCGTCTGATCAAGCGCCATGCCGCCGAGGTCTTCAGGGATGTTTGCCCCGAGCAGTCCTAATTCGCCTGCCTTTTTGAGCAGACCGCGAGCGATGTCCCAATTGTGCTTTTCGAGTTCCGGCAAACTAGGCACGACCTCGTTGTCGATATACTCGCGGCAAGTCTCGCCGATCATCCGATGCTCGTCCGAAAAATCCTCCGGCGTAAACGTCGCGTCGGTCGTCGTATCAGCGATCAAAAACTCGCCGCCTCTGATGTATTCTTTTTCCATTTTTGCTTCCATTTGTTTATTAATTTGCCACAGAGATCACAGAGATTAGTGAGATAAAGTCAAGTTATTATTAGCCGCAATCAATGTAATTCTGTGATTCTCCTTTCTTATTTTCTCTGTGCTCTCTGTGTCCTCTGTGGCTAACTTCTTAGTCCATTCTTTCAAATATCCCTGCGGCGCCCATGCCGCCGCCGACGCACATGGTGACCATGCCGTAGCGTTTTCCTGTGCGTTTAAGTTCTGACAGCACGGTTGCCGTTAGTTTCGCTCCGGTGCATCCCAGAGGATGGCCGAGTGCGACGGCACCGCCGTTTACGTTGACCTTGGACGGGTCCATTTCGAGGACCTTCATCACGGATAGGCCTTGGGCGGCGAATGCTTCGTTGAGTTCGATGACGTCGATCTGATCGAGCGTGAGGCCTGCCATTTTCAGAGCCTTTGGTATCGCATAGACCGGCCCGATGCCCATTTCTTCGGGCAGGCAGCCGGCTGTGGCGAACGAAATGAAACGTGCCAGCGGCTTGATCCCGAGCTCGGCGGCTTTGTCAGCCGACATCACGACTGCCGCGGCTGCACCGTCGGACATTTGCGACGAATTACCCGCAGTGACCGTTCCGTTTGCGTGAAAAACCGCACGGAGTTTCGCCAGTCCTTCGAGCGAAGTATCGGCACGCGGGCCTTCGTCTTGCGCGAAAACGATCTCTTTGCGGCGAACGCGGCCTTTCTCGTCAAACTCATCGACATAGACATTCATTGGCACGATCTCGTCCGCGAATTTGCCTTCCTTGATCGCGGCGAGGGCTTTCATGTGCGAATTGTATGAGAATTCGTCAGCCTGTTCGCGGGTGATCTCGTATTTGCGGGCGAGATTCTCAGCCGTCAGGCCCATGTTCAAGTAGTAATCGGGATATGTATCCGCCAGCCGCGGATTTGGGCGAAACGTGTTGCCGCCCATTGGTATCACGGTCATCGATTCGAGCCCGCCCGCGACGATAGCATCCGCACCGCCGATCATTATACGCTCGGCAGCCATCGCGATCGTCTGCAAACCCGACGAGCAATATCGGTTGACCGTCATCGCCGAAGCCTCGACCGGCAAACCGGCGAGTATCGATGCCGTCCGCGCCACGTTCATCCCCTGCTCTGCCTCAGGAAACGCACAGCCCATTATCACGTCGTCGATCAGCGACGCATCCACACCCGCTCGCTCGACCGCACCCTTGATCGCCGTCGCCCCAAGTTCGTCCGAACGCGTATTACGCAACGTCCCCTTCGGCGCCTTCCCCACAGCCGTCCGCACGGCCGATACTATTACTGCTTCTTTCATAATTTTTTTCAGTCTCGATTCTGTAGATTTGTCACTCTTAACGTCAATTCGTCGTCAGACATTCCCTTTCTTTCGTCTAACTCAACATAAGCTGGGTATCCGGTTTCGCTGTAAGTTATAGAAAGCTTGTCCGGGTTCTTGGCTTCAATCTCATTAAGAAACTTGAAGATTCTCTCGACGGTTCCGAATCGTTCATAATTCCTTCGAGTTGCCGCTTCTTTGCCATCAGAAGTTTTTAAACTCTCTACCTCACCCATTCGAACCCTAATCACTACGGAAGGTTCAAACGCCAGTAAGTAGCCGGAAGCCGACAACTCAAAATCGTAGTCCGTCATTTTCAGTTCATTCCATTTCTTTTCGTTATCTTGCAATAGTTCTCGAACTTATCTCGACTTTTGCTCCTGCGCCGAGCTTGTTTCGTCCACAGCTACACTGGAAATTTCCCTTCCCGAACATGCAAGGCTGACAAGCAGGAACGCGGCACAAAGGAATTTCTCAATTTCTGAAACGCTCATAACGCTAAAACTCAACCCATTATCACGTCGTTCATTCGAGGCCAACTTCGACCTCTTCGATCGTCAGTACATCCTTCAAAACACTTGGATCGATCTCCACCAAAAATCCCCGTTTGCCGCCGTTGATATAGATCTGGTCGAGTTCGAAAATACTCGATTCTACATAGACCGGCATCGCGGTCCGCGTGCCAAATGGCGATGTGCCGCCGACGAGATAGCCTGTCAATTTCGATGCCCGTTCGGGTGTCGCCGGTTCGACCGATTTGACGCCTAAAGCACGTGCCAAATTCTTGGTCGAAACCTCGCGGTCGCCGTGCATCAGCACGACCAACGGTTTTTTCTCGTTCGTTTCAAATACCAAGGTCTTTACAACCGCGTGAACATCCACGCCCAACTGCCTTGCCGATTCCCTCGCCCCGCCTTTCTCGACATATTCATAAAGCCGCGCCGCGAAATCGACTTTTTTCTCTCTCAAATATCTAACAGCCGGCGTGATCGGGTAGTCCATTCTATTTTCCGGCAAAGAGGTGTAATCCGAGTGCGGTCAAGAGCACCACGATCGCCCCGATATCAAACAACGCAACCCTTCCGATCTCCGAGTTTGCTCCGGTTGATGTATAAACCAAAAACAGAAACGCCCCCTTTCCTATCAACGCCGCAACGATCACTAGTACCAACAACTCTTTTTTCAAGGCTCCAAAGATCAACGCTAGTCCTAGTAGCCCAAGCAAAACGGCCCGATGCCGCATGACTATCGAGAGGTTCGGTTCGCCGAGCTCTATAGCATAGAGTGACATACTGCGTTCCGGGGCGAAGAATACGATTGCCGGCATTAAATTCAGCACTCCGACCAGCACGACTAGTCCTGTAACGATCCAACTGGTCATTTGACCTCCTTATACCTAAAACACGTCACCAGATGATCATTCACCATCCCGGTCGCCTGCATAAATGCGTACATGATGGTCGAGCCGACAAAGTTGAACCCGCGTTTTTTCAGATCTTTCGAGATCGCATCCGATATCTCGGTCTTTGCCGGGACGTCGCCGAGCTGCTTTCGCTTTCCATCGATCGGCTTTCCGCCGACGAACGACCAGATGTATTTATCAAAAGTGCCGAATTCTTTTTGGACCGCAAGAAAAGCTTTTGCATTTCGCACCGCCGAAGCGATCTTCAAACGGTTGCGGACGATGCCCTCGTTCTGCATCAATTTCGCCTGTTTTGCTTCGCTGAACTTCGCGACCTTTGCCGGATCGAAATTATCGAACGCTTTGCGATAATTCTCACGTTTTGCGAGTATCGTGTCCCAGCTCAAACCCGCCTGTGCTCCTTCCAATATCAGGAATTCGAACAGCACATGGTCGTCGTGCTGAGGCACGCCCCATTCCGTATCGTGATAAAGAATGGCAAGTTCGTTCTTTGCCCAGCCGCATCGTTTCATTTGCTTTACACCAAATAGCTTTCGACAACTTCTCGTGCCCCCAGCATTGCGAAATCGTCATACGCCGCGACTAATGCGTCACACGCCATTATTTCTTCGATCGAATTCACGGTAGCTATTCCGATCGCTTTCATTCCGGCTCGTTTCGCAGCTTCAAACCCGCCGAGAGCATCCTCGAAAACCATGCAATCGCTTGGGCTTACGCCAAGTTTTTCAGCCGAGACCAGAAACATTGCCGGATCGGGCTTACCAATTGTCACATCGGTCGCGGTCGTTATCGCGTCGAAATATTTTCGAAGATCCAGGCCGTCCAAAATGAACTCCATGTTCGGGTTCGAAGCCGCGGTCGCAACGGCCATTTTTATCCCGAGGCCTTTCGCTTCTTCCAAAAAATCGACCACGCCGGCGAGCGGCTTCCTGTGCGGCAAGAACGCTTCGCGATAGAGCGTTTCTTTCCTGACCGCAAGTTCCGTTATCCGCTCGTCAGATAATTCACCAAAAACTTCAGGGATTATCTCGCGGTTTGTTCGGCCTGCGGTCGCCACAAGAAACTTGTGTTCGTCCATCTCGACGCCGTTCTCTTCGAGCAATATTCGCCAGGCATCGGAATGAACATGCATGTTGTCAACGAGCGTTCCGTCCATATCAAATATGAACGCTTTACTACTAAATTCGGTCATTCACTTCCCTTTTTCGCGATCGCACTTATCTCGGAAACTCGTTCAGCAAAGTAACACGTTCTGCCTGACGGATATGCCGGCGCTGGTGTCCAACTACGATTTCGTAAGCATCCGCCAGCGAATACGTTACTAAGCTCATGAACGAAGACGTCAATTTCGTTTTGTCCCAGTCGACATTTTCCGTCGATCGTATGGTCGCTTTCAGGTCTTCCTGGCTTTGAGAAAAACGCTCTACAACACTGGCATCAATATCGCTGGGCGGAACGAAACGATCCGAGGTCTTCACCTTTTTTTCATCCTTCGGCATAACGTTCTTGAGCATCTTCCCTAGCATTCCGCTGAACGGAGACCAGCTTTCCCACAACCCCTGCCTTCGTGTGCCATCAGCAATAGCCTTGAAATCGGCCGAGTAGATCTCTGTCGTCTTGATCAAATGGTCGATGCACTGCCCGATGCTCCATTCATCCGCCGACGGTTTCCAGTTCAGTTGCTCACCTGAAAACTCGCCGAACTTCGCATCGACGTCTGCCATTATTCCATCAAGTTCGCTCTCGATCTTGTTAACATTGTTCGACATCGCAGTTATCCTAATTTCTAAGAGGCTTTCCGGTCTTCAGCATCGCCGCGATGCGGTCCTGCGTCTTCCGTTCACCGCAGAGCGAGACAAATGCTTCGCGTTCGAGGTCGAGCAGATACTGCTCCGACACGTATGCCGAATGGTTCATATCGCCGCCGCTCATTACCTTTGCGAGCTTGTTGCCGATAAGCTGATCGTGGTCGGAAATATAACCGCCCTGCTTCATCATATGTAGAGCGATCTTCATTGCGGCCTGTCCGGCTTCGCCCATTACATAAATATCTTCTCGCTGCACCGGCTGAACATAACCCGAAGCCGATAGATTCAAAACTTCTTGCTTCGCATCCGCAATAAGCCGGTCGCCGTTCATTGAAATGGAATCGACGTCGCGGAAAAATCCCCAAGCTTTGCCTTCCTGTGCCGAGGTCGCGACCTTGCCCATCCCGATCATCTCGAACGTCTTTTTGAGGAACACGAGCGGATCGGTATCGGGAACGGCCTTTGCGGCGTCCATCGCTCGCATTGTCATTTCCTTCGTGCCGCCGCCTGCAGGAATTACACCGACGCCTACCTCGACCAATCCGATATAAGTCTCGCCCGCGGCACGCACTCTGTCGCCATGGATCGCGATCTCGCAGCCGCCGCCAAGCGTCAATCCATAAGGCGCCGTGACGACAGGTTTCGCCGAATATCGCAGCCGCATCACCGCCTGCTGAAGAGCATGGACCATCATATTGATGTCGTCCCATTCTTCTTCCTGTGCAGCCAGCAGCAGCATCATAATGTTTGCTCCGGCCGAAAAATTGCCGCCCTGATTACCGACGACCAGGCCTTTGAAATTCTTCTCGACCTCTTCGATCGAATAGTTCATCATCGGCACTGTGTCGCCGCCGATCGAGTTCATCTTTGAATGAAATTCGAGACACGCAACGCCATCGCCAATATCGATCAGCGAAGCACCCGGATTTGATTTGATGACACCAGTGCGGTCTTTTACGGACTTGATAATGATAACGCCCGGACGCGTCGGGGTCTGCTTATATTCGCCCGCGACCAGATCAAAATACGATGTCTCGCCGGCTTCATTCTTGTAAAAAGTTTCGGCTCCCGAGGCGAGCATTTTCTCGACGCTTTCAGGGATCTGATCGCCTTCTTCCTTCATCCGCTCGACCGACTTTCGAACGCCGACCGCGTCCCAAGTTTCAAATACGCCGATCGTCCAGCCAAAACCCCATTTGATCGCATTGTCGATCTCGACGATCGTGTCTGCGATCTCAGGAATACGATTCGCCGAATAGCGAAACGTCCGCGACATCGTCTTCCATAGAAACTCAGCCACCTTGTCATCGCCCCAAACGAGTTTGTTTATACGTGCCGATTGGTCTTCGATCGCCTTCGCGGCGTCCAGCGAAACAAACTTTGTCTTTTCCTGCGGCTTGTATTCGAAGGAAGTTAGATCAAGTTCAAGGATCTGCCGCTTGCCTTCGGCATCGGTCGATTTCTTGAAAAATCCGCCCTTTGTCTTGTCGCCGAGCAGCTTCTTTTCGAGCATCGTTTTGATGACGTCGGGAATTTGGAAAACATCGCGGTCCTCGTCATCGGGAATGGCGGGGTAAAGATTCGTATTGACGTGAGCAAGAACGTCCAGACCGACAAGATCGCTTGTCCGGAATGTCGCCGATGATGCGTGGCCGATGGCCTTACCGGTCATCTGATCGACCTCGGTCGGCGTAAATCCCATCGAGATCATTTCGTGGACGGTTGCCATCATTCCAAATGTGCCGATTCGGTTGGCGATAAAATTCGGCCTGTCTTTCGCCGGAACAACACCTTTGCCGAGTCGTTCATCCATGAAACCCGAAAGCTTGCAAGCCATCACGCCATCAGTCCATTCGGTCGGGATCAGCTCGACCAATTTCATATAGCGCGGCGGGTTAAAGAAATGAACCCCAACGAAATGCTTCTTAAAATCTTCTGAAAAAGGTTCGGCGATCGACTCGATCGGGATGCCGCTAGTGTTCGTGGCGATGAATGAACCGGGCTTGCGGTATTTTTCAACATCTGCAAAAACCTTGTGTTTGATATCCAGCCTTTCGACTACAGCTTCGATAACAAGGTCGCAATTTTTCAGTTTCGGCATGTCGTCCGTGAAGTTGCCGAGCGTGATCAGCTTTGCGTTGTCGCCGAGCATAAACGGCGCTGGCTTTAGCTTCTTTGCCGCCTCAAAAAGAGAATTCACGATACGGTTGCGAACCTGCGGCGATTCGAGCGTCAAGCCTTTTGCTTCCTCGTCAGCAGTAAGTTCATTAGGCGCAATGTCCAAAAGCAGTGTCGGTATTCCGGCGTTTGCCAAGTGTGCGGCTATTCCGGCTCCCATCGTTCCGGCGCCAAGAACTGCGGCCCTGGAAATTGTTAATTTGGACTCAGCCTTTGATGGCGAACTGTCGTCGGTTGCGGTCGCGTTTCCTGTTGTCGTCATTGGTAACTTCTCCGTTTGAGGTCGATCTGTTTATTTACGCGATTATAACTGAATGAACGTTCATTCAGCAAGTTAGCGAAATGCTCTGGTTCAGGTTGAAGATGCAGAAATACAGCAAGTAAACGGCGGCTATTTCAAATACTTATCAAACCAGTCGAGATTGCTTTGCATGGTAGCGATCTGCAGACGCGGTTCCTGAATTCCGTGCGGCTGCCGCGGCAGAATTATCATTCGCGTCGGCACATTCTGCCGCCTAAGCGCGTTGTAAAGTTCGTAGCCTTGCGCGATCGGAACGCGAAGGTCGTTCTCGCCGTGTTGTATCAAGGTCGGCGTTTTCGCATTCTTGATATTGAACATCGCCGAATGCTTTGCATAGATCGCCGGGTTGTCCCAAAACTCCGATTCGAAGTAATCCGGGATAAACGAAGGAATATCGGCCGTCCCGTTAAAACTCATCAAGTTCGTTACGGGTGCTCCTGCCGATGCAGCTTTGAACCGGTTCGTTTTCGTAATGATCATCGACGTCATGTAACCGCCATAGCTCCAGCCCATAACACCGAGTTTGTTCGGATCAGCGATGCCCATTCCAATCACATGATCAACGCCGGTAATCAGATCTTCATAATCTCCGCCGGCCCAATCCTTGATGTTCGCCCGGCGAAACTCTGTTCCGTAACCTGATGATCCGCGCGGATTCGGCCGCAATATCGCATAGCCTTTTGCCATAAAGCTCGCCAGCGGGTAAGAGCCACGATTCCCAACATACGACTGCTGAAAAACACCAGCCGGGCCGCCGTGAATGTTAAGGATCAGCGGCACTTTTGTCCCGGCTACATATCCGTTCGGGTAATGCAGAAGGCCCTCGATCTCGCGACCGTCTTTGCTCTTCCATTTGATGACCTCAGTGCGGCCCCTGGGTATCCGTGCTTGTTGGTCATTTGCGTTTGAGACCTTACGCGCCTCAAAGACACCCTGGCGACCGACGAAGACCTCGGCGGGTGAATCTGCTGTCTGCTTCACGTAAGCGTACCAACCGTCCTTTCCGGAAAATGGGGAGCTGATGACCGCATCCTGTGTGTCCATCATCGAAATTGTCCCGGCGGCAATGTTTGCCACGTATAATGCGGTTCCGGTGCCTCTTGCTTCCGTAAACAGCACCGAGCCGTTATCGGGTGTCCAGGCGAGGATGTTCGGCTGGCCGTCGTGCGAAAGGGGCATCACCTTCGGTGCTCCACCTGCGACCGGAAAAATATTGATTCGATAGCTTTGTGCCCAACGTGTCGGCATTTCGGTCACCGTCATTGCTATTGAGTTGCCATCCGGCGAGAATCTCGGATTCTGCTCCGAGGCAGCGGTGGCCGCAATCGGCGTCACGGCAGCGGTCGCGACATCGACGATGCTCACATCCGAACTCGGCCAATAATCTGCCAGCGGCCCGGTTACGTGAGCAAATGCGATCCTCGAACCGTTTGGCGCCCAGTCAAACGATGTTACGTGGCGATCAACGGAGGTCAGTTTACGCACTTCGCTCTTCCCGTCAGCACTTTTTGCGACGGGCGTGACGTACAGCCGTGCGAGTTTGGTGTTCTCATGGATCCAGCGAAAATCGTTGCGGCCCTTATCGTTCTTCTCTTCATCCTCGGTCTTTGGGTCGGTCATCGTAAATGCTATCCATCTGCCGTCAGGTGACCACTCAAAATTGGAAACGGCCGACTTGCCGTCAGTGATCTGTTCGGCCTCGCCGCCGTCAACTCGAAGCACAAAGATCTGGTTCCTGTTGGCATTTCTGTTCGAGGTAAAAGCGATCATTGCTCCGTCCGGCGACCATTTCGGATTCGCGGACGAACGCTCGCCGAAAGTTAGTTGGCGGTTCAGCGTTCCGTCGCTCGCAGCCAGCCAGATCTGTGTAACGAATTCGCTTTTGTCCGCTGTCATCACAGCTTCGTTGAGCGAATAGACGATACGCTCGCCGTCGGGCGAGATACGGGGTGTGCCCGGAACTTTCAGTTTTACCTGCATCTCTGGTGTCCAGGCCGCTGCGGTATCCTGAGCCGAGATATTCGTTCCAAAAAGTTGAACCGATATTAAGATCGCGATGAAAATGCCGAGTGCTTTCATTCTTATGGGTCTCCTAAAAAACGTCGAATTTTGCTTTGCGGATATTGTGCATCAAATCCGGATTTGGCGCAATTTAGATTTGCCGTCCATTTGCAGCTTGAATTTCCACACCATTCGTTGGCGTTCTTCGTCGAGAACGTAAACGGCATCCGTGACATACCAGTCAGCCAAATACTCCCATTTATTTACGCCGAGCTTGTTAAAAAGGGGAACGGAATGTCGCGACTCGATGGCCGCGTGAAGAGCGCGGTTGGCGGCATCGAGTTTTTGATCGCCGCGGCGGCCTGAACCGGTGTAGTGAATTACATCGGTCGAATCTCCGTGGAAATCAGGATAGCAGGGATTGATGCGTCCGAAATCTGTAAGCAGCGAGATCAAATGGCCATTTCGATGATAGATCCCGTTCCGCGAACGGTGAACTACTGTAACAGCTTGCCACAAATAGACATTGCCGATCTCGAACTCCATCGCGCCCAATATTAGCAGAGCCAAAGCAGATATTACTCGCCAGGTCTGATGTTCTTCAACAACCTTGCTCTCGCGACGATTAAAAAAGGCCGCCCTTTCAGACGGCCGCTGAGTCTGATCAAACCGGGTTTAGTTTGCCGAAACCGGCATGTCGCCTGCAAGGCCAAATTGAGCAGCAGAGAATGCTCCATTCGAACTGTTCAGCCGATACCAAACGCCGTTCGAAGGCCGGAAAATATTAAGGTCTGTCGTTCCGTCACCGTCAAAGTCTGCAGGTGCGGGAATGTCGCCGTTCATTCCAAACGCCAGACCTCTTGTACCGCCGTCAGTTGACCTTATCCAATACCAAATTCCCGTCGATGGACGCCACACAGCGATATCGGATCTTCCGTCGCCGTCAAGATCGGCAACAAGCGGAATATCCTCAGCCAGCCCAAACCTATGTGCTGAAAAGGAGCCGTTCGAGCTGTTGATCCGATACCAGGTACCGTCGCCCGGCCGATAGATGCTGATATCAGCCCGGCCGTCTCCGTCATAGTCCGCCGGTAAAGGCTTGTCACCGTTCATCCCGAATCGAACGGCCGAAAAGCTTCCGTTTGAACTATTGAGCCAGTACCATGTTCCCGAAGATGGCCTGAAAACAGCTATGTCCGCTTTTCCGTCACCGTCAAAGTCCGCCGGAACCGGAATATCGTCAGCGAGCCCGAACGAGACCACTTGTGCTGCGTTCGTCGCGCTGTTAATTCGCCACCATGTTCCGCCGCGATATATTGCCGGATCAGCCTTTCCATCTCCATCGAAATCCGCGATCACGATGCGGTCGCCAGCCGTACCGAATTGGAAAGCCGCAAAACCGCCGCTGCTGCGGTTCAGATACCAGACGCCGTTTCCGGGGCGGAATACGCCTGTGTCGGCACGCCCATCACCATCAAAATCGAACTGTGTGCGTCGATCCGAAATTGTTGCGAGACAAGCTCCGTTGACGCCGACAAATCCGCCGATCTGATTTCGCGAGAACTGGCAAAATGACATTGGGGTCGAACCGCTTAGCTGTGTGTTCATCAGCGAATTGGTACAAGATTCGGCCGCATCGGCATGGTTAGCTCCCAGGTTGTGTGCGATCTCATGTGCAGTGACAAGAAATTTTCCGGGTGCCCAGCCGACATAGCCCGAAAGCCCGTAGGCAAATCCCGGATTGCTGCAAACCACGCCGAGAAATGCGTATCCTTGCGACTGTGCATAGCTTTTTCCGGTGAACAGATGCGTAGTGTTTCGGCTGACAGTTGCGAAGTTCGCATTCCAATAATTCTGAAAACTTCGCAGCAGTTGGTCGGTGTTCGATCCGGTAAATGGGTCCGGACTGGTCCACGTGTGCTGAAAAGTAACCCTAAAACGAATACCGACCTCGGCTTCGAAAGTGCCTTCGGCCATATTCAGGATCGAGAGTATTTCGCTGTTTGCACCCTGTGCACCGCCGTGAAGCGACACGAACTGTGAATCGGCCTCCGTTGCGATATCAACACGGCGAAACTGCGAAAAGTTCATCGCCGATTCACTGCCCGCGATCGACCGGCCATATTCGATCCGTTCCGGCATTTCTGAATTGCACCAGAAATCTTCGCGATGACGGACATCCTCTCCGCGATAAACAACGTATTCGCCCGCTCTCGCTTTCGAGTCGTATCTTTTCGCGGGTTCTACAAAGAATCGATCGGAGCCCAGGTCGAAAAAGCCCTCGATCCGACCTTCGCTGATCGTCAAACGGACGTGCGACCCGGATTTTCCGATAATGGTTCCTTTGTAGGTGTCAACGCCGGTCCGTGGCAAGTCGCGTACTCCAAGATGATATTTGTCCTCGGCACGATAGATCGGCGCCCGAAGGTCGTGTGGAGAAACCGAAAGCCTAAGCATTCGTTGCGACATTTGAAGCGAAACTTCCGATACTTCTCCATAGATCGAACGGGCAAAGTTAATGGCCGCGATCTCGACCTTGGAAAAATGGTCGTCGTATTTGCTTGGGGCCGGTTGCGATTGTGAAAAGGCAGTTGCGGCGAAAAAGATCAACGTAAAAGACACGAAGGCGTGCTTGGCGACAAATAAAGCAGCGTTCATTGTTGATTTACCTCTGAGAGGGGATACTAATTTTCAGAACATGGAGGAGGTCAAACTTGACGGATCAACGGGCCTATTTAAAGAACATTCACAACATCGGTCATATTCCAGCAAAACGAATTGAGGCCTGGTCAGTTTGACCGAATGAGCAGATGGGTTAGGTAGATATTTTGAAATTACTTGTACGAAAACTCTGGAAAGCTCTGCCGGCCGGACTTCGGCTCAGACTGGTTCGCATGTGGCAGCCTTCATTTACGGCCTCCACAGCGGCAATAATCAGAAATGAATCCGGCAAGGTCCTTCTGCTCAATCACGTACTCCGGCCATTTTCAGGTTGGGGGCTTCCGGGCGGATTCATTGAGCACGACGAATCTCCGGAAACCGCGATCCGCCGCGAACTAATGGAAGAGACCGGCATTGAACTAACAGATGTCACGCTCTTTCGCGTCCGCGTGGTCGGCACACACGTCGAGATTTTGTTCACGGCACGAACCAAAGTCGTTGGTTCTGTCCTCAGCCGCGAAATAATCGAGCTCGGATGGTTTGACCAAAATGAACTGCCGCGGGGTATGAGCCCTGCACAACACCGCCTTATCGACCAAGTATTTTCCTCTGATGTTTGAAAAGGCGATTTTGTAGATATAAGATAGCCTTTCCGCATTCGCGGATAGAGTTTCAACGACGATCTGGAGATTTTTTAATGGTTGACCTTATACCCTCGCCCGAAGAGGTAATGAAAATTTTGCAGGAAACCGGTGCATACCGCCGAGGGCATTTCATTTACCCGAACGGCAAGCATGCGTCGCATTACTTTCAGATGCCCCTCGCTTTTCGCTATTACGACAACGCCCGAATTCTATCGGTCGGTTTGAGCCGTCATTTTCGAATGGAAAAATCGATCGCTCGTAGCCTGCCAAAGATCTCGGTAATAAGCCCAAGCCCCGGTGGAATTATGGTGGCCTTCGGTGTTCGTGAAGCGCTCAGTGCAGAACAGATCTATTGGGCCGAAATGGAAGACGGCAAGCGGCAGTTTCGCCAATATATGGCAGAAGCTGATGTTTATCCGGCGATCATTGTGGACGACATTCTGCGTTCGGGCCGCGCTATTGTCGAGACCATCGAACTTTGCAAGGAGATCGGTACTGAGGTGATCGGTATCGGAACGATCGCACGCTTTGAGGACGGCCCGTCCGACTTCGACGGCATTCCGGTGAAAAGCCTGATGACCTTTGACGTCAACTTCTACGAGACGGAAGAAGAATGGAAAGGCTCGCGGAGTGCCTCCGATGCAGAAGAAGAACGCGTAAGGTTCTAGTCGGCTCCAAACACGCACATCCTAAAAAGTTTCGGGGCATTCGTAGATCGGATGCCCTGTTGATTTTAACCCTCGTCCCTTTTCACGAATCGGCTGGCATAGTTTGACGAGACAGAGCCATCGGTTATCATTTCGAAATATGAGAACACTTTATCCGGAGATCGAACCGTTTGATTCGGGAATGCTGAAAGTTTCCGAGATTCACGATATCTATTGGGAGCGTGTAGGGAATCCCGACGGCATTCCGGTGGTTTTTCTGCACGGCGGCCCCGGCGGCGGTCTGATCCCAATGTATCGCCAGTTCTTTGACCCTGAGGCGTATCACGTGATCCTCTTCGACCAACGCGGTTCAGGCCAGTCAACGCCTCATGCCGAACTGAAAGAGAACACGACTTGGGATCTGATCAACGACATCGAAGCGCTTCGTGAAAAATTTGGTGTTGATAAATGGTATGTGTTCGGCGGATCTTGGGGCAGCACATTGAGCCTTGCGTATGGCATAAGCCATCCTGATCGATGCCTTGGGCTTATTCTCCGCGGCATTTTTCTGACGCGAAAAAAAGAATTGCAGTGGTTCTATCAATACGGAGCATCGGAGATATTCCCGGATTTCTGGGAACGCTATCGCGACGAGATCCCGGAAGAGGAACGCGGCGATTTCATGACCGCTTACCATAAACGGTTGACCAGCGATGACGAAGCCGTTCGTCTTTCGGCAGCACGTGCGTGGAGCACATGGGAAGGTGCGACCTCAAAGCTTTTCCCGGATCAGGATTTGATGGACCATTGGGAAGGCGAACACGAGGCGCTTAGCCTCGCCCGGATCGAATGCCATTATTTCATGAACGGTTCGTTCTTCGAAAGTGACAATTATTTGATCGAGAATGTGGACAAGATCCGAAACATTCCGACCGTTATTGTCCAGGGCCGATACGACGTTGTTTGTCCGATGACCTCGGCATGGGAACTGCACCGGGCTTTGCCGGAAGCGGAGTTTATCGTCGTGCCGGATTCCGGCCATTCAGTTTCTGAAAAGGGCATCACCGCTGCGTTGGTTGACGCGATGGATCGTTTTCGCACAGCGGGTTTGTGATATAATCACGAAAAGTCGGCGTTCTCAGCTTCCTCTAATCGAGCACGCCAGACCCAGGAGAGGTAACTATGCTTGCAATCGCGTTGGGCACAACTGAAATAATATTGATCGTTGCGGTGCTTTTTCTTCTTTTTGGCGCGACACGTCTGCCGCAGCTTGCAAAAGCTCTTGGTCAATCGCGAAAGGCATTCAAAGATGGGATCCGTGAGGCCGAACTGGAAGAGGCTGAGGAAAAACAGCTCCGCTCGGCTGATGCCTCGAACGAGAAGTAATCGCGTTTACGGGCTTTCACAGTTCAATTCATAGAGCTTTTCTTCCCGCTAAGCACTGTCGCTTTCACCGCAAATCTGAAAGACAATTCTTCAGCATCGATCAGTTTTGCAAGACTATCGATCACTTCTTCTCGTTTTTCGTCCGAAACATCTTCTAACCATTCCGGCATCAAGAAATCTGCAACAAGCGGTGACGTGGCAAATGCTGCGCCATCTTCGTATTCGAATACCTCGTTAGCAAAGTGCGT
>CAZXTS010000006.1:0-1258 GCA_964643745.1 uncultured Chloracidobacterium sp.
ACTTTTACACGCGGTCGGCAACAATATTTGTAGAAACCACTAGTCCAAGACCCTAAGCGGCATCTGAACCAGGTCATTACCAAGGCGTTGCTCGACTCTGTCCAGATCAGTGGGAAGCCGCCTATCTCTACCACCTTTTAAGGGAATATCAACAATATCAAATGGTCGCAATTCGACATCACTGGAGGTTCCCTTGTCTATACTTTTTAGATCTGCGGTGATCCTCGCTGTGCGCCCTTCACTGCGTCGAAAGATCGTGATTTCCGTTTCCGCGGAGTTCGATGACAATCCGCCTGCAATCGCTATGGCTCTGGAAAGGGTCACTTTATTGCGTGAATCGATCCTTCCCGGGCGCATTACACCGCCGATCACATATATCGGATAAGCATCAAGTACCGTGATGATATCGCCGCTGGTGATGATGGGATTGGCATCTTCGCTACCGGCAAGAATGTCCGCGATCTTTATGATGCGCATATCCGGGCGTTCGGTTGCCGGATCCGGCGCGGAGCCCGGGCACGATAGGCCTTTAGGACGCTGGATCCTGATCTCGCCGCTCGCGGAATCAGTAATTCCTCCCGCAACAGCGATTAATTCGTTTAGTCTGGCTGTACGCTGGATACGAAATCGGGACGGAGTTCGAACCGCTCCGTCCAATCGCGTTATCGCGCGATTAGAGCGATCAACTATCCTGACGACGACCTTAGGATCCCGAAGTATACGGCTGTATGCGTCGGCGATCGCCTTGGCAATGTCTGCCTCACTGCGGCATTTTGCGAAAATTGGTTCGGGAAGGTCATCAAACCCGTCAAGATATCCCTCAGGCGTAAGCAGTCCGCGCCAATCATATTCGGTACTGCCGACAATGTCGACATCCACGAGGTCCCCGAGATGGATCAGGTCGGTTGGCTGATCTGTTGCTGATTGAGAGCTTGATGTTGTTAGTAACGCGAGGAAAATAAAGCCGACAAGTATTGCTTTTCGCAGACCGCTCAATGACCCAAAGACCAATGTCCCGGGCAAAAGCCAAAGTTTTCTTCTTCGCCCCTTAGATCTGATCCTTGTTTTCTTCACTCGTCCTTTTCTTTTTCTTTCCCCTATTGTTGACGGTACCTGGAACCGCAAATCCGAAGAACTCCAGATTGCACGCATCACAAAGAAGATTGTATCGAAGAAGGAACTTTGACCATAAGGGCGTCGGCCTGTAACCTTTTCGGATCCGGGAACTCCTACATTTTGGGCAGTTTTGGGAAATCAT
>CAZXTS010000006.1:1358-4390 GCA_964643745.1 uncultured Chloracidobacterium sp.
TCCGGATAAAAGCTGAGTGCGAAACTCAATGCCGATTCAGCATTGGCCATCAGCCTGAACCTTTCGCCAATGTTAACACGATTTTTTGCATCCAACACAGCCTGCCTTGATTCAATTTCCGCCCATTTCAACATATGAAAACGATGGATACTGGCAATTCGATCAATTCCCCGCTTGAAGGCCCCTATTCGAGGCGATCCGGGGCTGACCAAAGTAATCTCAGTACGGACTGAACGAAGATATTCATCGCAAATTTCAAATACCTCGCGATGGGCCTCGCCGACCCGTCCCAAAACGCGTGCTGCATTTGATCGGGTGACTATAAATGCGATCCATTCTTTATTTTGCTCCGCGGTAAGCTTACTCTCTTTTTTTTCGTTGCGTTGCGAAGCAACAGCAAGCAGAGTCTTATCGAGACGGGCTTGTTCCGCGACTTGCCGTCTACGATGCAGTCTGATCACAAATTCTCGAAGAAGAACCGCAAAGGCGAGCACTGAACTAGAGATCAACCCCGCGCCGATCCAAGGTGAACGTTCCCCCAGGTCATCCAAGATCGCCCACGCGAGAAAAAATGAGGCAATACAGACCGCTATAGCGAAAAAATAGTAGTTCGTGGTTCTGAGCCAAAACCCTCGATCCGCCCTTGATCTTGCACGTTGATGGGGTTTTATTCGGTTAAACTGATTCATCCGTCTGCAAACAGTTGAGTTATCGTTTATTTTTTAAGGGTTTTTGTCAAATTCGGCGGCAGAACAGGCGCTGAATTCGGGTTTCCGAGTTGATGGCTTGTCTGTTAGAATCTCGGCGTGGCCGGGAACCGCAAGAAAAGACCTAAGACTGAAAAACCCGTTTTCGACTCGATCAGAAAACCAGTAGCGCCGCCGACTCAGAAGCTCGGCGATCGCCGCCCTATCGAACGGATCCATCCGGCTAAACGCGGCGTCAAATATAAACGGCCAATAAAGGACACTGAAGATGGGGATCTTTAGAAAACCAAGCCAACTGGTGAAAGAGATGACGTCCCGCATCTGGGCGCGTCCTGAAATGATGGTCACCTTTCGGGCCGAAATTATGCCCGGCAAGGAACGAGAGGAACGAACCTTCAAAGTTAAAGATGTGCTCCGAAATGGGCGAGTGATCCTTTATGATTTTCCGGATGAACACCGCGAAAGTTCCTTCGAGCCCGTAAATTTCCGTCGAAACCTTAACAAATAGTGCCTAACGTCAGATAATTACCGTCGAACCTATCGGCATGATCTTCAAATTCGAGAGATCTAACTCCGCCAATTCCCTAACAACATCGTCCCGATATCGGGGCTTGATGTTAAAAACATATATCGGAGTGCTGGTATGGTGGAATTTCAAAAGCTCCGTCCTGAGCATTGACGGCGTCAAATGATGAGAAATAGCCGCAAGCTCGTGCATTGAATCAGGAAACGCGCATTCGACCAAAAGAGCATCAAGATCAGAAAGAGCATTGACCTCGTTCCAAAACTCGGCCATCTCAGCCGTGTCCCCGGTCAATGCCAATTTTCGTGTATTATCCGACACGATAAATCCGGTCGACGGGACCTTGTGGTTTACCATGATCGGTCGAAAATCTAATCCTCTTATGGTTGCGGAAACGCCGGCTACCAACTCTCTGTATTCGATCACCGGGCCAAAGTCGTTTTTGAGTTCGGAAAAGCGAGGATAAACGCTCCAGTTGAAAATATCCTTCTCAAGCGTATTGATCACGTCGCGCGAGGCATGAATTCGTATAGGTTCTTCCAAGATCGCAAAGAGATCGTCAATAAAGAGCGGTAAACCTGCAATGTGGTCAAGGTGTGCGTGGGTGAGGACAATATCGCGGATCTTTTCGCAGTTATCAACTGTCGCAGCTTGTGCGAGGCTTCCGGCATCGATCGCGACGGAATCGTTCACCAGAAGGCAGGACGTATGTTGCCGCTGAGATGCGGTGCCGTCGGCCTCAAATGAACTGGGCAAAAGCCTTATTTCCATCTTCTACGGAGCTACTGAGTTGCCATTATCTGGCACACGTCTGCGAGCGTCCACCATCGATCGCGTAGGTAACGCCGGTGATCCACCCCGCTTCATCGGACGCAAGAAAATGGAGCAGAGCTGCGACATCTTCAGGTTCGCCTGCCCGCCCTATCGGATGGGTGGCAGAAGCGTGTTCTACAAATTTTTGATAATCTTCCTCGCTCATTCCACCCCTGCGATGAAGATTTGTGATCACCACGCCGGGATTCACCGCGTTGACACGGATCCCTTTCGGAGCCAGATCAAGGGCGGCACAACGGGTAAGTTGATCGATAGCTGATTTTGAAACGCAATAAGACAACAAACCCGGAAATGCCCTTGTCCCGGTTACGCTGGAGACATTTACGATGTTGCCTTTCGTCGATTCAAGATGCGGAATGCACTTTTGAATCAAATTTAGGACCGAGCGAACATTGATGTTCATCATACGGTCAAAATCATCCATCGTTAGTTCCGATATCGAACCGGATTTGATAATCCCCGCAGAGTTGACCAACACGTCGATCTGGCCAAAGGTCTGAATGGTATCAGAAACAACTCGGTCGATCTGTGTATGCTCAAGAACATCCGCTAATTGCACCTTTATAGTGCCATCGAACTCAAGACATTCTTCTTTGAGTGATAATAGATCTTGCTCACTTCGGCCAACTGCAACCACGGTCGAACCACTCGAAGCAAAACGCTTCGCCGTAGCCCGGCCGATCCCACTGCTTGCGCCGGTTATCAATGCAACCCTGTTACTCATCTTAGTGCTTGGGGCCAAATCGGAACACGCCTAGAATATCAACGGTAACACTTACCCTGCAACCGCTATATCTTTAATATCGTTTTGGATCAAAATCCAAAACAAAAACGACCTGAAAAGGCCGCTTTGCTAAAATACTACGAGTTAAACTTATCGTGAAACTCAAGATGAATGCCGAGAATTAAGATTCGTTAGACCGAGGCTGCTGACCGAAAAGTTGTTCGATCGCTAACTGCGTCTGCTG
>CAZXTS010000006.1:4490-34641 GCA_964643745.1 uncultured Chloracidobacterium sp.
AGCAATCTCTATGCCGAAGAATAGAACGGATTCTCAAGATCTTTTTGCGTGACGGTCAAAAAAAGATGTTCTTTGCATTTTGCAAACTCATTTCGACATGATCATTGCAACCTGCAAATTATGATTACGATCCACAAAACCTCAATGTTCCGTCAATCTTTTGTAAGTGATGAAATATAACGGATTTGAGGTTATCATCCCGACCCGACCCATCCTTTAAGCGACGCGGCACCGTTATTGCTTATATTCCAAATGTGCCTATATCGGACCTCGCGATTATCTATCTGACCGTCGGCGCACCATTTGGTGTGCATTATCTTGTCCTCCAAGGGCGGCTAGATCTTCCGACCCTCCTGAAAACCCTGACCGCCGTACTGTTTTGGCCCGTTCCGGCAGTAAAAATGATCGCGGCACGATTTTATTTGAATGCTACAAATCTTTTCGGCTTATCGAGCGAAATAGATTCCAAACTCATCGGCAAAGCAGAAATTTGTTACTCTCGGGTAATAAGCCAGTCAAGGCACATCCCCCAGACTGAGCGAAAGAAGATCGTCGAAGCCATCGTAGAATTCTTTGAGATCTCGATCTCACTAGGATCAAGGGACGCGGGACAAATGCGTAAATATCGGAATTTGCTTTCGGCTGCCGGTCATCAAACACCTGCCTTGGGTTCTGTTTGCCTTCGTCGAAAGAATGATCGGATTGCCGAGTCGAAAAGAAGAAATGCGTCGAATGAGATCCGAAAGGCCATCGACCAATTTGAAGCCGGGCATCCCGAGTTCTCATCTAGCGCTTTAGATCTATTGAACGTATTCGATCAGCACAAAACTGCAAACCGTACTTTGTCCTTATCAACCTACCAACCACTTGCAGAAAGACAATTTCCGCTGTGAATTTGAGGTTTCGCCGTCATCCCTCTATTTGATCCGAGCGAGGCGCCAAAAAATATCTTTTGAAATTGGTTTTCAATAAGGAATCGGATAAACTTCAGCTTGGTCCCAAATAATTGAGGTCAAAGGAAGGTCATTCGTTCGATCTGCTCAACACAGACGTTCGGCTCAAGAGAATAAGTATTATGACAGCTACACTTGCTGCAGTTCCGGATGGCGGCTTCGCACGCGTAAAGGCCGTTGTCGGTGATGAGCCAATTTCTAAACGACTGATGGAAATGGGAATTGTGCCTGGTGTTTCCATCAAGGTCGTGAAATCAGCACCTTTTGGCGACCCGATCGAGATACGCGTCCTCGGATATAACCTTGCCATTCGCAGAAATGAGGCGGCGACCATACATATCGACCTTATCGACCAATAATTTCAAATGACCGAAACACTCACCGTCGCCCTCGCCGGCAATCCAAACGCAGGGAAAACCACCTTATTCAATGCGCTCACAGGACTTCGCCAAAAGGTCGCGAACTTTCCCGGTGTTACCGTTGAAAGAAAAACGGGGCGTTGGGATGCAAACGGAAGCCTTGTATATATTATCGATCTGCCGGGGCTTTACAGCCTCGACGCCACGTCGATCGATGAAGAGATCGCCCGCAAGGTGCTCAGCGGCGAGACCGATGGCA
Organism: uncultured Chloracidobacterium sp.; assembly: GCA_964643745.1. GTDB lineage: Bacteria > Acidobacteriota > Blastocatellia > Pyrinomonadales > Pyrinomonadaceae > OLB17. The sequence continues at coordinate 6,062 of CAZXTS010000006.1, forward strand.
TTGAAAAACCGGGCGTTGTAATTGCAGTCGTAGATGCGACCAATCTCGAACGAAATCTTTACCTAGTCACGCAGATCCTTGAGCAAGAAACGCCGGTTGTAGTTGCGATGACGATGTCCGATCTATTTGAAGAGCAGGGTCACGAGGTCGATATCGCAAAACTTTCCGAGATGCTCGGTGCACAGGCAGTTCAAGTCGATGCCCGCACAGGCCGCGGCCTCGAAGAACTTGCAGCAGCGGCGCTTTCGGCTAATGCAAATACCAAAACGAACCCGCCGATAGAATTTTCCAATACGGAAAACCCTATCTTCCGCCGATACAAACAGATCTCCGACATTGTCCAGGCCTCGGTTCGCCACACCGACCGCGATGCTCACGCATTTTCCGACAAGATCGACCGAGTTCTGACGCATCGCTTCTTCGGGCTGGTGATCCTGCTTGCGGTTCTGCTGCTAATATTTCAAGTGATTTTCTCGTGGGCTGCCCTGCCGATGGATCTGCTTGATGCAGGTTTCGGTTCGCTGGCAGACGCGGCAAAGTCCGTCTTGCCGGAAGGCATTCTTGCCGATCTGGTTGCGGACGGCATTATCGCCGGTGTCGGCGGCGTGTTGATCTTTCTGCCGCAGATACTTTTATTGTTCCTGTTCATCTCGATCCTCGAAGATTCGGGTTATATGGCGCGGGCGGCTTTCCTGATGGACAAATTGATGAGCCGCGTCGGGCTTCACGGCAAAGCATTCCTGCCGTTGATCAGCAGTTTTGCTTGTGCGATCCCCGGAATAATGGCGACGCGCACCATCGAAGACCGCCGCGACCGTTTCGCGACGATAATGATCGCACCATTCATGAGCTGTTCGGCACGTCTGCCGGTCTATACGCTGATGATCGCGGCGTTCTTTTCGTCGCAGGTCGTGTTCGGCTTTCTATCGCTTGGTGCCGTGATAATGCTCGGGATGTATCTACTTGGCATCGTCCTGGCGATCGCCGCCGCCTTCATTTTCAAGCGAACGATCCTCAAGGCTCCGCCGCCGCCCTTCGTTATGGAGATGCCGCCCTACCGGATGCCGAACGTCCGTACGGTGTTTCAGAACATGCTCGAGCGTTCGTGGCTGTTCGTTAAACGTGCAGGGACTGTCATCCTCGCGATCTCGATCATTCTCTGGGCGCTGGCGTATTTTCCCAGAACCTCGGAAACACCTGCCGGAGCGGGGACGGAAGTTGCCGCGCAGTCGGGCGAATCCGAACAGCTTGCTAACAGCTATGCCGGAATGCTCGGCCACGCGATCGAGCCTGTTATTGAACCGCTCGGTTTCGATTGGAAGATCGGCGTTGCGCTTATCGCAAGTTTTGCTGCGAGAGAAGTCCTCGTTTCCACGCTGAGCATTATTTACAACGTCGGGGCCGATGCCGACGAAGAATCCGAAACGCTTCTTTCTGCGATCCGCGATGCAAAGCGTGCGGACGGCACTCCCGCCTGGACGCCTTTGACCGCCGTCACCCTGATGGTCTTCTTCGTCATCGCGATGCAGTGTATGTCCACGGTGGCTGTCGTCCGCCGCGAGACGAATTCCTGGTCGTGGCCGCTGTTTATGGTCGTTTACATGACGGTGTTGGCTTATGTCGCCGCTCTGATAACATATCAGGGTGGGAAGTTCCTGGGATTTGGTTAGCATGATGAATGTCCAAAACATAATCGTATTGCTACTTGTCGCCGGGGCATTGATCTATTTCGGAATTCTGCTCGTCCGAAAGCTCCGGCAATTCAAACCAAGCTCCGGCTGCGGCACAGATTGCGGCTGCGGCTCGCCTGACGCCAAACGATCTTGACCGAAGACCGCACATTCCTTACAGCCGGCGTCCGGGCGATGTTTTTCTCGACGCTCTCTTTCGCTCTCGCCAATGTTTTCGTAAAGCAGGTCTCGCATCTTCCGGCGATGGAAGTGGTTTTTTTTCGGTGCATATTGGCTACGGCATTTTGCTTGATCGGGCTTTACCACGCCGGTGCGGATTGGAAAGGTTCGAACCGCACGCTGCTTCTGCTCCGGGGAATTTTCGGCACCATCGCACTTTATTTTTTCTTCGTCACTGTGCAGAACATTCCGCTTGCTTCGGCGATGACGATCCAATACCTTTCGCCGATCTTCACCACCGTTATCGCGATCTTCGTCCTAAAGGAAGGCGTCCGTCCCTTGCAGTGGGCGTTTTACGCCATCGCGTTTGCCGGAGTTTTGCTGATAGAACGGTTCGATCCGCGTATTTCGTGGTTCTTTTTGCTGATCGGGATAATCTCCGCCTTCGGGTCGGGCGTCGCTTACAATCTGGTCCGCAGCCTGAAAGGCAAAGAACATCCGCTCACCGTAGTCCTGCATTTCCAACTCGTCGGGGTTCTCGCCGGATTCGTTTCGCTGTTCTTCGATTTTCGAATGCCGACCGGTTGGGACTGGCTCTGGCTTTTCCTTATCGGCGTGTTTTCACAGCTCGGCCAGATCTTTTTGACGAACGCCTTGCAGAAAGAGGCCGTTGCCGGTGTCGCGATAGTAAATTACACTGGTCTTGTTTACGGCGTCACGATCGGCTGGATCGTTTTCGGCGAAGCGCAGAGCCTTTCAGCTCTCGGAGGCATGCTGCTCGTCGTGATCGGAGTACTTCTCAGCGTGCTTTACAGCCGTCGCCAGCGGGCGATAGAAAAGATCGAGACGACCGTTGCCTGAATCTATGAGCCGTGCAAAAACAAAGATCCAAGCCGCCGTGTTGACGGCCAGCGACAGCCGCCACGCGGACGATGACGTTTCGGGGACGACTCTCGTCGGGCTGTTGATCGCGATGGGTGCCGCGGTTTCCGCACGCCGCATCGTGAAAGACGATCTGGAAGCGATCAAGGAAGCTCTTTTCGAATTCGCGACACGCACAGACGTAAATCTGGTGCTCACGACCGGCGGCACGGGCTTCTCGCCGCGAGACAACACGCCCGAAGCGACGCTCTTGGTGATCGAACGCGAGGCGCCGGGCATCGCCGAAGCGATCCGCGCCGCATCGCTCAAGAAAACGCCGACCGCAATGCTCTCGCGCGGCGTCGCCGGAATTCGCGGCAACACTCTGATCGTTAACTTCCCGGGCTCGCCAAAGGCCGTCGCCGAATGTTTCGACGTCATCAAACCCATTCTCCAACACGCCATCGACCAGATCTCCGGCGAAGCCGGGCATTGATCCAGCCGACAACCAGATCACAGAAAGGCCTTTAACGAACGATCACCATTTGCTGGTCTAAAACTTCGGACACAACCGGCGGCCTTTCCAATTGCGTCATTTATTCCATTTGCCATTCCTGCCATCAACTGCGCGAAGTGCTATTGGCGGCCGGTCGAAGCTGATAGAAAATGTACCGGCCACGAAATATTTTTCGAGCACGTGTCCGTAGCCCGCACGTAAGTAAGGGTTCGTGTCGATTTTGGATTGCCGATCTGAGATCTCAGAAGTCAAACTGGGAAAAGCAAACATTCTTTAAAGATCCGCGTAGATCCGCTCGATCTGCGTTCGAGAGTGTGCAGCCACCGAACTGGCCGCCGGCTCACGCAGGCGGTTCTGACTTTTGGCCAAGAAGCGCCGATTATTGTTCACATTTGTTCAGTTGGCGCACGCTAAAGATCGAACAAAAAAGGGACTTTTCGAAGTTCTGTTGAAAAAATGGCTGAATTCGACCCTGAGACACCTGTAACTGAAGCAACCGCAGCCGCTTACACGTTCCACCCACCAGCGGAACAGGCTCGGAACACGGGCGGAACAGAGGCGGAACGAAAAAGCAAAAGCCCGAGCTTTTCGGCACGGGCTTGTTCGAGCTTGGAGGAAAAGGAACGAAGCCGTTCCCACTCCGGCTACTTCGTTTGGGAAGCGGCGACGAATGCCGCGATGTCGCGTTTCAGCTTGATCAGCGAATTCTTTTCGATATACATCATATGGCCGGCTTCGTAATATTCGGTCGTGATGTTTCGGCGAAGTGCCGGGTCGAGCTGCATTGAAGACATCGTGTAATCGGCCGCAAAATATGGCGTGGCCATATCGTAATAACCGCTGGCGAGGAAGACTTTCATATACGGATTCTTTCGCATCGCGGACGAGAGGGCACCGGTCGTGTCGGCATAAGCATTATTCGTATTCCAATTCCAGGGCGAGGTGATGCCGCCGCCGAGAATGTAGTATTCGAGATCGGTCTTGAATCCAAGATCGCCTTTTACATATGCGTTGAACGTGGCGGTGTAAGGCGTGCGAATGGCGGTCATGCTCGGGTCGAAATCAGGATTGTTTCCGCCGGAATCGCGGTCGTAGCCAAGAAAACGGCTGTCCAAACGGCCCGTGGTACGCTTGCGGCTGCGAAGTAATTGCTTGTTGAACTCGCCAAGTTCGACCCGGAAGTTCTGATTATCGACGAACTCCTTCGAAAGGCCGGTCAGCGAGCTGTATTTATCAAGCAAAGCGTTTCGTTCGGCGGCCGTCAGCCGGTCGATCCGAAGCAGAGCCGGCGCGAATTCGTTGACCGCAAAGTTTTCCGCGTCGCGAAGCACTTGCTGCAAGGACTTGCTCTGATGTTCGGGCGGCAAAGCTTTGTGATACCAGGCCGTCGCCGCATATGACGGAAAGATCATGATGAGCGGCATGTCGTTGTTGTCGGCAAAACGGATGGAAAGGAAATTGGTCACCATCGAAACCAGAGCCACGCCGTTCAGCCCGATGCCGCGTTCGAAGAGATGATTCGCAAGGCCTGCGACGCGTGTCGTGCCGTAGCTTTCCCCGACAAGATAAATGGGCGACGCCCAACGCTCATTGCGGCCCATGTACATTCGGATGAATTCGCCGTTCGCATCGATATCGCCATTCACTGAAAAGAACTTCGCCGCGAGCTCAGGCCGGGCCGCACGCGAATAACCGGTGCCGACCGGATCGACGAAAACGAGATCTGTAAGGTCGAGCCAGCTATGGTCGTTCTCGACCAATTCATACGGCGGCGGCGGCATAAGGCCGTCGTCCAACATCTTCACGCGTTTTGGCCCGAGCGCTCCCAAATGCAGCCAGACCGAAGCCGAACCAGGCCCGCCGTTGAACGAGAACATAAGCGGTCGCGAAGCCTTGTTCGCCACACCGTCAACCGTGTACGCCATATAGAAATAACGGGCCTCTGTCTCGCCGGAGACAGCATTTCGGATCGGTATATAGCCGGTCGTAACCGTGTAGTTTATTTGGCGTCCGCCGACACGCGATGAATGTCGTGTGATCACCGGCGGATCGTCATTGGGAAGCGGCGGAACAGGCGTTGCTGAAGCGGCAGGACGCGGCGTCGCCTGTGTCTGGCCTGTTAGGGGCGAGACTGAAAACAAAAGCGTAAGCAGAAAAAGAGTGCCGAAAAGATCAATTCTGGACATAGTGATATGAGTTGTATCGGATGGTCAGTTTACGTTTACGACGAGATTAACACACTCCTCGCGTCCTATAAAATGCGCGGTGACAAATGGTCTCAAAAAACGAACCCGGGCATTTTTCGCGCCCTTGTTCAGACATCTGATCCACCCCTGTTCCGGGCTTGTTCCGCTGGTGACCGGCACGTGTAAATGGCTGTAACAATTACGGTTATGGGTTGATTTTGCACGATATTTCCCACTTTTGTTTGACCGTGAGAGCGCTCGCCTGAAACGGCCTAAAACAAAAATTGTTGTTTTTGAGGTTCTTTTCGCGGCGAGCCGTTCCGTCAGGTCGGTATCGGCCGATCTCGACAATTTACGGGCTGCTCACATATCAAAGATCTCGCCCGGAAAGTGTTTCCGGGCTGGTCGAATTATCCGATAAACGCCGATCTTCCGGAACAGCAAACTGCGCGATTTGCACGATATGCGAAGAATGCGCGATTTGATCGGGTTTGGAATGATTGGAAAGGCCGAATTCCTTGAGATTTAGTTTTTCTTGCGGCTTGCCGCTACGATGAGCCGGAATACAAGCTTAGCCGTGCTGCCTACTACTTCTTCCGGGCTTGACTGGGAACACAATCATCTTCAGTTTTTCTATGGAAGCCGGATTGCAGAGATGATGGCGGGCAAGCCCGCCGACCTTTTTTTAAGCCTCACGGAAAAGTAAACTTTTCCGCGCAACGTTGCGGCAAGCCGCAGGACACCAGATTTCCATGGGGTTTAACTAAGGGGATGATTAGAAAAAGGGCGTGATCGTTGACCGACCACGCCCGTTAGTTGGTCTCTTTTTACCGAGACTATTCGAGTGCAATAAATTCCAAGTCGGATATTTCATCGAGTATGCTGATCGTTTGCTGCTCAAAGACATAGCCTTTTGAGACGGCGGTCAGAATGTAAGTATTACCAACCTCAACATCGTCAAAGCGGAAGTATCCGAACATCGAAGTTCCAGCAGTACGCGAGTTGCCATCCATATCGGTGAGAATCACGGTAGTTCTTGGCAGTCCGCGGCCCGCGGCCGTCATGACCCTGCCGGAAATGCTGACGTTCGCGGCGGTCGGGATCATGGAGATGCCGAAATTAGCCTGTACTACATTTGCCGAATTTACTGTTATGTTTAACGCTCGATCTGCCATTCCGTCATTGCCCGGCCCCGCTCCCAGATTTTCCCCGACGCTGGACCAGCCTAACGGCAGCACCCTTGCCGGAGCCACGGATAATTGGGTTCCCTGATTGGAGGAAATTTCCACGCGGTAATTCACTCCGCCGCCCGGAACTCCGTTGAAAGTATATGTTCCGTCCGGGTTGACCGGAATCGAGCCGAGCACCGTGTTGTCGGTCGGATCGACTAGAGTTGCATATAACTGCACTCCGCTCGGCTGGCCTACGCCCGTGCCGTTTATTGTGCCGGGACCGTCGATGTCGTTAAAGACGTTGCCGGACACGTTATATGATTCGGGCAGCGAAACGCCCAACATCCATCGGTCCCCGGCATGTTGTGTAGGGGGTGACCATGCGGCCCCGCCGCCATCGCCGCGGATAAACGTCTGGAATGTGATGGTTGTAATATTCGAGCCGTTGACCGTGACCGTTCCGCATGACGCGGCGTCGGCGACGGCACAACTGGCGGCGATGGTGACAGAGCCGTTATTTACCTGGGTCGATGTAACGACGAATGCGGCATTTCCCTGGTTTCTTGTAAGCGTTAAGCCGGGCGTGACCAGATCGAATTCGCTTGAGAAGCCCAAGCTGCCGTTGGTGCCGCCCATTCCGACAAACTGAAGCCTCGGATTTGTTACAGGCGAGCTGAATGTCAGCGTCAGGTCCGCCATATAGACGCGGCTGTTGGTAGCGGGCGGAAGAGGAAGAGCTTCGGCCCAATGACGGGTGCTTGTGAGTATATCAAAAGCATGATTCACCGCCACAGCAATGCCTTGCGCGCTGCCGGAGGGGGTGTTGGAAAATTGGGTGTTTACGCCGCTGGCGATGCTGCTCATCGGCCCGAACGCCGGAATCGAAGTTGGCCCGCCAGCCCCGGTGCCCGCAATGGAGGCTCCGAACATTACCACCGGATTGCCGGGGCCGGTGCCGACTCCCGTATATTGCTGATTGGAAAAACTGGCCGTTACACTGATGTTGATGTTCGTCGCGCCGATCGTGTTTCCGGTCGGATTGTTGCTGTTGAGCAGCAGCCGCGCCGTTTGCGAAGCAGATGTCGGCCCGCTGGGAATGCTGGCCATGCTGGTTTCGAATAACTCATTGGACGTCTGACCTTCGGTCTTTGCAGCCCCAAAAGCAAAAATAGGCACAACGACTAATAGGGTTTGAAGTGATTTAAAAAGATTCGAGACGATGTATGAAGAAAGAGATAAGGCTTTCATTGAACCTCCGATTGCTGAGGGCTGTGGCGTGGGGGGGGGGTAAAAATCCAAGTTAAAGGTGACTGTAACCCTATGAAGACTATAAACTTTCGCAACAGCCATTGTCAACAAAAAAGGGCGTGATCGTTGACCGACCACGCCCGTTAGTTGGTCTCTTTTTACCGAGACTATTCGAGTGCAATAAATTCCAAGTCGGATATTTCATCGAGTATGCTGATCGTTTGCTGCTCAAAGACATAGCCTTTTGAGACGGCGGTCAGAATGTAAGTATTACCAACCTCAACATCGTCAAAGCGGAAGTATCCGAACATCGAAGTTCCAGCAGTACGCGAGTTGCCATCCATATCGGTGAGAATCACGGTAGTTCTTGGCAGTCCGCGGCCCGCGGCCGTCATGACCCTGCCGGAAATGCTGACGTTCGCGGCGGTCGGGCTGAGCAATTCGTGATCTTCCACTTCACCATCAAATACCGCTCCGGTGGGTTGCGGAGAGGTGCCGGAAAAGAACGACGCGTCAATTGTTAGGCGAAATCTGAAATAAGTGCGAAGCGGCAAGGTCGATGGCAGTCCCTGCCAAACCAGGATTGTGTTTCTTGTCGTCCCGACCGGCGAATTTCCGGTTGTAAACGTTCCGTAGTCAACCGCCGGATGGACTATCGGAACGGAACGGCCCCCCGCCCCGAGGAAATCCCCATTGCCGTCAGCGTCGAGCCAGCCTACCGCTTGAGCATCCCGAGGTCACGTGTTAGTTGCAGCAACGACCGTGCAGTATTCATTCGGCAGCGGCGGAACAGGCGTTGATAAAGCCGCGGGACGCGGAGACCCGGTCGGCTGCGGCTGCTGTCCAAACGCAGCTGAAACAAAAACGGAGATAACCGCCAGAACAAGAACGAACTTCATTTATTTACCTCGGTGATTTGAATTGATCCTCTAGAGAATAGCACGAACACTCGCATTTTTGTCTAGCCTGACGGGCCCCGAGTCGAACGGGCGAGCAAACTCGCGAGCCGCGGAGAGATCGAAAGCGCACCGGCCACTGCATTTCCGAACATCGGTGAAAATGCCGCGAGCCGAAGCCATGCCGATAACTTCAAACGACGATCCAAGAGTGCCCGATGTTCGATAGAGTATTTAGATGCCAGGCCGTCCGACCGTTCGCTTTGAAAAGCAGCGATCATCTCTGCCGCGAGCCGTCCGGTTTGCAGTGCAACGAGAATTCCGCTACCCGTAAACGGATCGATGAATCCCGAAGAATCGCCAACAGCCAGCACATTGGCCGCCGGAGCTGGCTCGGCAAGACCGTAGTTATCGACGGGAACTGCGATCCAACGGGACTCGATCTTTGCCGAAGAGAGCACGCCGGCTGCTCTACGATTTGAAAGAAAAACACGACGAAAAATATCTTCAGGGTTCGTTTTCAATGCTTTGGCAGTTTTGGCTGAAACGATAAAGCAGACGTTGTGGAGCCCATCTTCGATCGCGTTGCAGCCGCCATAGCCGCCGCGGAAGGCATAGATCTCGCAAGAATCGTTAGGAACTTGCGCATTTCGAACATGTGCCTTCAACGCAATTGCACCGGCGCGAACGCCATGCTTGCTTTGATCTGGATCAAGGTGTCGTGCGATCGACCTTGTGCGGCCGGTCGCATCAAGGTAAAGATCAGAAGTCAATTCGATCTGATCGCCATCGGCGGTCTTAACGCGAAGTCCGCTTATTCCGCTTGAGCTTTTGCTGAGAACTCCAATGACAGTGCCGGCCAAAAAAGCAGAGCCGACCTCGATCGCTTTATTTAGAAGCATCGAATCAAGGCTCCTTCGGCTTAGTCCGATCGCGTGCCCACCGGTTCCAAAGACGCCGGACGGAACAGTGAAAGAACTTCCGCTAGCGGCATAAAAAGTTGTCCGGTTTATCCTCGCCGGAGAAACATCATCGATCATCACTTCAAGCTCTTTAAGCAGCGGAATGCATTCCGGCGATACGAATTCACCGCACAGCTTATGGCGTGGAAACTCCGCCTTTTCAATGATCAGACACCTAAACCCCGCCTGAACCAGCCGGATCGCAGCCGACGAACCGGCTGGCCCCGCACCCGCAATGATGATGTCGTAATGCTCAGTCATCTTTTTTCACTTCAAGCACGAGCCGAAAAGCGGCGCGTCGTTTCACGGTCGCATTTTTCAGACCCGATCTATCTGCCAATTCCTTCAGTTCATCAGGCCGGAAGCCGCGGCGGATAGAAAGCGATCCGTCCTCTTGCGTGAAACGCTGAAATGCCGCAAAGCTCAAAATTCGATAGAGCAAATAGGCGACATTATGCCTGTGAAGGTCAACTATAAGAACACGCCGACGGGCAACGCGATACATTTCTTTCAGAAGCAAAACGGCCGAGTCGTTGTCAAAATGATGGAGCGTCAGCGAGCTGGTCACAATGTCGAAGCTTTGATCAGGAAAAGGCAGTTTCAGACCGTCAGCGAGGATCGGACTCAGCCCGGGACGATCCCTGACACGGGCGGCGGCTCCAGGATTTGTTTCAACGCCCACGAGAATAGAATCTTTTTTGACCAGCCTTCCGCCGGCTGCGAGCAAATGGCCCGCTCCGGCACCTATGTCGAGAATTGAAAGGCGACCATCTGTTGAATGTTCGAGCTGATCTCGAATTGCCAGTTTTAGGCAACGGACATCACCGAGGGCATGGTTTACGAACATCATTTCGCGGTGCCAGCGGTCATATTCGGCTTTGGTGTAATGGCCCATGTCGAGGCGTTCCAGTTCGAAGCTTCTTTTGGTTAGGTCTGGAAAAAGCATGGGACTATGCGGCTCGTCTTAACACAAGAGCACTGTTCTTCGAGCCGAAACCGATACAGTTGCATAGGGCGACATTGACCGCATGCTCGCGTGCCGTATTGGGCACATAATCAAGATCGCAGTTCGGGTCGGGTTCGTCCAAATTGATCGTCGGTGCAACGACACCCTTGGTCATAGCAAGCAATGCCGAACCGACACCTGCCGCACCGGAAGCTCCCTGCGGGTGTCCGATCTGGGATTTAGTGGACGACATCGGGACGTCGTATGCCCGATCGCCAAATGCGTTCTTTACTGCATTTGTCTCAATAGAGTCGTTGAGCACGGTCGAAGTGCCGTGGAGGTTTACATAATCGACCTCCTCGACAGTGACGCCCGCATTCGTCAATGCAATTGTCATCGCCCGGGCAGGTTCGGTCCCGGTATCCTCAAGGCGGACGCGATGATAGGCATCGCATGTGGAAGCGTAACCAATGATCTCTGCATAGATCGATGCACCTCGTTCGATCGCCGAATCATAGTTTTCAAGGATATACATCCACGAGCCTTCGCCGAGCACCATGCCGGAACGGTCTTTTGAAAAGGGACGCGAGGCTCGGTGCGGCTCATCGTTCCAGGCAGTGGTGAGGACGGTCATCACATTGAAACCTGCCAGAATGCCCGGAGCTAAAGGCGCGTCAACGCCGCCTGCGATCATCCGCTTTTGACGGCCGGAAGCAATGTGTTCAGCGGCGTAGAAGATCGCGTCCGTTGAACTTGTGCATCCGGTCGAAACAACATGGGAAAGGCCGCGAAGGCCGAACGCCATTGAAAGTTCGCTCGAAAGGCCGCCATGCGTGGAGGAAGGTATTACGTAAACGCTGGCTGACTTTTCAGGGCCGATGTACCAATAGGAATACTGCTTTTCGGTAAATGCGAGCCCGCCGCCTCCCGTTCCGATCTGGACCCCGAATTCGCGTCGCGCGTCTAGCGACAATTCACCCGGATCGATGCCCGCATCGGCAAGAGCCTCACGAGCGGCCGCGATCGCCAGCGGGACCGTTCGGGCAACGTGTTTACGATCTTTCGGTGCAAGGTGAGAGTCGGGATCAAAGTCGCGGCAGGAAGCGGCTATCTTAACGGAGCTTCGAGAAGTGTCGAAATCCTCGATTCGTGAAATACCGCTCTTGGCATTCGAAAGACCGTGCCAAAACGCATCACGCCCGACTCCGAGCGGTGTAACGCAGCCCATACCCGTAATGACAACTCGCCGACGCTTATTCTCTGATCCCATTGGTTTCAGAATAGCATCAGCGAGTGGATTTCGGTTTATTTGAACCGGTTTGGTCTTTATAAAATGCGGAAAGCCGCCCTTCAGCGGCCTTCCTTAGGTTTGTGACTTTCTTGGTTACCTGACTACTTCGCTGACAACGCGGCCGTTAATGATCGTGCCGGTGCAGCGAGTCGTATATTCGAACGGATCACCGTCGTACATCGCGATGTCTGCATCTTTACCGACGGCAAGGGAACCCACGCGATTATCAATGCCCAGGATCTTCGCGGCGTCGATCGTGATCGTCGCAAGGGCATCGCTCATCGAAAGGCCGTTCGCCGCTGCCATCGCAGCCTCGAACAACACGACACGCGTTTTGGGAACGTAACCTTCGTAGCCGCTCTGCAATGCGACCGGAATTCCCGCTGCACGCAGCTTCGAAGCGTTCTCAAGCGAAAGATTCTGGCGGTCGCCGCCCGGGCGCGCCATCGTCGGATGAACGATCACCGGAAAACCGGACGCCTTTATTTCGTTAATAAGCATGTGCCCATCGGCAACGCCATCAAGAACGATCTTGATGTTGAACTCTTTAGCGATGCGAAGGGCGGTCATTATATCGACCGAAGATTCGACAGTGATAAGCAAAGGTATCTCGCGCTTGATCAAACGGACCATTATCTGGGTTTTCAGATCGGTCGATGGCTCTGTTTTCTTCGCGGCTTCCTGTGCTTTGATCAGTTCCGCACGAAGCATCGCGGCCTGTTTTGCACGCGAACCGGGCGAACGGCCTTGCCCGGCATTCGCCGCATTGCCGAGCGTAGCGGCGATCATTGCCGTCTGAACAATGGTGGCTTCATCGACATTCTTGCCGGTCGTTTTTGCGATCATTGTTTGCCCTGAGACAAGCGCGGACGGCTGATGGCCGGTGTGGATTGTGGTCACGCCAAATTCGCGAACCCATTCGATCAGCTTTTCCTCGGCATTGTACGCATCTATCGCACGAAGTTCGGGCTGAAAGCTGCCGCCGCCGTCAAGCGCCATTTGGTCATGCGGCTGATTTAGATAACCGTTGAGGCCAATGACCGTGTGAGCATCGATAAGGCCAGGTGTAACGACTTTAGCGTTGATCACGCGATAGTTCGCGGGAATATTCACTTGTGCGGCTGTGCCGACGCCTTCTATTTTTCCGTTGTTGACCAGAACCACACCATTGGTGATCGGCTCGCCGGTCATCGTCCAGACCGTTTCGCCTTTTACGGCGATCTGAGCGTAACAGGTGGTAAATGAGAAATGAGAAATGAAAATCGCTCCGGCGGAGAGAAACAAAACTCTTAAGAGCTTTCCGATGTTGTTCGTTATTCGCTTTTCGTTATTCACTATTCGTTACCTCCGATATCGCCGTCGAAGCAATGCAGATCAGTGTGCGAAGCTTCATCAACTGTCGCACCTCGGCCGCCGACCGCAAAGATATAGTCCTTTGGATCCTTCCGGTCAAAGACCTTTTTGCCGTCAACCCAGGTTTCGAGCACATGTGTATATACGCTCAGCGGATCGCCCGAAAGAATAACCAGATCGGCATCTTTTCCAACTTCAAGCGAACCGACACGGTCTTGCAGGTCCATCATAATGGCGTTTGCCATCGTTACGGCATAGAGAGCTTTTTCACGGGACATTCCGGCGCGAACCGCCAGACCCGCAGAACGCAGGAACCATCGTGAATCCGTGATGCCATCGTCCGTGTGAAACCCGACCAACGCTCCGGCCTTTTCAAGGGCGGCGCCGTTTTCAAATTTTATATCCACCGTTTCGAGCTTTCCGCCGGGTGAGTCAATGAAGATGATGGAAGCCGGGGCCTTTGCGGCTGCGATCTCATCGGCAACCTTCCAGGCTTCGGAAACATGCTGGAGCACGATGCGAAAGCCGAATTCTTTCTGCAATCTAAGTGCGGTCAAAATGTCGTCGTGGCGATGAGTGTGGAAATGGACCATCCGTTTTCCATCGAGAACTTCGACGAGGGCCTCCATCGCCAGATCACGCGGCGGAAGCTTGCTTGCGTCGCTGCCTGCTTTCTTGACTTTGTCGCGATATTCCTGAGCTTTAATAAACTGTGCCCTGACGAGAGCGGCGGATTTTGCGCGCGTGCCGGGAAACGAGCCGCCACCTGCACGGATCGAATTCGTCCCGTTGGCGAACTTAATGCCGCCCATATATTTGCCATCTTTGTCATAGATCAGCAGATCGTCGATCTTTACCGCATCATCGCGAAGCTTGAGATAAAGGGTTTGGCCGCTGTCGAGATGGCCCGAACCGGGCATCACATTCACGGTCGTAATTCCGCCTGCCTGAGCCCGCTGGATGCTGGCCGAGCGAGCGTTCAAACCGTCAAGTATTCGAACATCGGGCTGGATCGGCGATGAACCATCTGCACCCGAGCCGCCGCCGATGTGGCTGTGTGTATCGACAAGTCCCGGCATGATAGTCTTGCCGGACATATCGTTTATCTGAGCGCCGGCCGGCGGCTGAACATTTGCACCGATAGCGGTGATTTTTCCGTTTTGAACAACGATGGTTCCGCGTTCGATGGTTGGTCCGACGATCGGGATTATCCGGACATTTGTAAACGCGACGGGCGTTTGCTGTCCGAAAATCGAACATGCGAACAGCATCAACGCTGCGACACATAGAATTATTTTCGACATTTCGAATTCCTCATTGAAAAGATTTTGAAGCGGAGTGTATTGATAAAGTGCTACGAAATGGTGTCAGTGTCAAGAATTCAGAAACGAAATGGTGCGGAAAATGGAAAATAATATTGAACCCGAATGGCGCACAAATTACCTGCCGCACAAATATCCTCAGCAGATAGCCGTAAATTACGCAAATAAAGGTTCTGTGGCATACAGATTGTTTGCATTAACTGTGCAATAACTTCAAACAGGGGGGAAAGTTTGATATGAAGAAGATTTTCGTTTTCGCATTGTTGATGGTTTTTACGGTTTCAATGGCAGTGCCTGAGGCATTTGGACAGACGAGACGGAAGAAGAAAAAGAATCCGGGTCTTGCTACGAATATAGCGATCGTTGCTGGTTCGACGGCAGCCGGTGCTTTGATCGGCCGAGGACGTAACGGTGCAATGATCGGTGCCGGTGCCGGGTTGCTTTATGCGTCGAGCCGAAAAGGCACCAAGCGGCGTGCGTATAATTCGAAATGGCGCCGCGGTGCCAAGGTCGCAGGTGGCGGCTTGTTAGGTGCAGGCGTCGGTGCATGGGCAGGCGGAAAGAAAGGTATGGCAATCGGTGCCGCAGCGGGTGCCGGTGCAACTTATCTTTACACCAAGAACGGCCGGAGATATTACCGTGCACGGGATGGCCGCGTTTTCGCCAGATAAACAAGAAGTACACTTGAAGTAGATAGGGCTGTCGGATTTCGGCAGCCCTTTTCTTCCGCCTTTTCTTCCGCAAGCCATTTAGAATGCTAACCGGTAAATCAAACGTACAACCAAAACACCATCAGATAGAAAAAAAGGGTTGGCGGAGATATCTTCCGCCAACCTCGAGTTAGTGAGATGTAACCTCAGTTCAATAGGATCCAATGAATTCTATTCCGGCTATGTCGTCAAAGAGCGAGATCGTCATTGAATCGGGAGCAAAAACATAGCTCTTGCTTGATATCGAAATCATGTAGGTTTGACCTACCTCGGCTTCGAAATTGAAGTAACCAAAAGCATTAGTTAACGTAGTTCTCGTCTCGCCGGTTGCCAGATTGGCAAGTGTAACGGTCGCTCTTGAGATACCATAACCATCCGTTCTAATAGCTCTTCCAGAAACAGAAACATCGGCCGAACTCGGAATTAACTGAGAACAGGTAAACGTGCAAACGATGCTTTCACCGGGCTCTGCAATGATCGTCGCCTTTCTGTTTGCCAGAGAAACCGTGGTGTTTTGAGTTCCGGTTTCGACACAAATAATGTCTGAAAGCGTCCAACCGAGCGTGTTCGCTTCGGTGACCGTGATCGCGTTTGCGGCCCCGAACTGGGTTATGTTCAAGTTCGCGATACGATCCGGCCCAACGACATCGTTATCAACAAGGCTGAAATTATTGGTCCCAAAATTCGTCGCTGTAAAACCGAACGACGTAGTCGAAGCAGTCCCGCCGCTGGCATTGAAAACTTGCTTAATGATCGTTACCTCTGCTTTAGGCTGTGGGCAATCGATGGAGATATCTTCGATCTTAAAAGAATCCTCCGGATTGGTTTCGTCCACTTTCGCGGCGATCACGAGCACGTTTCCGGATCTCTGCGAAGCATTAAAGTCAGCCCACCGAGGTGAATTGTTTGACGTTTCATTGTGTTCCGGTGCTCCAAAACTCGCTAAAACGGCGTCGCTCAAAATTACAGGAGTGTTGAACGGGTCAGCCATTGTCCCGATCCAGACCGTGATATCGCTATCCGCTCCAACGCTGTTAAGGTAAGCACGGTCAGGCACGACATTTTGATTAAAGGCGAAAACTACGTAGTTCAAACGATCGCCGATGTTGTCCACCTTGTGCCTATTGCTGGAACCATTTCCTTCACCTCGATCGGTCACTCCGAGCCCTGAGCTGAATGCACCAAGAAATGCAGTTTCCCATAATCCATCTGACTTGCGTCGGCTGAACGCGCTCGCTTTTGCTGAAACCGTCCCGCCTGTACTGAAAGTGCGTATGTTCCCGTACGGGCCGTCTTCGCCGGAATTGCCGGTCGTCTTCATATCGCCTGCAGAACAAGGCGGAAGAGGATTTGGACACTTAATATCAAGGTATCTTACCTTGAATTGATCTTCAGGTGTCGTATCGCTCGTTGATGCCGCGATCACGAAGACGTTGCCGACCTTCTGGCTTGCATTAATGTTTGCGTTTCTCGCTGTCCTGGAGGTCGTGTTATTGTCCTCGCTCGGGCCGAAACTGGCAAGAACCGCGTCGCTCAACGTAAGGTGATTGTTATACGGATCATTCGCGTTTCCGATCCAAACGGTAATATCGCTATCGTCAACAACACTGTCGAGAAAGACCTTGTCCACCGAAACCGGCGTGTTGAATTCAAACAAAAGGTAATTATGACGGTCGCCGATGTTATCGACACGGTGTCGGCCATTGCTGCCATCGCCCTCGCCGCGGTCGGTCACGCCGAGTCCGCTAGAAAACGCTCCGGCGTATGCGGTCTGCCAGAGTCCGTCACTTTTCTTTTTGCTGAAAGCACTCACTTTCACACTCATAGCTGCTGCGTTGAACGTGCGAATGTTGCCGTCAGGGCCATCACCACTGTTCCCCTCAAGGACAAATTTGTCTTCTGAGCAAGCTACAGTGATCTCCGGGATCGGATCATTCTTAAACCAACCGGATCCTGAACGATCGTTTATCGTCTGTGCGTTGATCGATCCGCCGAGTGAGCAAAAGATGAGTATTGCGAAGAGTAAATGGGCTGTAATATTTCTCAAGGTCTTCCTCCAATTCGAATTCAAATAAATTTTTCATATGGGAGACGATCTAAAGCAAAATACGCAGTAACGACCCGAATTCAACGCGAAACTTCGCGCAGAAGACCCCAAAAAGCCAAGGCCGATCTGATCTATTTGTAACTTTACGATTCAGGTACAGTCCCAATGGTAAGGCATTTCCAGAATAATTGCAAAATAAATCAACGATATAGCTATTTTGAAAAATAAAACGCTGTTTACCGCGGGCGATCGGTGTTATCTGACTTAAGCAAATACGAGGCTGGGATTATCCGATCGGTGAATGGGATAACACAATTCTGGGCCCAGATAACACGATCCGTGGCTGAGATAACACAATTCGTACCTCATCAACGGACCGTGCGGAGTAGCGAGGCGAGTTGAAAACCTAGCTACAAGCAGAATTTTGGACTGCTAGCCGATTGCGCCGAGGCAATTTTGAACTGCCGATCCGATAAGGCGACGTTTCCCGTGCAGTTTTGCGAAAGTCAGGATGGACCTCGGCGACGGAGGTCATTCCATCGAGGAAGCAGGCCTGATCATTCATAATTATGGGTCTGGGTAAGGCTCAATTTTGGTCAAGTGCGGCTGAGCGGCGGATCTCGAAAAATGCCTTTACGACCCGCGGATCGAATTCGAGCCCGGCCCATTCGCGAAGGTAGCTTTCTGCTTCGGCATCTGGGCGTGCCGCGCGGCGGGGACGGTCTTCGGTCATGGCGGCGAAGGAATCTGCAACGCGGATAATGCGTGCCGCGAACGGTATCTGTTCACCGTGAAGCCGATCGGGATAACCGTTGCCGTTCCACCATTCATGGTGCCAGCGAACGAGAAGTTGGATGCCGCGGGACAAGCCGCGTTTTGAGCACTCCTGTTCGCCGATCACGCAATGCCGCTGCATATCAAGCCGTTCGATCTCGGTAAGCGGACGTTTTTCGCGGATATACTCGCGGCCCATTACGAGTTCACCCAGGTCATGAACCAAGCATGCATGCTGCATTATCTCGCGTTCATGTTCGGCCATGTCGAAATGCCTGCCGATCGAATCAGCGATCTCAGCGATCCGCAGGCCGTGCGCGTGGGCATAGCCCTCAAATTCATCTATTCGCGAAGAGAGTTCGAGAAGCTTTTCGTCAAATTTAGGAGCTACAGAGGTCGAACTTTGCATTAGGCTACGTTGGATCTTTCCGAAAGAATTCTAGCACATAGCCGTAAATTTTCACTCGGCCCGCGAGAGTCGATCGAGAATCGCCATCGCCTCGCGGTTGCCCGGCGACACTTCGAGGAATCGTTTGAGTTCGCCTTCGGCCCTCCGCGGAAGATCCATATCGATCAGAAAATCGACAAGCATTAGTCTTATCTTGGCATTCTTTGGATCGAGCTTAACGGCCGTGCTGAGTTCCGATTCTGCGCGGTGCCGGTATGAGTCGCCGAGATATGACATCGCGGCACCGAAGTAGGCATGGTAGAGCGCGTTTCCGGCACTGCAATGCACGGCACGCGCAAGTTGAGTCGCGGCCGAGGCGTAGTCTTCCTCTTGATAGAATTCGAGTCCCGCCTCAAAACTACGCAGTCCAAGTTCTTCCTGCGCGTCCTCGGGTTGAGATTTTTCCGGTTTACCTTCCTTGCGTCGTTTCTCACGAAGTTCAAGTTCTTTGCGCATTTTGAAATCGTACGACTTCCGAGAATCTTCGGTACGGAGCGTTTCATAGGCGTGAGCAAGCTTTGTGAACGCTTCCTGGATTCTTGCGAACTGTTCGGGCGTTTCACGATGAAAACGGTCGGGGTGGAATGCCTTAGCAAGCATAAGATATGCGGCCTTTATTTCCGCAACCGGAACCCGCTCGTCCACACCCAGCAGATCATAGAAAGTCTCGCCGGTCTCTGAGCGGACGAGGTAATCATCCAGCGAAATATCGGCCTGGCCGACCTTGGTCGGATCGACGGAGGCTTCGGCCATGGTCTGAGGTTCCGGTTCGACAACGACCGCTTTCGGCATATCTGCCGCCTTGTTCACCACTTTAAGGTCAGCACCGCGGATGGCGTCCAGATCCGATGCGCGAAATGCCGCACACCAGCCTTTTCGGAAAACGAACCCGCCAAGCCAAAGCGAATAAACTGCGCCGAAAAGCTCTTTGTCGGAAAGCGAACACTTTGTCCGAAGCTGCGCGACCGCTAGCTCGCCCTGCTCGAACTGGCTTAGCACAACTTTTTCCTGAGGCTGGAGCACAAGGCCGGACGGAGGCGTGTTCAACGAAAACTGCTCATCAACGCTGCGGAATCGGCCGTAGACCGTCTCGTTCGGCAGGCAGCGGGAATAATCGAAAAGCAGCTTTTGCGCGTTTACCCTGAAATCAACATCGGCCCGAAGCCGGGCATGCGGACTGAATATCCATTCGCCGGTCTTCAAAGGCATTATGCTGATAAGGATCGCTTCGATCTGTTCGACCGTTAAAGAAGCAAGCTGTTCCTTATTCAAAAGGCCGGTCCCTGTTAAATGCGATGCAAGTTCGAGATCGTTCGCAAATTCCGGAAATTTTGCGAGAACCGAGCGGTCGAACGTTTTTCGCTCAAGCCCGATGCTGAACAACCGGTGTTCTTTCTGGTTTGAGACGGCGTGGGCGATGGCTCCATCCTTTGCATAAACGATCACCTTTTTCGAAAGATGAGATACGCGCAGCGAACCCGACAGCCGGTTTTGAAATATCTCAACGAGAAGTTCGGCAATAGGAAATTCGGCGATCCTGCCTTTGACGTCTAAACTTGGCGAAGCGGTCATTCTGGTGGCGATAAAGGTTGGCCGCGTGTGGGACGCTTTACAAGAATATCAGATTCCTGAGGGTTTGTGTCAATTAGTTCCCCCAAGGTCTGAAATCGGGTTGACAGCGAAAAGGCAAATTGCGAAAGTTTCAGCAGAACAATGCTCGGAACCAATTGTTGAGTGTGGAAAAAGTAATAGAGATCAGAGAATGTACGACGCTTGAACAGCTTTCGGCCTGCGTCGATCTGCAAAGAGAAGTGTTCAAACTGCCGGAGATCGAGATTTCGCCGGTGCGGCATTTTATCGTAACAAAGAACGCCGGCGGGTTTATTCTCGGCGCGTACTATGGTGATGAGTTGGTCGGCTTCGTGCTCAGCGTCCCGGCGTTCTTGCGTGGAGAAAAGGCGTTCTATTCTCACATGACGGCCGTCCGCGATTCGTATCAGAGCTACGGCATCGGCCGCAAATTGAAATGGGCACAGCGGGAACGGGCGTTAGAACTTGGCGTGAAGTTCGTTAAATGGACCTTCGAGCCTTGGAAAGCGCGGAACGCTAATTTCAATCTGGAAAAGCTCGGTGCGATCATCACGGAATATCAGCCGAATTTTTACGGGATCGATTACGCGACAGCCGAACACGACGGCGAGCCAATCGGGCTTGCGAGCGACCGGTTGTTTGCGGAATGGCATCTCGACAGCGCCAAGGTCGTGGCACTTTCCGAAGGTCGTTCTTATGAAGAAACGCGAACGCCGGAACGCGAGATCGCCGTAACTTCCGACTGGGCGAGTTTGGTCGCAAGCGACCCAAAAGCGGCAATCGCAGAACAAGCTCGTTTGAAAGAAGAGTTCGAAGCGGCACTCGCCGCAGGGCTTGGTGCCGCCGGATTCGCTCGCGGCGACGAGCCGAAATATTTGTTTTACAAAGCGTAGAATTGGACATGTTCGACATCGATCCTGACATTCGCAAAGCACGAACGATCTCGTCCGAATTTTATTCTAGCGAAGAGATGTTCGAGCTCTCGAAGGAACGGATCTTTGCTCGAACGTGGCAGTTCGCCGGACGTGCCGAAGAGATCGCGACGATCGAGCCGCTCGACCTCTTGCCCGGCGTTTTGAATGCACCGCTGCTTCGGATAAAAGACGAAAACGGCGTGCGATGTTTGTCGAACGTTTGTACCCACCGAGGGATGATCTTGGCGGAATTTGCAAAAAATGATGCCGCTCTGATTCGTTGTCCGTATCACGGACGCCGGTTTGATCTGACCGGTAAGTTCCTTTCAATGCCGCAGTTCGAGGACGTCGAAGACTTTCCAACGGCAGAAGATGACTTGCGGCAGATACCGCTCGAATCGTGGCTCGGTTTCTTGTTCGCATCGATCGATCCGGCCGCACCGTTGATGGCCTTCGTCGGCGAAGCGTTAGACCGGATCGGACTAAAGGACTTTTCCGGGGTTCCGCTTTTCGAAGCGACCAGCTACGAATTTGACGCACACTGGGCGCTGTATTGTGAGAATTATTTGGAAGGATTTCACATTCCTTACGTTCATCCGTCGCTGAATCTTGCCGTTGATTTCGGCACGTACTCGACGGAGCTTTTCCGATATTCGTCGCTTCAAACCGGATTTGATTCTCAAGGGAATATTGCGGGCCGGTATCTATTTCTTTTCCCGAACATAATGTTCAATTTTTATCCGTGGGGACTTTCAATAAACGTCGTACGGCCGCGTTCCGCGACGGAAACATCGGTGGATTTTCTCACTTATGTCGTTGATCATTCCCTTCGCGAACAAGGTGCCGGAGCCGGCCTTCATCAAGTAGAAATGGAAGACGAAGCTGTGGTTTGTGCGGTACAACGCGGTGTCTCATCGAGGTTCTACGACCGCGGCCGTTATTCGCCATCGCGTGAGCAGGGAACGCATCACTTTCACCGGCTGATCGCGGAATTTATGTGTTGACCATTGGTATAACCTCGGTTATACTTCTTTTATGAAAACTGCAATCTCCTTACCACCAGATGTTTTTGATCTCAGCGAGCGATTGGCTCGAAAATTAAATATCTCTCGTAGCGCTGTTTTTGCTCTCGGCGTGAGAAAACTTGGCGAAGAACTTGATGACGAATCGATCACAGAGAATCTTAACCGTGTTTATGGAAAGCGTAAGGCGGAGATTGATCCTGTGATAATGCAAATGGCCGCATTGTCGCTACCTAAGGAAGAATGGTGATTAAACGCGGTGATATTTGGTGGGCCAGTTTGCCGGAACCGGTCGGGTCAAGCCCGGGTTATCCTCGGCCTGTGTTAGTAGTTCAGTCTGATCGGTTTAACGCCAGCGATCTCAATACGATCGTAATCGCGGTGATTACAAAGAGTATGTGGCTTGCTGAAGCCGAAGGCAATGTTTTTCTGACCAAGGCCCAATCTGGCCTATCTCACGACTCCGTGGTTAATGTTTCTCAACTCTTCACAGTCGATGAATCTATAGTTAGAGATTATGTTTCGTCACTTTCGCCTAAGAAGATCGAGCAAGTGAATAATGGACTGAAGAAAGTTCTCGGTTTATGACGGACATAAACGATACAAGCCAGCAAAATTTGATCCACAGCCTGCGAGCCGAGATCGAGCGGCACAATGAACTTTATTATCAGAAGGCCGAGCCCGAAATATCTGATCAGGAATTCGATGCGCTGCTGGAGCGGCTGAAGGCACTTGAGACCGAGCATCCTGAGCTAGTCACGCCGGACAGTCCGACACAGCGTGTCGGGGGCAAAGCGGATTCGTTGCGGCCATTCACGCATACCGTACCGCTGATGTCGCTGGATAATTCGTACGATCTGGATGAATTGAAAGCGTTTACTGAACGGTGTGAAAAGCTGGCAGAAGGTCGAAAACTTGAATACGTTGCGGAGCTCAAGATCGACGGGCTCAGCGTCTCACTTCATTACGATAATGGAATTTTATCGACCGGGGCGACACGCGGCGACGGCCAGACCGGCGATGAGGTTACCCAAAATGTTCGAACAATCCGCACGATTCCGCTTCGACTA
The DNA here is from genome assembly GCA_964643745.1 of uncultured Chloracidobacterium sp. Lineage (GTDB taxonomy): Bacteria > Acidobacteriota > Blastocatellia > Pyrinomonadales > Pyrinomonadaceae > OLB17. Next base: position 29,241 of record CAZXTS010000006.1, read on the forward strand.
AAATCAGACGCACCCCAACATGCGGAGGTTCGCGGCGAGGTCTTTCTTTCACGCTCTCAATTCGCTAAGAACAACGCCGAGCTTGAGATGCAGGGCGAAAAGACGTTCGCCAATCCGCGCAATTCGGCATCGGGCACGCTGCGGATGCTTGATTCGGCGGTCGTCGCGGCACGCAAGCTTGATATGTTCCCTTACGATGTTTTGAAAGGGAACCAGAAGATGTTCGCAACGCATTGGGAGAATTTTGAGTGGTTAGAACGCAACGGTTTTAATGTAAATCCACATCGAAGATTGTGCGGAAATTTTGAAGAGCTTACGGCATTCGTCGGAGAGATGGAGCCGAAACGCGATGAGCTTGATTACGAGATCGACGGCGTTGTCTTAAAAGTAAATTCGACCGCTCTCCAGCAAGAATTCGGAGCGACGACCAAGGCGCCGCGATGGGCGATAGCGTATAAATATCCCGCGCGAAAAACGACTACGAAACTGCTTGCTATCACGATACAAGTTGGCCGCACAGGAGCGTTAACGCCGGTCGCGAATCTCGCACCGGTATTGCTTGCCGGGACGACGGTCGCCCGCGCCTCGCTGCATAATGAGGACGAGATCAAGCGGCTTGGGATTCGAATCGGCGATACGGTCGAGATCGAAAAGAGCGGCGAGATAATTCCGCAGGTCCTCGGAGTGATCGAAGCAAAACGCGACGGGAGCGAAACAGAATTCGAGTTTCCGCGCGCGTGTCCGGTGTGCCAATCGCCCGCAGTGCGGCCCGATGGCGAGGCGGTTCGCCGATGCACCAATGACATTTGCCCGGCCAAGATCAAGGCGCGGATCCAATATTTCGCCTCGCGAAAGGCGATGGATATCGAAGGGCTTGGCGAAGTATTGGTCGATGCACTGGTCAAAAAAGAGATCATCAAGGACGTTGCTGATCTATATTCGTTGACCGTCGAACAGATCGCCGGGCTCGATCGCATGGCGACGAAGTCCGGTACGAACATTATCGATCAGATCGAAGCGAGCAAGACACGCGGACTGCAGCGTTTGCTATACGGAATTGATATTCGCCACGTCGGCGAACGCTACGCGAAGATTCTTGCCAAGCATTTTCGCAGCATTGATCGGCTCGCCGCAGCAACGGTCGAAGAACTAGATGACATTCCCGAGATCGGACTTTCGGTCGCGGAGAGTGTTCACCAGTGGTTCCGCAATGAGAATAATATTGGTTTGATAGAAAGACTTCGCTCGGCTGGCGTTGTGCTCGAAATGGATGCCTCATCAACCGCCGCTCTCGACGAACGCTTCGTCGGCAAGACTTTCGTTCTCACCGGCAAACTCGAAAACTACACTCGCGACGAAGCCGCAAAACTTATAGAAGACCGCGGCGGCCGCGTTTCATCATCAGTCAGCAAAAAGACAGATTATGTGGTCGCCGGAAGCGATGCGGGGTCGAAACTCACCAAAGCCGAAAGTTTGGGTGTGGCGGTTTTGAGTGAGTCTGAGTTCAAGGAATTGGTCGGGTAACAAACGGCGCCAAAGGTCCTTATTCCGTTTTATCCTTGATCTCAAATTCGGCATTTTCTTTCGCGTAATGCATCCCCATCGGAACGCGGGAGAAGATGCCGAATACGACTAAACTACTAACGATCAGGCCGACGCCGAAAACGATTAGGTCATTCATCTGACCCTCCGCGTGATCGTGCCGTACAGGCCTAGCGAAAGAATTGAAGGGACCCAAAGCCCAACGAAGATCGCAGTATCTCGGTTTCCTTCGCCTAAGATCCCAAACCAAAGGGTGACAGAGAAAACGAACGAAATAAACGCTGCTGCAACCACAAATTTATCTGAACGGTCGAGTGTCATAATGTTTGTATAACGAGTTTTGATTTGTGAATATCTTCACATGTTCTCGATGCAAGGGCTTTCGTCTGTATGCCCGAGACAGATTCATTTGCGGCTGCACGTTTATGTGTGGAGCGGTTTTATTTAGAGGTTCGCCAAACTATAATTGTCGTCAAGGATGGTTAAGACACGATGAGCGCTTTGAACAGTTTCTTTTCGGACGGGATAGCTAAGGTCGATAGTTTGATCAGCAATGCTATTGACGATGAAGTTCGGCGGCAGGCGGATGGGCTTGAGCTGATCGCTTCGGAGAATTTTGTTTCGGAGGCGGTGCTCCAGACTATGGGCACTGCGTTCACGAACAAGTATGCCGAGGGTTATCCGGGCAAGCGTTATTACGGCGGCTGCGAGTTTTCGGACGTTGTCGAACAGGCGGCGATCGACCGAGCGAAGCAGATATTTGGTGCCGAACATGCGAACGTCCAGCCGCATTCGGGAGCACAGGCGAACATGGCGGTTTTGCTGACGGCCCTCGAACACGACGACACGATCCTTGGAATGAATTTGTCGCACGGCGGACATCTGACACATGGACATCCGCTGAATTTCTCAGGCATCAACTACAAGGTCGCTGACTATGGGGTCAATAAAGAGACCGAACAGATCGATTACGACGAACTGCAGCGGATCGCCGAAGAATCGCGGCCGAAACTGCTCATCTGTGGAGCGTCTGCATATCCGCGAACCATTGATTTCGCGCGCATCGGTGAGATCGCACGTTCGGTCGATGCCAAGGTCATGGCAGATATTGCCCACATCGCCGGGCTTGTTGCGGTTGGGCTTCATCCATCGCCGATCCCGCATTGCGATTTTGTGACGACAACTACACATAAAACGCTTCGCGGCCCTCGCGGCGGTTTGATACTCTGCAAAGAAGAATATGCGAAAGACATTGACCGCAGCGTTTTTCCCGGTGTTCAGGGCGGCCCGCTTGTCCACATCATTGCCGCAAAGGCGGTCGCGTTTGGCGAGGCACTTCGCGAAGATTTCAAAGCCTATCAGCAACAGGTGATCGCCAATGCCAAAGTGCTTGCCGAATCGCTCGCTGATGCGGGATTACGCATAGTTTCGGGCGGAACCGATAATCACCTGATGCTCGTCGATGTCTATATGGACGGCAAGGGCATCACCGGAAAGGCCGCGGAAAAAGCGCTTGACGACGTTCATATCACGGTCAATAAGAACACCATTCCGTTCGACACGCAGAAGCCGTTCGTTGCATCCGGCATTCGTGTCGGCACGCCCGCACTAACGACCCGCGGAATGAAGGAAGACGATATGCGTGCTATCGGGAATATGATCGCCTCGGTGATTCGCGAACCGGAATCAGAGGACATCAAAACACGGGTGAAGCGCGAAGTCGCGGAATTGACGGCGAAGTTTCCGATGTATCCGAGCCGCTATTCGCGTAAGATCTCAGACGCAACATCCACGAGTTAACGGAGAAGGCCCACGAAGATCGATCGCTTGTTTTCGACCTCAGTATTTGCCGTATCGCTGATCTTCGTTTGCGGTACGGCCGTCTCTTCTCAGTCCGAAACGCCCCGGCCCGATCCCGCAAACTTCAGGTCAGATAATTGCACCCTGTTCCCGGACGGCAACTATCGCGACTGCTGCGTTGCCCACGACAAGGACTATTATTTCGGCGGGACACGGAAAGAACGCCGGAAGTCAGACCTCAGGCTCTATCGCTGTGTTCGTGCAAAGAAGGCCTTGTACAACAAACTGGTCGCGCCGGTTATGTGGGTCGGAGTACGCGTTGGCGGTGTTTCGTGGCTGCCAACGCCTTTTCGCTGGGGCTTTGGTAAAACGAGAAAATTAAAGCCAATTCAACCAGCCAAACCGACCTGCAAGCGGCCCAAAAGATGATCCGAAGCGACGGTAGATTGACCGATCGTGGGCGGTCTGGGCGTTTCACTTTTGTTTCATTTTTGTCCAAAGTGGAACAGGTTAAGTGCTGCATCTTTGACCACTTGCGGGGAAAAATCGTTCCACTTGTGAAAATAGATACCAAAAAGAGGAACGAGCTTTCCTGAATTCCGCTAAGCCGTTTACCGACAATCGTTTATGCCTATCAATGCCGTCGCGGACTGGTGTCAGCGATTGGGTCAGGGATAGCATCGCCGTATGATGTCCGATCTTGTCCCATTTGTCCCAACTTCCCAGGGTCCGACACGCAGTTGGGACAAACAAAAATGCGGATATTTTTAACATCAAAGACGCAGAGATGCAAAGCCGCAAATGACGCAGAGAGGACAAGCTGAAGCTTGAACTCTGAACCGAAGTAGGATCTTATCTGCGTTTATCCGTGTTTATCTGTGGTTGAAACCTAAATCACGTAAAAACGGTAAGACCGCAAAGTCCCAAGCCCCAAATTTCAGATCTCTAATTTCGAATTTCAAAGATCAAGCCGACGTCGCGTTGTCGCCTCACAATGCCGGCCCCGGCGATGATAAATGAACCGACAAAGCGTGCCAATAGCAATTGGCGCAGTTGATGGCAGTTGTTGAAGATGGAACGAAACTTAGGCGTCAAATCGCGATAAGGCCAGGATTTTATCAACGATTGGGTAAAGTTAGAATTCGAAGGCGGTCAGACGGCATACTTCGCGGACGGAAGTTTACTTGGCTGGGGCGGCATCTTCGGTGGAACCCGACGGATCCTGCAGGCTGTAGTCCATTTGGCACCTCCTGTGCCGTTTGCACAGAATTGAAAAGGCCCTGACCGAGCAGAGCCTTTCAAATCGCAATATTTAATTGAGTTGTTCGCTAAAACGCTTCGCCGAAGCTGACCTCGCCGGCGACCGATACCTGATAGGCTGAGACGCGGCGTTCGAAGAAATTTGTCAGTTCCTGAACGTCTTGCAGGTCCATGAACGAGAACGGGTTCTTTGCTTTGTAAACCTTAGGGATGCCGAGCATCGCCAAACGCTGGTCGGCGACGAATTCGAGATACTGCCTCATATCGCTGACGGACATGCCCGCGACTCCGCCCGAAAGGATGTCTTCGGCAAACTGCATTTCGCATTCGACGGCTTCGTCGAGCATCGCGGCGATCTGGCGTTCGAGTTCGGCATCGAAAAGATCGGGTTCTTCGGATCGGACCTTGCTTACGACCTCGAACGCAAAATTCATATGCGCCGATTCGTCGCGGAAGACCCAGTTGGTCCCAGATGCGAGCCCGTGAAGCAGGCCCTTTGAACGCAGAAAGTAAACATAAGCGAACGCCGCAAAAAAGAACAGTCCTTCGATGCACGCCGCGAAGCAGATCAGGTTAAGCAAAAACTTGCGGCGGTCTTCTTTAGTTTCGAGCGTCTGTAAATCGTTGATCGAATCGATCCATTTCAGGCAAAATTCGCCTTTCTTGCGGATCGAAGGAATGTTCTCGATCGCCGCGAACGCCGCCTCGCGTTCCTTGTGCTCAGGGATATATGTATCGAGCAGCGTCAGGTAAAACTGCACGTGCAGAGCCTCTTCATAAAGCTGCCGCGAGAGATACA
>CAZXTS010000007.1:0-8563 GCA_964643745.1 uncultured Chloracidobacterium sp.
TTGTTTGGAGCAAGAGATATATTTGCTTTGAACAATCTTGTAGATCCGATCTCCGGAATGGATTGGTATACAGCCGCAGGTTTGCTGGTTGACGCCCAACGCTCTGGTGTGCCTATTACAAGCCTCGGAGCTATCCCGTATTTTGAAAATCTGTTTCCGGGTGCCCGCACGGCATTAAGTGTTTTCGGTCTGCCTGCAAATAACAATACTCAGGCGATATACGGCTTGTTTGCTGATACAGGTTTCGGTATCCGGGACTATACGTTTATTCAGTTGATCATTGATGATGCAACTGAGTTTGGGTTGCCGAACAATCCGGGAATTCTGCCGAATATGTTCTATCATCCGCAGTACGCGGCATTCTCCTCTTTCGGAACGTTCGCTAAATCGAACTACCATGGAGGAACGCTGACTCTTAGACAGAGACTAGGTGAAACCTTGTCGTACGACATCAATTACACTTTTTCAAAGTCGTTGGATGATGTTTCGGGACTTCAGACGGACGGTTCTTTTGGTGGTCAGTTCTTGCTCAATCCATTGCGTCCGCAAGACAGTTACGCTCTTTCTGATTTCGATGTGAAGCATGTGATCAATGCAAACTTCTCGTTTAATCTTCCTGTCGGCCGAGGCCGTGCGGTTGGACGCGACATGAACAGAGCATTGGACGCGATCGTCGGTGGTTGGGCGTTACGCGGGATATACAGGTATAACACCGGACAGCCTTTGTCGGCTCCGTTTGATGGTCAAATATGGGCAACAAACTGGAACGTCCAGTCGAACGGTACTCGTATCCGTCCGCTGAATGCGGCTGCGGTTCGATCTACCCAGAATTTCTTCGCCGATCCTCAGGCGGCCCTAAACTCTTTCCGCAATGCCCGTCCGGGCGAGACGGGTGAGCGAAACACGTTCCGTTTGCCCGGATTTCAAACTCTGGATCTAGGCCTTGCGAAAAGTTTTGGAATGCCTTGGTCTGAAAACCATAAGTTCGATTTTCGGTTTGAGGTATTTAACGTAACTAACGTTCAATACTTTGCTGCTTCAAACTTCACTCGAACCACATATGGACTTCCTGAAGATGCGGACACGGCGACAGCAGCACCGACGTTTGGTAACATCTTTAGTCAAATCCAAGGAGATGCCAGAAGGCTGCAGTTCGGTTTCCGATATTCCTTCTAGCTTTCGAAGAAGCTTGACATTCGGCCGGGTCCCGGAAAGGATCCGGCCATTTTTATTTTGCGGCGAAGGCGTCGTTGCCGGTGATGTCGGTGAGGTGGCGGGTATCGTTGAGGGCGAGTACGCGAACGTTATTTCGGCCGCGGATCTCGAAGCGGTTTATGCCGCAATTTGACGTAACAAGCCAGGGTGTTTGTTTTGTTTCGCGGTGGATAGCTCCCATAAGATGAAGCGTCATGAAGCAAATAGCACCCGTATGCGAAAAGATCGCGATGCGTTCACCTTGGTGTTGCTTAAGTATGTTCCAAAGCTCGCCGGTCGCACGCCGCAGCAGGTCGCGATAGCTTTCTCCGTCAGTTATTACGTGCTGGACGTTTCGTCGGACAAGAGCGAGATAATCATTCGGATACCGTTCTTTCGATTCGTCAAAGGTCAATCCTTCGAGCACCCCGACATGTCTTTCGCGAAACTCCTTTTTCAACACGACCGGAATACCCGACATTTCGGACAAAGGCACCGCGGTCTGAACGGCACGGTCAAGGTCGCTGGAATATATCGCATTGACGCCCTCGTCGGTCAAAAGTTTTGCGGTGGTCTCAGCCTGCAAAACGCCCTTTGGCGACAGCGGAGTCGCTCCATGCCCGCCAAAACGCCCTTCGGCATTTCCGGCAGAGTGTCCGTGTCTTACGAGATAAAGTCGGGTTATGGGCACAGTTCGAATTTGGATTTCGGATCACAGATTTCGGATTGGTTCGCTTCGGAGAACTACCCAAAATTCGATTTCCGCTAAGCCATGACAGCTTCCGATTTCAATTTTTCAGTCTGATAGTGTGTTCTCAAGGCTTCGACGAAATCGTCAAGCTGTCCTTCCATCACGAGATCAAGCTGGTGCACGGTCATACCGATTCGGTGATCGGTAACGCGATTTTCCTTGAAATTATATGTCCTGATCTTCTCCGAGCGGTCGCCGCTTCCGACCATCTGCTTTCGTTCAGCGGAAAGTGCGTCGTGCTGTTTCTGTTCCTCTGCTTCCTGAAGCCGTGCACGGAGAACGCGCATCGCTTTTTCGCGATTCTTGATCTGCGATTTTTCGTCCTGCATCGAAACGACCAGGCCGCTCGGTAAATGGGTTATGCGAACCGCCGAATACGTCGTGTTCACCGATTGGCCGCCCGGGCCGGATGAACAGAATGTATCGATCCGCAGGTCGTTTTGATTTACCTGCACATCCACTTCCTCGGCTTCCGGCAGAACGGCAACGGTGATCGCTGAAGTATGAACACGGCCCTGAGTTTCGGTCTGAGGCACACGCTGAACGCGGTGAACGCCGGATTCATACCGCATCTTTGAAAAGACGTTATCACCCTCGATCATCGCGACAGCCTCTTTCAGGCCGCCAACGCCGGTGTCCGCCGATTCCATTATATCCATCTTCCAGCCCTGTCGTTCGGCATAGCGTGCGTACATTCGCAGCATTTCGGCGGCAAACAGCGTCGCTTCATCGCCGCCGGTCCCGGCACGGATCTCAAGGATAACGTTCTTTTCGTCGTTCGGATCTTTTGGGAGAAGAAGGAATTTCAAGGCCTCTTCGGCCGCGGGTAACTTCGCCTCGATCTCTTCGACCTCGGCCCACGCCATCTCGCTCATCTCATCGTCGCCTGCTGCGTTCGCAAGCTCCTTTGCACCAGCCAGATCGTCCTGTAGTTTTTTGACTTCGCGATATTTTTCGACGATCTCGCCAAGCGAACGGTGCTGCTTCATCAGCTTGGCATACGCCGACATATCGGACATAAACTCCGGTTGGGAGATCTGCTGGGTCAGCTCTTCATAGCTTCTTTCGATCTGTGCAAGCTTTTCAAACATAAACATCTTCTGCCACAGAGAACACAGAGTGCATAAAGATCAGATTCAGAAACTCTCTGTGTGCTCTGTGGCTAATTCTGTAAAACAGGTTCGAGCTTTAGCGATTCATCAAGAGCACGGATCGCGACCTCAAGCTGTTCGCTGTCTGGTTCCTGCGTAGTGATGTTCTGCAGCCAGATGCCCGGGAGCGTCATTGCCTTGAAGAACGCGCTTGATTCTTTCTTGGCGGCATAGCGGATAACTTCATACGACAATCCGGCAACAAGCGGCATCAGCGCGATTCGCACGACGAGGTTCAACCAAGTCTGCTCAAAAGTTATCACCGAGAACAAAACGAGTGAGACCAGCATAACCACCATCAGGAACGACGTTCCGCATCGCGGATGCTGACGCCGCTGTGTGTGTGCATTTTCCGGTGTAAGGTCCAGTCCCTTTTCCCATGCGAAGACAGTCTTATGCTCAGCACCGTGATATTCAAATACTCGGCGGATGTCTTTGAGGAACGACATCGAGTAGATCATTATCACGAAGAAGATCATTCGAATTATGCCGTCAACCAAGTTAAACGCTATCCACGAATAGGGCTTGGTCTCCCAAACATATGCGTAGGTAGTCTGCCACCACGTAGCGTTCGCCGCGAGTGCGGGTGCTTCGGCCCAGCCCAACGCGATAAACCCGGCGTTCGTAATCAGCAGCGGAGCGACGACGAAAAGAGCGATATTAAATGCCAATGCAAAGATTATAGAACCGACCGCACTCGCCGACCGCGTCGCTTTCTTTGCTTTGGACGCTTCTGGCATCGTCACCTTTACCGGAGCTTTTAAGAAATCCTCATCAACGACGCCTTCGGCAAGAACGGCCTGTGTTTCAAGAGCATTCTCCTTGACGCGCTCTTCTTGTTCCTTTTGATCGTTCTCGAAGATCTCGGCTGAAAAGTTGAGTGCCTTGATACCAAGCGCCATCGTCTGGATCAGCGTTGCACCGCCGCGCAGCACGGGAATGTTGAGCCACTTATATTTGTCGCTCCACTTTGGCAGCTTCTCGGCCATCGTTACGATCTCGCCGTTCTGCTTGCGACACGCTATGGCATATGCCGACGGCGTCCGCATCATCACACCTTCCATCACGGCCTGCCCGCCAACTATAAGGTCGCGTTCCATAGCGAAGACCGTATGGATAAATCGTGCGAGCCTGGCTGCTCGTTTTTTCGTCATAACGCTTCTCCGAGAATTGAGATGCCGATCCGGGCCAACAAAAACGCCAACCTTTTTTTACCTTTCGATGGTGTGTTCAAATACACTCTTATCGATCGGCGCAAAAGCGTCGGCGTCAAAATTTCCGGGCTAATACTTATTTTTCGAAAATTGCACGAAAACTAAACTTCAGCAGTTGCAACCGTCTCCGCGGGTGCTTCGGCTTGAACGGTTTCGGTCTGTCCGCCGCGAGCATATCGACGCTTGAATCGATCAACGCGTCCTGCCGTGTCGACCAATTTCTGCTTGCCCGTAAAGAACGGATGGCATTCCGAACAAATTTCCACGTGCAGCTCTTCGCCGAGCGTTGACTTCGTTTTGAAGGAATGTCCGCAGGCACACGCGACAGTGATCTCATCGTATTTAGGATGTATTTCAGCTTTCATTAAATTACCTCAACAATGCCGTTAAAGTTAATCTTCTATGATAAACGGCAGCGACCAATTTCGTCAAGGTTTCAGCGGCAGTATAGGATGCGGCCAAACATGATCGCCTTTCCACCTAAAGATCGCGACAGCCGACAAAATTTCGTTTTTTGTGAATCTGAATCCAAGACATGACCGAAGCGTTGTAGTGGACAGCAAAAATTTATCTTTAGAGGAGATTTTGTTTATGAAACGCTTTTTCTTTTTATCGTTAGCGTTCGCCATCTTCGCTTTGGGTACGTACGCACAGAAGACCGAAGAGGGATATGACCCGAACGCTGGAACGAAGTCGGAAGCGGTCGACATTTTCGACAACCAGATCAACTTGAACTCAGGACTTACGAGAGTCCGATTCAGCAACGGTTTTGTGCTCGCCGCTCAGTCTCTGAACATCGATGTTATGTCATCGACGCGGATCCGGATTCGTCGTGGTGTTGCTATGTTTCCGATCACCGGCGGTACGCTTGATGCAGAAACGCTTAGCGGAGAGATCCTTCACTCGAGCGGCATCATATTTGAACGCGGGAACTCGGGAGTAAAGATCGAACGCTTTGCTATCGATACGACCGGAGAACAGCCGATCATTACGGGTCTTGCCTCGGCCAATGGCTCGGTCGTCGGCCGAATACCGCTGTTCAATTTGGATCTTTCGACTGCTGTTGTCTCAGCTAACGGTCCGTTCGTTACGATAACGGGAGTCGGCGTAACGCTTCGTGCAGAGGCGGCCGGGGCGTTGAATGCGGTTTTCGAGACGGATGCATTCGTCGAAGGTTTCAACATCGGCAATGCCAACGTGGTCGGGTTCAAGTTTGGGAACTAAAACTTTCAAAGGCAACACCAATAGACGGAATGGGATGGCATCTTCGCCATTCCTTTTTTGTTCCCGGGCGGTAGTCCTTAGGCTATTATCCCGATACGGCGAGCTGAAACCGTGGCCGCGAGGTATTTACCATTTTTTGCGTTGCGTTGCCCGGTGCAAAGCGGCCGATCGGCGAGATCGTTCTTCCGTCATTCGAGCTTAAATAGCGCCTAGCTGCTTGAAGTTCCGAGTGCGGTTGCGAGGTGTTGCTCTTCGATGCCGTAGCGGTTCATCAGGTCGCGGGCTACCTTGGCCATTTCGGAGGCGGGTTCCTGTACTTTTACGGCGACGATCATATTGTTCTTCGGCGTGTGCTCGGTCGCGACGAACTCGAAAAGCTTTGTCGCGTAACCGCGGCTTTCAAGAAGCATCGACCGGAGGCCATCGGTCAGGGTCTCGGCCGTTCGCTCAAGCAGAACGGGATGTTTAAGTATCTCTGCAAGTTCCGCCGGCGGGCGAAGCTGCTTCCTGACCTGCTGATGACAGCAGGGAGCCGAGACGATGATGCTCGCCTCGGCCGCGACGCCCTGGGCAAGGGCGTCATCGGTCGCAGTGTCGCAGGCGTGCAGTGCAATGAGGATATCGGGATGGCCGATCTCGGCCCCGGCTATTTCGCCGACGCGGAAATTCAACCCATCGAAATCGCAAGCCTTTGCAACACTATCGCACGTCTCCATCAGGTCGGCACGGCGGTCGATGCCTGTGACCGAGGCTGCGATGCCGCGGTTGTTGACCAAATGATCGTAAAGGACAAAGGTCAGGTACCCCTTGCCGCAGCCCATATCTACGGCCGATATCTCGCCTTTTCCCTTCAACCCCGAACGCTCGATGAGCCCGTCAAGCACCTCAACGAATTTATTTATCTGCTTCCATTTATCGCGGCTGCTGGCACGGACCTGTCCGCTGTCCGTGGTGATGCCGAGCGCCTTCAGGTAATAGGCGTTCTGATCGACAAGATAATGTTTTGAACGGTCGTGCGGTTCGTCGTCGGTCTTGGTAAACGTGGGCCGGCCGATGTTCAGCCGCGAGCTCCGTTTTCCGATGTCGAGTTGAAGATCGTTCTCCGAAGTAAACAAATGCCCGTTGCGGAATCCGGTCTTGAGCGACACGGCAATGTGTTCGATACCTTGATCGACCGGATAGTTTTTTACGATGTCGCGCTGAGTATATTTCGACTGGACGAAAAGCCGGGTGCCTTTTTTTGTTTCTATCAGCCTGACCAGAACCTTTTGCAGATGCGGTTCCGCGCCCTTATAATTTCCGAGCGAGAGCTTTACAAAAGTGCCCTTTGCGATGGCGTCACGCAGTGCGGCGATGAATTTTTCAGGAGCGTCGTTCACGGTTAGAATACGAAAAAAGAGACTAGCACAAATGGACACCAATACATCAACCATACCGACGAAGGAATTTGTTGAAACGGCGGCGTATTTGCTGCGCGAAACGTTTGAAGGTTCGCCCGAGGGCGCGTCGAGTGCCTATCTCGACCGCGGTGTCGGTGTTTTTCCAACGCTTGAAAAGCTATCGGCCGAACAGGCGTCGAAAGATCATTTCGGAACGACCATCGCCGCACAGATCGAACACGCAAAGTTCTATCTCGACCGGATGTGCGAATTCATTAACGGCCGCACCGAGAACGTCAATTGGGAAGACAGCTGGCTGATCGAAACCGTTAACGAAACGGAATGGAACGCTCTGCGGCAAAGCGTTAGTCGATCGTATGAAAACACTCTCCGGTGCCTTGCCTCGGTCGAAGACTGGAGCGAAGACCGCATCGGCGAAGCGATGGCGATGATCGCGCATACGGCTTATCATCTGGGAGCGATCAGGCAGATCGCCAAAGGATTTTCGTCCACAGATGGACACAGATAAACACAGATGAAAACGGATCTGGAGAACTTTTTGTCGGTATTGACCGAAGACCGAAACTTGGCAAATCATCATGTAGCGATGCCGCCTGCGGAACTTTCCGAAAAGGTCATTGGCTGTGCATTTAAGGTTAGCAACACGCTTGGTTGCGGATTTCTGGAACGGGTCTATGAGAATGCTCTTTCCCATGAACTTCGAAAGGCAGGTCTTTCCGTCGTTCAACAGCAAAAGATTGACGTTATATATGACGGTGTCGTTGTTGGCTTTTACGAAGCGGATATAATTGTAGAAGGTGTTTTGGTTCTTGAGATCAAGGCACTTCGCGCTCTGGACGATGCCCACAAAGCACAGTTGCTTAATTATTTGAAAGGAACCGGATTAAGGTTGGGCCTGCTTATAAACTTTGGGACTAGTAAGGTAGAGGTCAAGCGGGTTGCTCTTTAAGAAAATGATCTGTGTTTATCTGTGTGAATCTGTGGACAAAATATTGTTATGAAGAATCTTTTTCACCTTGCATTTCCTGTTAGTGATTTGGACGCGGCGCGTGAGTTTTACTCGGGCACTCTCGGATGTGAAGAAGGGCGCAGCTCGGAGTGCTGGATCGACTTTAACTTGTTTGGCCATCAGATAGTGACGCATCTTTCCGAAGGCGGAGCGGGCGTAACGGCGACAAATAACGTCGATGCCGATCATGTTCCCGTGCCGCATTTCGGGATCATTTTACCGATGGATGAATGGAAGGCCCTGGCCGACAAACTGAAAGGCAGGGGCGTCGAGTTCGTGATCGAACCGAAGATCCGTTTTGAAGGCGAGATCGGCGAACAGGCGACGATGTTCTTCCTCGACCCAAGCGGCAACGCTCTTGAATTCAAGGGGTTTAAAGACCTTTCCACCGTATTTGCAAAGTAGTATGAATTAGCCACAGAGAGCACAGAGGACACAGAGAAAAGACGGTTTAAACAGGTCGACAAAGCCTCCGCTACAAACCTTGTTCTCATAAAACTCTGTGAACTCGGTGGCAATAACTTTAAAGAAACGGACTGAGATACTATCGGCGGTGGTTAGGAATTTAGCCACAGAGAGCACAGAGGACACAGAGAAAAGACGGTTTAAACAGGTCGACA
>CAZXTS010000007.1:8663-33698 GCA_964643745.1 uncultured Chloracidobacterium sp.
TTAGCCACAGAGAGCACAGAGGACACAGAGAAAAGACGGTTTAAACAGGTCGACAATGCCTCCGCTACAAACCTTGTTCTCATAAAACTCTGTGAACTCTGTGGCAAAATATAGATGAAACGTGCTGAGATAGTTATTATCGGCGGCGGTGTTGTTGGAGCATCCGTCGCTTTTCATTTGACCGAACGCGGTTGCCGCGACGTACTGATCCTTGAACGCGCGAATGAGCAGGGAACAGGCTCAACTGGCGCCGCGACCGGCGGCGTTCGGTCGCAATTCGAAACGGATATAAATATAAAGATGTCGCTGTACTCGCTCGACTTCCTGAAGAACTGGGAATTCGATTGCGCATACGACCCGAAAGGGTATTTGTTCTTTGCGACAAACAACGAGCAATTTGAATATCTGAAAGGGAATGTTGTACGGCAGAAAGAACTTGGCGTTCGGGATGTTTCGATCGTAGATGTTGAAACTATAAGGCAGATCGTTCCCGGTATGAATTGTAATGATATCGTCGGCGGAACGTTCGGCAAGAACGACGGATTTGTTAATCCGCTCGCGATCATGCACGGGTTTACGGAAGGTGCATTGCAGAAAGGTGCGTCGGTCGAATACGGCAGCGAAGTTAGATCGCTGGTCATGGAAAAGGGACGAATCAAGGCGGTTGAGACCTTAAATGGCCGCATCGAATGTGATTCAGCCATCGTCTGCAACGGCGCATGGGTGCGTGAACTTGCGACAACTGCAGGAGTTGCTGTTCCTGTAAGACCGCAGCGTCGGCATATAGCGTGGGCGAGAACGGCCGATAAGATACCTTCCAATATGCCGATGGTGATCGATATCGGCAGCGGTTTTCATTTCCGTCCTGCGCGAGATTTCCGAGGGGGCAAAGTTGATCATGAACACGAGGTTCTTTTTGCTTATCCCGATCCGGACGAGCCTGACGGTTTTTCGACCGAGTTTGACGAGGCGTTTATCGAGAAAGTGTATGAAAAGGCGAGGCATCGTGCTGCATTCCTTTTCGAAAGCGCTGTCATTCGCGAAAAATGTAGAGCAGGGCTTTATGAGAACACGCCGGATCATCATGCCATATTAGGCGGCTGCGGCGTCGAAGGTCTCTATTTTGCTGTCGGCTTTTCAGGCCATGGCGTAATGCATTCGCCTGCGACAGGACGCGCTTTGGCTGAGATCATCGTGGATGGACGAGCAAGTTTTCTCGATGTTTCTTGCCTTTCGCTCGAGCGATTTGCGAAGGGTGAAATGCTGCACGAAACGGCGTTTATCTAAACACATTTGCCACAGAGGACACAGAGGTCACTGAGATCTAAATAAATTCTACCTCCGTGTACTCTGTGATCTCTGTGGTAAATTTGTCTTATGGCTACTGCACTTGTTCACCACCCGATCTACGAAAAACACAACACAGGCCCGGGGCATCCGGAGATGCCGGCACGATATCGAGTTGTGATCGATGCTTTGCAGGGCGATACCGAGCTCTGGGGCACGTTGAATGAAATAACTCCGGACAAGGCTCAACAGGGACTTATTCAGGCTGCACATACCAAAGAACATTTCAAACGTGTCGAAGGAGCAATTGAGAACGGGCTCGATCGGCTTGATGCAGATACCGTGATCTCCATGCAGTCGTTTGATGCTTCGCTTTTTGCAGTAGGCGGAGCGATCGCAGCAGTAGATGCGGTGATGGATGGCGGTTCACGAAACGCATTTGTTGCCCTTCGTCCGCCCGGTCATCATGCGACCGCGGAGAATGCGATGGGATTCTGCCTTTTCAACAATGTCGCGGTCGCGGCCCGTTATGCTCAAAGTAAGTACAAAGACATCGAACGCGTAGCGATTATCGACTGGGACGTTCATCACGGCAATGGAACACAAGGCATCTTTTATTCCGATCCGTCGGTCCATTTTTTCTCGATGCATCAGTATCCGTGGTATCCGGGAACAGGTGCTAAGGGCGAAACAGGGCAGGGTAGAGGACTCGGAGCCACGATGAATGTTCCGGTTCGTGCAAATACACTTGCCAGCGTTCAGAGGGCGACATTCGAATCGGCGATCGAGGACATCGGTTCTAAATTCAAACCTGACATTATCTTTATCTCCGCCGGTTTCGATGCACATCTAACCGATCCTCTTGGGCAATTGCAGCTTGAAGACCCGGACTATCGTTCAATGACGCGGACGGTTATGGACTGGGCGGATGCGGCATGCGATGGCCGGGTGGTCTCGTGTCTTGAGGGCGGATACAATATGGAGACGCTCGGCGGTTCTGTACGAAGCCATGTTGCCGAGCTTGCTTTGGGTTAGCGTTTCTTAACGGGCCTCACGTTGTGCTATTATCGCATTCATCCTCAACCGAAATTTGTTGTTCAGGAGAGACCGCAATGCCGGATACAGAAACAACTTGCGTTCAATGTAAGGAAACATTCTTGTTTACCGAAAAGGAACAGGAGATGTTTTATCAACGCAATATGCCCGCTCCGCAGCGGTGCCCAAAATGCCGGTCCAAAAAGGCTGCAGCCGGAATCGACGGTCATAGTCGTTTTGAGATCGTTTGCGACAATTGCGGCAAGCACGACCAGGTGCCGTTCCAGCCAAAGGTCGGCCGGACGATCTTGTGCCGGGAATGTCACGAGGCAAGCAGATCCAGAGCACGATTCGCTTAGAAAGAAAACATACCAACTAATTAATTGAGGCAGATCCTAATGAGCTTTGAAACAGTAAACTATGTCCTGAATGGAACCGTAGCGACGATCACGATGAATCGCCCGGATTCTTTGAACTCTCTTTCGCTCCAGCTGGGCAAAGACCTGCGGGCCGCCGTTGAAAGGGCTGCGTCGGAAGGTGTCCGAGCGGTCGTTCTCACCGGTGCCGGCCGTGCGTTCTGTGCCGGCGGCGACCTGAAAGAGATGCAGGAAATGGGAAATGCAGAGGGCCGGATCGACGCGTTTCTCGATTCACCGCTCAAATCGCTCCATGACCTGATCCGTTCGATCCGGGAAACGCCAATACCTTTTATCGCAGCAGTGAACGGTGTGTGTGCAGGAGCTGGCGTTAATCTGGCGCTTGCCTGCGACATCGTTCTTGCATCAGATGATGCCGCATTCCGCGAAGCATTTGTTCGCATCGGATTAACGCCTGATTGCGGCGGCACGTTCTTCCTTCCGCGGGCGATCGGCGAAAAGTTGGCAACCGAAATGTTTATGACGGGCGATTCTATATCAGCCGAACGCGCTCTACAGATCGGGATGATCAACAATGTGGTTCCGTCCGCAAATCTAATGAGCGAATCGGCGAAGCTTGCCGTTAAGCTAGCCATGGGCCCGACCGCTGCGATGGGCCGGATCAAGAAAATGATGAACGCCACCTTCTCCAACGATCTTAACGATCAGCTCGCGCTTGAGGCTGAATGTCAGCTTGAATCAGGCCGCTCGGCCGATTTCAAAGAAGGCGTTGCGGCGTTCTTCGATAAGCGAGCCCCAAATTTCACCGGAAAATAGTTGTCTTCAACAGTGGTCTTCGGGGCGGGCTTCGGCCCGCCTTTTTAATTGTTCAAATTTTAGGTGGGGTCTGATTGACATACGCCGTGAAAGCGCATATCTTATCATTTATTGGAAATGAAAATCATTTTCATTAAGATCATATTTTATGGTCTTCGATGTTTTGTCCGAGCAGTTGTATTCCGCGGGCGTCAGGTCAAACGTTTGAAACAAAGGGCTGTTGCCGCGCCCATAGATCGAACCGCTACCTGATCAAAAGATCGAACAGAAAAAAGAATGAAAACAGGCAACATTATCACTTCAATATTTATTTTGGTCGCTTTATGCGGCATTTCATTTGGCCAAAACAAGGAAGAACTTAATGGCCGTGTAATTGACGCGAATGGAGCTGGCGTTCCCGGTGCGACGATCGTGGTCGAACATCTACAACTCAGGTTTCGGCGCGAGTCCGTGTCGGGTGCAGAAGGCAGCTTTAAGTTAACCGGGATTCCGGCTGGCCGCTTTAGGATAAGCGCAACTGCAATTGGTTTTGGCGGATGGACCAGGTCTTTCGATCTTCCGTCATTGGAGGCTATATCGATCGAACTAGCGCCGGCGCCGGTCGCCGCCGAAGTATCTGTTAAAGCCGCTTATTTGAACGGCACCCGTGATTCACTGTCCGAAGTTCCAGGATCCATCGAGCGGCTTGACCGTCTGACGCTCGACAACAGCCGCTTTTTCAGTTTTTCCGAGGCACTCCGAACGATCTCGGGCATAAACGTTAAAGATGAAGAGGGCTTTGGTTTACGGCCGAACATCGGCATTCGGGGAACCAATCCGACGCGTTCGACAAAGGTTCTATTGCTCGAAGACGGTGTCCCGATCGCTTATGCACCTTATGGCGACAATGCTTCGTATTATCATCCACCGATCGAGCGATACGAATCGGTTGAGGTCTTAAAAGGTTCGAGCCAGATCGCCTATGGCCCGCAGACGATCGCCGGTGTTATCAACTACCAAACTCCGAACCCGACCGAAAAGCCTTCGTTCGCATTAAAGCTAATCGGCGGAAACCGTTCGTATTTTAACGGCAGTTTTACAGGTAGCGGTACGATAAAGCGAACAGGTATCTTTGTGAATTACACACGCAAGCAAGGCGATGGGGCACGCGAGAATATAAATTCAAAACTGAATGACATCTCTACAAAGATCGTTCAGACATTGAACGACAAGAACGCCCTGACGTTCAAATTCAGCTACTACGGCGAGGATTCAAACGTTACTTACTCGGGTTTAACTATTGCAGAATATGCTGCAGATCCGCGTGCAAATCCGTTCCGCAATGACTTCTTTTACGGCGACCGTTTCGGGTTTTCTGCATCGCACGCTGCGGTATTTGGGTCGAGAACGTTCCTGACCACGAACTTTTACGCAAATCATTTCAAACGTCACTGGTGGCGGCAGTCGTCGAATTCGGGACAGCGGCCGAACCGGTTAAATGTCGATCCGGACTGCCTGAGCATGGCCGATCTTAATACGACCTGCGGCAACGAGGGACGGCTTCGCGAATATGAAACATATGGAGTGGAACCGCGCTTTGATCACGGATACGACCTCGGGCGAAATGCTCGCGGCGAGTTGCAGGCCGGTTTTCGGCTTCACTGGGAAGATCAATTCAGGCGTCAGTTAAACGGCAATCTCCCGTCGAGCCGCGATGGCGTTGCCTCCGAGATCAATGTCCGCCAAAACTTTGCGACGGCCGGTTTTGTTCAAAACCGGTTTATCTTTGGTGATCTTTCGATCACGCCGGGGATTCGTTTCGAACGAATCAACATCCTTCGCCGCAATCCTCTTGCTTCACCTATTGCCGAGGGCCGGACAACCGTCAACCAGATCATACCGGGAATCGGTTTTGCGTATTCCGGCATAGCCCAAACGACGATCTTTGCGGGCGTCCATCGCGGATTTTCTCCACCGCGGGCCGAGGACATCATCGGCAACAACGGCGGCGTTCTGGAACTTGAACCTGAGCGAAGCTGGAACTATGAATTCGGCGTTCGGACGAATCCGGTCAAGGGGATGCGGTTCGAAGGGACGATCTTCAGGCTTGATTACGAAAACCAGATAGTTCCGGCGAGCTTGGCCGGAGGCGTGGGGGCAACTCTGACGAATGGCGGCGAGACGCTTCAGCAGGGCTTTGAATTCTCGGGGCAGTTCGATTCGAGCGCGTTCTTTCTTTCTGAACACAATATCTTTATCAGGACTGCATACACATGGCTGCCTGTCGCCGAATTTCGCGGTACGCGATTTAGCTCGGTCAACGCCACAATTCCGATCACGGGAAACCGGCTGCCGTATGTTCCTGAACAGCTATTGACGACCAGCATCGGCTACGCGCACGCGAAAGGATTCGAGGCGTTCATTGAGAACAATTACGTCAGTCGCCAATTCGGCGACGATCTGAACACCGTCAACCCGACGGCGAACGGCCAGCGCGGTGCAATTCCGGCACAGACCTATTGGAACGCAACGGCGAATTACCGAGTCGAGAAGATCAAGACGACGTTTTTTGTGACCGGCAAGAATATCTTTGACAGGCTCCACATTGTCGATCGAGTTCGCGGCATTTTGCCGTCAAGCCCTCGGCTGGTGCAGGCCGGAGTAAAAGTAAATTTTTGATCTGCACCTTAAGGAACATCGCTTTATGACTGAAAAGGAGAACCGGAAAAGCACAGTCGATCTGTGGTTCTGTAAAGTATGCGGCGTTGCACACATGCGAGCAGGGAAAGTGCAGTTGAGCTTTGACAGCAGCGAATTTCAGCAGCTGACCGAACGGGTGATCGAGCTAAACTACTCGGAATGGCATTTGCCCGAAAATGCACCTATCCGGATCGGCGATTCGGTTGCCGTGGTTGACGACGTCTTTTCAAGTTCAAGAATGCACTGAATTGCGCCAGAAGGCTGCGTTTACAGCGAATGTTAAGTTGAATCTATGAATACAAATATTACTTTTTCGATCGTTCTTATAACTCTGGCGGCCCTGGTTTCAGGCTGCGGCTCTGATCCGGCGTCGAATTCCACGAATATGGCGAATTCTTCGGCCGGCACGTCGAAGGTCGTCATTGCCCTGAAACCGGACAAGAATCCGGATCAGATGATGGCCGAACGCGAATCGCTGCAGAAATATTTGAGCGAGAAGCTTGGCAGGCCGGTCGAGGTTATCATTCCGCTGTCGGCTGCGGTTATTAACGAAGGATTTTCGAACGGAACCATCGATCTTGGTTATCTGAGCGGCAATGATCTGATCAATGCAAAGGATGCGGAACTGCTGATGGTCGGCGAGATCAACGGCAAGACGACCTACAAAAGCTACTGGCTCGCGCTCAAAGAAAAGCCATATACGAAGATCGAAGATCTGAAAGGGAAGCCGATCGCGTTTGCCAGCAAGACGAGCACATCGGGTTTCGTGATCCCTTTGTGGGATCTTCGAAAGAAAGGTCTTGTCTCAGAAAAGGCCGACCCGGAAGAGTTTTTTGGTGCTGGCAATGTGTTTTACGGGACAGGTTATGTCTCGGCGGTCGAGCGCGTTTTGAACGGGCAATCCGAAGCGGCCGCGGTCAGCTATTACGTACTCGACGAAAATAAACATCTGACAGATGAGCAACGAGCAAAGCTTAAACGGGTACAGGAGCAAGGTGACGTGCCGACACATATAATCGCAGTTCGAAAGACGATAACCGGAGCGGACCGCGAAAAGCTGAAACAGGCGATCGCTTCGTTGAACGATGCCGGGAACACTGAACTTCGAGACAAGCTGTTTACGTCAAAGCTGGTCGAAGCGAACCAGGAAGAACATTTGAAAACATTGAAGGAAGCACTTTCTGTCGTTCCGAACTAAATGGAAACTACCCGAACAGCAACAATTTCACCCGGGGAAACGGCGGTCCGGGCCGAAGGACTTTCGCTCGAACGCGGCGGTAAACGATTGTTCGAGCGAATGTTTTGGCGGCTTCCGGCGGGCAGTTTCCTCGCGGTGACAGGACCTTCTGGCTCCGGAAAGACAAGTCTACTTGCCTGTCTTCGCGGACAGATCGAACCTACCGAGGGCTCTGTTCAATTTTTCAATGATCTGCCGACCGAGATCGGCACCGTCTTTCAACATCTCCGACTCACCAACGAACTAAGCGTGCTGACAAATGTGCTCTGTGGATGCTTAGGAAGCCAGCCGTGGTGGAAGACCCTATTCACGTTTGGTTCACCCGAAAAGCATCAGGCATTCGAGCTGTTAATGGAACTCGGGCTTGCCGAACTTTGTCATAAACCAGTTCGGAGTATCTCGGGCGGCGAACAGCAGCGTACTGCCATTGCACGTGTCCTGCTGCAAGATCCGAGCGTGATCCTCGCCGATGAACCGACATCCAATCTTGATCTGAAACTCGCCGAACAGGTCCTTTCGCGTTTCCGAGGTCTTTGCATTGAACGAGGCAAAACGGTGATCGCCGTTCTTCACGACACGGAACTTGTCGAGCGTTTTGCTGACGTCGAACTTAAGATCGGGCCGGATTTCCCGAATGGCTGGTCGCTTCGTACAATCGAAAGATAGTGGCCAAAGCTGATCCGATCCCCAAACTGACCTGGCGTGAACGCTTCACAGCGTTTCGCGCTACCTTGCTGCTTTTCGCGATCGCAGTGGTCGTTTCGCTTCCTGCTTTGGCCGGTTCGGGACGCGATCTTAATTATTTCGAGAATCTTAAACGATTTGCCGCGAAATTTTTCCCGCCTGATTTTTCGGCAGCCCCACAGATAATTTCGGCTCTAGGTGAAACTTTACAGATCGCCGTACTAGCAACGCTTTTCGCGGCGGTCATCGCGTTGCCGCTTGCGGTCGCCGGAGCACAAACGGTCGCACCGCGATGGCTGAATCTGATCGTTCGGATGATCTTAAATGTTATTCGGACACTTCCGAGTTTGATCTGGGCTTTGATCGCGGTTGCCGTGGTAGGCCCAAATCCGCTTGCGGGTGTGATCGGATTGACGTTTTACAGCATCGGTTATTTGGGGAAATTTTTCAGCGATGCTTTTGAATCGATCGATACCGAGGTGCCGGACGGACTTCGTATGTCGGGTGCAAACGCCGTCCAGGCATTTCAATTCGGCCTGTTACCGCAAGTAAAGCCGCTCGTTGCCAGCCACGTTCTTTGGATGCTGGAATACAATATTCGTTCGGCGGCGATCATCGGATACGTCGGAGCCGGCGGCATCGGCCTGCTGCTGCACACCTATCAGGAATTCGGCCAATGGGACAAGTTTTCGGCAGTCTTACTTTTTATTCTGGTTCTCGTTACGACACTCGATTTCTTTGGCGAATGGCTTAGGCGGAAGATCCTCGGCACGAAATAGATCGATGCTGACGAGTGGGATACCCTTTCGGTGATGCGACGCCAATCAATGCTATTATTTGGTCCAGAGGCTTAAGAAAACAATGGAAATACGAATCGCCGTTCCGGAAGATATCAGTGACCTGGTCGAATTCAACCAGGCGATGGCCATCGAAACTGAAGGAAAACAATTGAGCCATGGCGTGTTGTCGAAGGGCGTTTCGGCGGTCTTTGAAGATGACCGTAAAGGGTTTTATGTCGTAGCCGAAGACGAAGGTAATATTATCGGCGGCTTAATGGTAACGACCGAATGGAGCGACTGGCGAAACGCCTGGTTTTGGTGGATCCAAAGCGTGTATATCCGACCGGAAGGCCGTGGAAAGGGAATTTACAGTGACCTTTATGAGTTCGTTAAACAGCGTGCGGAAGCGGCCGGCGGCGTTTGCGGGTTTCGGCTGTATGTAGAATCGGAAAACTCAAATGCTCAGGCTGTATACGAAAAGCTGGGCATGGAACGGAGCCATTATATTATGTATGAGGAACCGAATTAGTTGCCGAACCTATAAAAAATAAAAGCCGGGCGATCGCAATGCGATGACCCGGCATCTCCGATGAAAACCAATGGCTAACGTTCTGTTAGGAAGGAATGTGAGAGGAAAAAAATTGATCGTTATAGATCATGTTCACCCTATTAAGAAAAGAAAGAAGCATTCGGCCAAGGTTTTCAAAGATCGTAAAAACTCAAATTGAGAAAAGACCCGACTCAGTCTTCGTGCCCACACTCGAAGATTTCCCCCAAGCAATTCGGGCCTTTTCCCAAACCGTGCGGGACACACTCGTCTCCGCGACACCGGCAACCACCGTGTTGATCTGCCGTCAGCGTTCCTTCAGTTGACCAAACTCGATATGAAACCGGAAACAAATCATTCCGTTATTCGTACCAATTGCAAAGTTTGTGCCACGGCTCTCGCATTCGTCGCATTTGTTTAACTCCTGTATTTAGAACAACGATGAATTTCGGTTTAAAAACGCGATGTTCGCAAATGATACGTTCCGTGTTTTGATGCCTCTTCAAAGTGTTTCAAATCAGTTCACTGTGCATCATTTTCGGATTGTGGTCTAATTTAATTTATGGCTCATATAAGCGAAGCTGAGTTTGCTCGTATCTGCGAAGGAATTCGGGAAGACCGGCGGTCGATAATTGAGCATAATCCGATCGGGCCGCCGGAAGAGATATTGCTTTGGATGTTGATGAGCACGTTGGTGATGTATCTAAGCCTTGATGAGGCCGAAACACCTTGTTTTCCCGGTAAGCCGGATGCGGATACCTATAGAACGGCGATCCACTTTATTTTGACTGATCGAAAGACGGACGATTTCGCCGTTGACCCCTACCTTGATAACCTTGTATCAGAATGATCGTTGAAAAATTTGTTCTATCCGCATTTCAACAGAACACGCGGGTCGTCGCGTGTGAAAGAACGCGAAGTGCAATATGCATCGATCCAGGTGATGCGGCACCCGAGATCTCAGAGTATCTAAATTCCAATGGACTTGAACTGCAAGCGATCACCCTGACGCACGGGCATTTGGATCACGTCGGCGGCGTGTCGTTTTTGTACAAAGCTTTTCCGGATGCTGAGATCTTGCTTCACATGGACGATGAGGACCTTTATTATGGTTTGCCTGCTCAACCGATGTTCATGGGAATTCCTCAGTCACAGTTGGCGGCACTCGGGTTTGCTTACGAACCGCCGCCAAAATTGACGCGAAACTGGCAGCATGGAGAAGTCTATGCGGTCGGCGAACTTGAATTTGAGGTCAGGCATTGCCCGGGGCACACGCGTGGACACGTCGTATTTGCTGAGAAGAGACACAAAAAAGTCTTTGTTGGCGACTGTCTGTTCCAAGGTTCGGTTGGAAGGTCAGACCTGCCGGGCGGTGATCACGATCAATTGATCGATTCGATAATGACGAATATAGTTTCGCTCGGCGATGAATTTACGGTTTATTCAGGCCACGGCCCTGAAACTACTGTCGGCAATGAGCGAACGACAAACCCTTTTTTAACAGGGCTTTATCAGCCGACTCGCGGACGATACATCTAATATTGCCGACGAAGCGACGCATCACATATTGGTAGTTTTGTAGCTTGGAGGAAAACAACGATGAAGAAATATGTATCAGCGGTAATTGCCATTTGTATGGCGGCACCTTTCGCTTTCGGTCATACGAACTTGCTGAAAGGCCACGCGGAGATCGCTCAGCAACAGAATTTCCGCACAGAAAAGGTCGCTGGAAATGTATATGTTCTGTTTGGCCAGGGCGGAAACATCGGCCTTTCGGTCGGGCCTGATGGAATTTTGATGATCGACACCCAGTTTGCAAATGTTGCCGACCGGATCAAAGCTGAGCTGTCGAAATTGGGTTCCGATAAACCCCGGTTTATTTTTAATACGCATTGGCATGGCGATCACACCGGCGGTAACGAAATATTCGGGGCAGATTCGATCATAATTGCACACGATAATGTCCGAAAGCGAATGGAAGAAACAACGATGTTTCGCGGGCAGCCGCGAACACCATCGCCCAAGGTCGCCCTACCGATGTTCACCTACGGCGCCGGAATGAATGTCTATTTCAATGGCGAGAAGATCAAAGCGATCCATCTGCCGAAAGGGCATACGGACGGAGACACCGTGTTGCATTTCACTTCGTCAAATGTTTTTCATCTCGGTGATGATTTTTTTCTCGGCAGATTTCCGTTCGTAGATCTTGAAAGCGGCGGCACTGTAGATGGGCTGATACAGAACATTGGATACCTGATCCAGATGATCCCGGCAGATGCGAAGATAATTCCTGGTCATGGTCGATTGGGAACGATCGATGATCTTCGTGATTATCATCTGATGTTGATCGAAACTTCGCTTCTTGTTCGAAAAGGCATGGCAGCGGGAAAGACTCTAGATCAATTGAAGGCGGATGGCACGCCTGAAAAATACAAAGAAGCGGGCTCAGGATTTATAAATACAAATACCTGGATCGAGACGATCTTTCGCAGTTATTCTACGAAGTAGATCATTGTCTTGGCGTTAGCCTGAACACCTTAAAAAGCCCGGCTATCGTGCCTTGATCGCGTTCGTACCAGCGGTCGAGGTGCGTGAAATCGGGCTCTTCGTCGATTGGGATAATGAAGTAGTTTAATTGCGGGTCATAGGCGATCGCATGACCTCCCGAATCGACGAAATCGCCGTAAAGCTTTGCTTCCGCGACTATTTCTTCTTCTGTGATCGGATGATTTGCGCCGCCTAATTGAGGGAGAGCCCGACCTCCGCCGAAGACCGCAGCCAGCATTTCGAACCATCTGATGCGTAGTGCTGATTCAAGATCGACAGCTTTGAAGCCTGAGAAATATAGATAGCGATAGAACTGCTTTTTAGCCTCAGTTTCACTGACCGAACCGCCTGCAACAAGATGCGGCGTCCACAAGATCCGAGCCGGTACGACCGTGGGAACAAAACTCGCGATTATAGGATTTGCCGAGTGAACGACCGGCGGCTCGTTGACGTTCCGACTGTCTTCGCGAATAAACTCGGTCGCCGGAAAGACTGCCTCGCGAACGGCGACCATTCCGCGATTTCGTTCAACTCCCCGCATCGCCTCAAAGCCGCCCCATACCGCTGCCGCTAAACCAAGAGCAACGAAAACGACGGCGGCCACCCTCAGATTTTCTCCGACTCCGCGAAGGGCCAGCCAAAGAATGATCACGACACCAGCCAGTACGCAATAGTTCGCGATGAAGATCTCGTAATGGACCGGCTGAAGGGAACGGCCTGTGATCACTTGTTGATTCAGCACGAATAACGGGACCGCAAGGAACGCAAAAGCGAACAAGGCCGGAAGCGATCGACCATCGATGCGGCGCAAATAATGAAGCAATGCAGCCGCTACTAGAGAAATTATAGCGACAACTATTGTCGGAGCGGTGAAATCAGGTTCGCGAGTAAACGCGAGAAGCTGAACCTCGTCCGAATTGCGGGATCGAAGGCTCAAAAGATATAGATACGGCGCGATGGCTGCGACCGCAATTCCCGTGACAATTAAACTTCCGCGAACGATCGTCCGTCGATCGTCAACAGAGAATATGATTGCAAAAGCAAAGACCGCAAAGAGCCAAACCAACGCCGCTGTCCATAAATAGAAGTAAGAGAAAACAAGAATGGCAAAGAGAAGTCCCGATGCAGTGAACCAGGCAAAACGATGTTTAGATCTTGTATCAAAAGCAAACCAGGACGCTGCACACATCACGAAAAATATCGGAAAGCCGAAACCGGGTTGGTATCTGCGAAGAAAGGGGAAATATTCGATAACTAGCCCGCCGCCCACAAGTTCGCGAAATGCTCCTTCGAGCGTTACCGCGGTTCCTAAGCACAGAACAACCAAGGTTCCGCCCGCCGCAACCGATCCGTTTTCCGTTATTCTTAACAGAAGCCAAAAGATAGACAACGACGCGAATAACCCGATCAATAGGTGTAGAGCAATGAAAACCGTCGAAGTTGTGACGCCAAGCGTTCGGGCCGCGAACGCGATCGAGTAAGCCGGGATAAACTGAAGTGAGAAAATAGATTCGTGCTCCGCCACGCGACCCATATACGGATCGTATTTTCTGGGCTTGCCGTTTACGAGACCATTGACATAAGCCGAATATGCGACCTCGTCATAGTTGGCAGCAGCGTATGAACCGGCCCAATTTTCACCGGCCGAACGCCAGAGGCTGATCTGCGGCAGCATCGCGAGTGTTCCAACTATCACCGCCGGAATTAGCGCATATTTCCACGCGGAGCTGCTTTTCATATTCGTCTGTCAGATGTTGTTAACGGGAACCGGCATTGTGCTCACGGCCGGTTCCCCTGAAACGGTTATGCTACTGTGATCTCGCGGGAAAGATAAACGTCCTGGATAGCATTCAAAAGCTCAACGCCTTCGTTCATCGGCCTCTGGAAAGCTTTGCGTCCCGAAATAAGGCCTGTGCCGCCACCGCGTTTATTTACGACCGCCGTACGAACCGCATCCGCAAGATCGCTTGCGCCTTTTGATTCGCCGCCGGAATTTATCAAACCGGAACGGCCCATATAACAGTTAGCGACCTGATAACGCACCAGATCGATCGGATTGTCGCTGGTCAGTTCGGAATAGATCTTCGGATTCGTCTTTCCGTAGCTGCTTTCGGTGTTCAGAATGTTATATCCGCCGTTTCTCTCGGGCAATTTCTGTTTGATAATGTCTGCCTGGATCGTTACACCAAGGTGATTTGCCTGGCCCGTCAGGTCTGCGGCCGTGTGCATGTCGCCTTCTGCGGTCTTGAACTTCGAGTTCCGCAAATAGCACCAAAGGATCGTTGCCATACCGAGTTCATGCGCGTAGGCAAACGCTTCTGCCACCTCGGTGATCTGCCGGGTCGCGTTATCCGAGCCGAAATAGATCGTAGCACCAACCGCGACCGCACCCATGTCGCGAGCCTGATCGATCGTCCCAAACATAACTTGGTCAAAGGCGTTCGGATACGTCAACAGTTCGTTATGGTTGATCTTTACAATAAAGGGGATCTTGTGCGCGAATTTGCGCGCGACCGAACCAAGAACACCATAAGTCGAGGCAACAGCGTTGCAGCCACCTTCGATCGCCAGCTTGACGATATTTTCCGGATCGAAATATTGCGGATTTGGTGCAAAACTAGCACCCGCAGAATGTTCGATGCCCTGATCGACCGGTAAGATCGAAAGGTAACCTGTGCCGGCGAGACGTCCGCCGCTAAAAAGCGTATGCATTGAACGAAGCACAGCCGGCGTACGATCCGATTGTGAAACTACGCGGTCAACGAAATCACCACCCGGAAGGTGCAATTGGTCCTTTGATATCGTCTTGCAAACATGGCCCATTAGGCTCTCGGCCTCGGCGCCCAAAAGTTCGTGTAACTTAGCTGTATCCACTAAATATTGACCTCTCCTGATGAAGTTTGGTTATAGATCTGATGTTTTGAAAAACCGAATTATAGCATATAGGAACGGCGGGTTCAGAAGAACTACGAAAAATCTTGACGTGAAATAGCAGTTTTCGCTAAACTAAACCCAATTTCCGAATAAGAAGTGTCTACTCTGCCATTTCGTCCGCGGCGGTTTTTACCCTAGAAGTCTCCGCGACCCTGAAAAAATAAAAAATTTGAGGTATCTATGAGAAGCCGATCTTCCGTTCTATTTGTATTGCCAGTGGCGCTTATCGTGTCGTTCGCTTTTTCCCCTGTAGTCGCACAAGACACAAAGTGGCGTCCAGTTACGCCTGCCGAATTGGCAATGACCGAACCCAAGGTCGAGAAAGATGCTGACGCGGAAGCAATATTCTGGGAGACCAGGATGGACGACCGCAAACTTTCGCGCCTTACTATATCGCATTATGTCCGGCTCAAGATCTTCAACGAGCGGGGACGTGAGAAATTTAGCAAACTCGACATTCCTTTTACGAAAGGCAAGAAGATCGAGGATGTTGCGGCTCGTGTCATCAAGGTCGATGGTACTACTGTAGAGTTGCAGCAATCAGATATATTTGAGCGTGAGATAGCAAGGCAGGGTAAGGCACGCGTTCTTGCGAAGTCCTTTGCGGTTCCAGGTATAGAGCCGGGAGCGATCGTCGAATATCAGTATGTCGAGACGATTAAGGATGATTCGGTAGGTGGCGAACGGCTTTACTTTCAGCGAGACATTCCAATGCAGAAAGTGACCTACTACATCCGTCCTTTCGGCAAGCAAACGCTCAGATTCAATTGGTACAACCTGCCCGAAGCCCGCTTCCGCGATGACCCACGAGAAAAGGGCTATCAGGTTGCGACCATGCTAGACGTCCCGGCATATAAAGAAGAACCCTATATGCCGCCGGATGACGAAGTACGCAAATGGGCCTATGTTTCCTACAACACACTTGGCGGATTGTTGGTCTGGAATAATCTAAGCCTCGGATGGGATGCTGTAATGAAAAAAATGGCCAAACCGAACAAGGACATCAAGCAATTGGCCACACAACTAACGTCCGGAGTAACCAGCGAAGATGAAAAACTAAAACGAATTTACGATTATACCCAAAGGGAGATCAGAAATATTTCTTATGATCGCACTTTAACGGAGGAACAACGCGATAGGATCAAAATAAGGGACGCAGATGACGTACTTCGGCAGAAAACCGGTTCGACCATGTTTATCGATCTGCTGTTTGCTTCGATCGCAAAGGCCGCAGGCTTCGAGGTGACGATAGCTTTGACATCCGACCGAAGCGAGAATTTCTTTAGCCCGGACAAATATCCTTTCCGAAACTTTGTCGAACCGTCCAGCATCGCGGTCAAGGTCGGAAGAGAATGGAAATTCTTCAGTCCAGGTGTGCCCTATTTGCCGTACGCACAAACGCCTTGGTATCGCGAGAATGCGAACTCCATGTTGGTCGGTGACGGAGGCTATTTGTGGACTAGGCCGCAAATGACCGACCATACGAAATCGCCTGCAAAACGAACCGCCCGATTGACCTTGTCGGAAGACGGAACGCTTGAAGGAACGGTCAAAGTAGAATATGACGGCCACCAGGCAATATCGCGACGTAGAGATCAATATAGAGATTCAGATGCGAAGCGCGAGGAGAACTTGCGGGATGAGATAAAGGCTCGAATGAGTACGGCGGAGATCACGTCGGTCTCGATCGAAAATTTTGATGACAATTCGAAACCGCTCGTATATCAATACAAGATAAAGGTGCCGAATTATGCTCAAAAGGCCGGACGGAGGCTCTTGTTCCAACCTGGGTTTTTTGAAACGGGGTCAAATCCGGTATTCTCAACCGACACCAGGGTTTATGACGTTTACATTCCTTATCCTTGGTCGGAAAAAGACGATATTCAGATTCAATTGCCGAAGGGTTATGAATTGGACGCCGGAGAAAGGCCAAGCGACATAGCCGATCCAAAGAAGATCGGCTCGGTCGAGATCAGAATTCATTACGAAAAGACGGCTAACGTCATCCGTTATGAGCGCGAATTCCATTTCGGTGCCGGAAACAATGTTTTATTCCCGGTCACGGTCTATTCAGCCTTAAAGACCCTCTTCGACGAGTTTCACAAGGCGGATACGCATTCGCTGATGATCAAACCGCAAGCGAACTAGTTGTCGCCTGTTCGATGTTTTAAGTGATCTGGTCCTTATTTGGAGAAGTAGAATGATATATGCTCGTATTTCCACGCTAGTTCTTGCACTGCTTTTGGTGAGTACTGCAGGGGCACAGACCCCGGGTTGGGTTCGCCAGGCACTTACGAACTCTTTACCGGGATATGATAAGGATGTCCCAGCGGTCGTTCTTCACGACGAACAGTCTGTCGCACTCGGTTCCGATGGAAAGCTTGTTACGACCGAGAACCGGGCGATCCGTCTCCTTAATAATGAAGGCAGAAGCTTCGCGATCGCGCGAGCATATTACCTTGTAAGTTCAGGAAAGGTCAGATCGATCGAAGCGTGGCTTATTCGCGGAAATGCTCAGGCAAAAGAGTACAACAAGAAATCGGTTCTCGACATAATTTCCGATACGGACGATGTCTACAACGAGGGTCGCCTGAAAGTGATCGATGCCACGCGTGATGCGCAAGCTGGAGATGTCTTTGCTTATTCGATCGTATCGGAAGATCCGCCGCTTTTTTATCAGGACATATACCGATTTCAAACGCGGCTGCCGGCTCTTGTTTCCAGATACAGCCTTGCACTTCCGCAAGGGTGGAGTGCAAACTCAACAACGTTTAATCACGCCGCGATCCAGCCGCAGCAGTCGGGTAATACCTACGTTTGGGAACTTCGAAACCTCCCGCCGATCCCGCCGGAACCGCTTAGCCCTTCGATAGTAAACCTTGCTCCTCGGATAGCCGTGAACTACTTTCCGGAAAACTCGTCACAAGGCGTCAATAAAGCGTTCGCAGACTGGCTGGACGTTTCGCGGTGGGCAAGTGCTCTTTACGATCCGCAGGTGATCATCGATGACAAGATGGCCGCCAAAGCCAGGGAGTTGACGGCCGGGGCCAAGACAGAACTTGATAAGATCCGGGCTATCGGAACGTATGTTCAGAATTTGCAATATATCTCGATCGACATAGGTGTCGGCCACGGCAACGGGTATAAACCACGACCGTCAACTACGGTCCTTAATCGAGGTTACGGCGATTGTAAAGACAAAGCTAACTTAATGCGAGCACTGCTGAAGGTGCTCGCCATAGAAGCCTATCCGATCGCTATCTATTCCGGCGACCCAAACTACGTAAAATCCGAATGGGCGTCCCCGCGTCAGTTCAATCACTGCATTATCGCGGTAAAGGTAAGCGACGAAACGAAATCCCCCACCGTAATGACCCATCCAACGCTGGGCAGGCTTTTGATCTTTGATGCGACCGACCAGTTTACACCAGTCGGTGATCTGCCCGATTATCTGCAGGGCAGTAAGGGGCTGATCATCGCCGGAGAGAATGGCGGACTGGCCAAAATGCCCGTCACCCCGCCGGAGGCTGATCTGCTTGAACGCCTTATCAACGTAGAACTTAGCGAACTTGGCGAACTAAAAGGAACGATCGCAGAGCGAGCGAAAGGGCAAACTTCGACCTCATTTCGTCGTGAGATGCGCGGGATGTCTGTCGGCGACTACCGCAAGGCGATCGAGGGTTGGTTGACCCGCGGCTCAACCGGTGCGAAGCTTGTTGACCTTCAGTCCGCAGATCGGCAAATCGATGCAGCATTTGACCTTGATGTCGAATTTTCCGTCCCGCGCTATGGACAGCTGATGCAGGGGCGGCTGCTTATATTCAAACCGGTCGTCGTTGGCCGCCGCAATGCGGTCGCATTGACCGAGAACAAACGTGCAAACCCGATCGAGCTTGATTCGGGAATGATGAGCGAGACTGTCGTCTTTACCCTTCCCGATGGTTTTGAGATCGACGAACTGCCAGAGGCGATCTCGCTTGAGTCTCCATTTGGAAGCTATAAGACCACATTTGAGATGAAGGACGGAAAACTGTACTTCTCGCGTTCTTATCAAATGAAACGGAGTATGATACCAGCCGCAGAGTACAACAAGGTCAAGCAGTTTTATGCCAAGATGCTTGATGCAGAGCAATCCGCTGTGGTCCTGGTCAAAAAGTGATCAGTGATGTGAGAGGAAACAAAAACGACCCGTTTGCATTATCGGGTTGCCATCGCGAACGCCGTTCAGTTCCTTCATAAACTCGACGACGGCCTCTTTTGTAACAGCGGTTTGGATGTCTCCGCCGGCTGAGAAAGGGCCGCCATCGCATCGAGAAGCAGATCCGCACGGGCAATTTGATTCGAATTGCTAATGATTGTTAATACGGAATTAGGTCTGGCTTGATTTCACGGCGGCGAGACCGGCGATCTTGTCTCGTTCGGATACAACGACACCGCCCGGCTTCTCAACGGTGATCGCAAAGGCTTTTGGATCGATCGTCTTCAGCTTGGCATTTATTGGGATTATCACTTCGCCCGCATCATTTACGTCAAAGACACCACCGTCTTTCGGATGAGCTTCAAGTTTGCCGTCCTCAAAGATCCAAAGTTGATATTGTTCTTTGGCAGCATCATTCACCGGCAGGCCCTTGATCCGCATAAAGCCTTCCTGCTTCGAATCGCTCCAAACGACATCGCCGGAAATGCCTTCACTTTGGGGTACATTGCCTTTGGCCCACTCGGCTCGGACTAGTGCCTGTTCCGTTTCGATCAGCCGTTGCCTCAGTTGTGCCGGCGTTAAGACATCGTTCGTCTGTACCGGAGGAGTCGGGCCGGCGACCTCGGTCGTGCCACGAGTGTTGAAGATAGTCACGACGAGAGCAATACATGCAACCGCGGCAGCCGCCCATCCTAGCCATCCAAAAAGTCCACCGGACGTTTCTTTAGGCGAAACCGGTTCGGTTCGCGGTTTTGTGAAAACGTTTTGTTCGACTTTAATGTGACTTTTCGAATCGGCAAGTATTTTGCTGAAAAGATGCTCAGGAAGCTGGGCGGTTTCCTCAATGCCGATCAAGCTTAACCTTGCAGCCGTAAGTTCCAGCTCCTGCGCGTCCAAACTACCCAAAGCTTTCTCGTCCAAAGTTCCCAGCTCGCGAAGTTGTTCTTCGGTCAAACCGTAAAGAGCCTGTTCGCAAAGGAGATCGAGTGTTCGGTCATCAAATTTTTTCGTCATACACTCGCCTCCTTGCCAAGTTCTCCTACTCCCATTAATTCCCTAGCCTGCAAAAGCCCACGCCGTGCGTGTGTTTTGACTGTCCCAAGCGGCATTCCCGTTGCATCTGCGATCTCCTGATGAGAAAGCCCTTGCACTATCGAGAGCTGCAGCACCTGTTGCTGTTCGGGGCGAAGCCCCTTAAGAGCCCTGAATGCCTCACGGCCTTCGACCAGCGTTTGGATATCTGCATCGCCAGTCCTTGCAGGTTCCGTCAACATATCATCGATCGAATCAGCCGAAATACGCCGCTGTGTAAAACGGATCCGGTCGATCAACCGCCTCCGGGCGATCATAGCCACGAAAGTGGTTTCGGAAGATTGGGCCTCATCATACCTGGCCGCGTTCTTCCATACGTCTACAAATATCTCCTGTACCGCATCCTCAGCGTCATCAGAGTTGCGAAGCATCCTACGGGCAAGCGACCATACCAAGCCGCCATACGACTTCAGGCAATCCTGAACCGCACTTTGATCTCCGTTAGCAATTCTTTTTAGGATGTTTTGCGACATCAAAATCGATATAGATCTGACATCCTTAAACTACCCAAAAAATCATAAAAAGCCAAGCCGGATAGCTTTGCAAGATTCGAAACACGCGCGAAAGATGAACACAGTGACCTTGGGCACGCCCCAAAAAATTCCAAATACCACTGCTGCCGAAATGGCTGAGCGGCAACATTTTGCCGCTCAAGGAAGTTTTCGCAGAAATCTAGTCTTTGGTTTCAGCAGAATCGCTCCGATCTGCTATCAATTTGGAGCCGATAAAGCAGATGAAAAGTAAAAGGGAAGTAGCAGCAGACAGAAGGCAGAATTGGCAGAAGGCTTCGATAACGAATGCCTGCAGATAAATAAGCCAAGCCGAAAAACCAGCCATTCCGATCGACATCAGGCCAAATAGGTTCCATGCCGAACGATTGCCAAATGCGGCGAGCACCGCGAATGAAAAGGCAGCAAAATAGGCAGCCGCACCAGCCGCGGCGATCGGGATCCCGGCGATCTCAGCATATGGGCTGCTCAAGACCTTTTCGCAGCCTTCGACCAAACTACAGGGGACCGGTTCACCGGCGTAATGCTTTATCGTCAGATAGGCCGAGTCAGCCAATCCGATAATACCTATCAGCGAAGCGACGAGCGGCACCTTAAAGATGCCCGACTTAGGTTCGTTTTCGGTGATCTGCTCTGTCATCGGCGAAATGAACGGCTATTGCCCGGCGGTGCCTTTTTGGATCGCAGCATCGACCGCTACCCTCAATGCCGAAATATTTGCAGGTACCGGCTCGCCGTTTACATAAACTGTTGGTGTCGAGCTTACTCCAAGGCCCCGTCCTCGCATCAGATCTGCATCTACGCGCTGTTTGGCTATGGAGCCTCCCATATCAGCCTTAAAGCGTTCGACGTCCATTCCGATCGACGACGCATAACCTTCCCACATTTGAAGATATCCAGGGTTGCTTGTCCATGCGGATTGGTTTCGAAATAAAAGATCCTGAAACTGCCAGAACTTGCCCTGCAGGCCCGCGGCTTCCGTAGCGACGGCTGCATTATACGCTTTATCGTGTGCTGGAAGAGCCAATGGATAATGTCGAAAAATGAACCTAAAATGCCTGTTCCCCGCATAAGCTGACTTCAGTTCTTTCATTACCGGATGGGCGATCGCGCAAGCGCCACACTGATAATCAGCAAACTCTTCGACTGTTACAACCGCTGTCGCTGGTCCCAATGTATTCACACCGAGAGCTGCTCCCGGAGGTGCAGATGCGGGATCGCGCCTTGGCGTATTGGCTTGCCTGTTCGCGGGATCAGTCGGTGAGGTCGATGTGGTTTTCGTCGAAAACCAAAGCCCGGCTCCTACCAGCCCTGTTCCGACCGCGACCACCCCGACGACCGCTATAAGCACAACCCCAATTATTACGAAGGGTAAAAAATTGCTTTTATTCTTCTGTTGTTTCATTTGATTTTAGGCGACCTTTAATCGCCGCTTTTGCGGAATCGTATCCTTGATCTCATTGAATGCTGTTCTGGTTCGCTCGGCAATGCCTTCCGAATTTAGTCCATATTTGGCTAAAAGAATCTTCGGGTCGCCGTGCGTAACTATCTCATCGGCAACGCCCATCCTAACTACCCGAACGCCGCTTAGCTCACCGGTCGATTCCAGATGCTCTATCACCGCCGAACCGAATCCGCCGGCAAGATACGCTTCTTCGACAGTTACGATCAGTCGGCAGGTTCGGACAAGTTCGCTCAGCATTTCTGCATCCAGTGGTTTGATGAAACGGGCATTGACTACCTTTGCATTCAAACCGTCCGAGGCTAGCCTTTCAGCAGCCTCAAGGCTCGGAGCGACCATTGAACCGATGGCGACGATTCCTACGTCCGAACCTTCGCGGACGATCTCTGATCTTCCGATCTCGATCGAAACAGGCGGCTGGCTAATGTCCACACCTACTCCGTTTCCTCGAGGATAACGCAATGCAGCCGGCCCCGGATGGTCGATCGCGGTCTTCATCAAATCCCGCATCTCGCGTTCGTCCTTAGGTGCCATCAAAATAATGTTTGGATAGCCACGAAGATAGGCGATATCGAGCAGGCCATGATGCGTCGGCCCATCGGCGCCGACGATCCCGGCCCGGTCCATTGCAAAGGTCACGTTAAGATCCTGAAGACAAACATCGTGAATGACCTGATCAAACCCTCTTTGTAGGAAAGTTGAGTAGATAGCGGCAACTGGCTTCAATCCTTCGCACGCCATACCAGCGCAGAACGTGACGGCATGCTGTTCCGCTATCCCAACGTCAAATGCCCGCTCCGGATATGCTTCCAGAACTTTATCGATGCCTGTGCCGTCGGGCATTGCCGCCGTCAATGCGACGATCGTTGGGTCGTCGGCCATCAACTCGCACATCGTGTCGCCAAATACCTTTGTATATGTCGGCGGCGTAGGTTTGCTCGATTTGTAGGAAAGTCCAGTCTTCGGGTCGAACGGGCCTGTCGCGTGATATGCGTAATAATTCTTTTCGGGATTCGGGAAACCCTTTCCCTTTGTTGTCAGGGCATGGACGATCACCGGCCCGTCATCAACCTTCTTCGCTTCCTCAAGTGCACGGACCATGGCTGGAACATTGTGCCCATCTACATAGCCGATGTATTTGAAACCAAGTTCGTTAACCAGAGCTCCCGGAAGCACAGCGGCCGCGATCGCGTCCTTGAAAGACTTTGCCGCACGCCGCAGCGATTCGCCGATCCCCGGAACGCTTTCAAGAGCATCACCGATCTCTTCTTTTAGATGCTGATAGCTTTGTGCTTCTTTAATGCGGTTCAGATAACCGCTCAGCGAACCGACGGCCGGAGCGATCGACATTCCGTTATCGTTCAGAATCACGATCAAACGCGATTTCAAATGCCCCGCCTGATTGATCGCCTCCATTGCCATTCCGCCTGCGAGCGACGAATCGCCGATCAACGCACAAACGTGAAAATCTTTGCCGGTCTTGTCGCGGGCGACGGCCATCCCGAGAGCGGCCGAAAGCGAGGTCGAAGCGTGCCCGGCACCGAACGTGTCGTATTCCGATTCGTCCCGCCTAAGGAAACCGGAAAGTCCGCCAAATTGTTTTATGGTGTGCAGTTCATCGCGGCGGCCTGTCAAGATCTTGTGCGCGTATGCCTGATGGCCGACGTCCCAAACAAGCCGGTCGTTCGGCGTATCGAAAACATAATGCATCGCGACGGCAAGTTCGACCGCACCAAGCGATGCTCCAGTGTGCCCGCCGACGCGGGAACACGTATCGATAATAAATTGCCGGACCTCGTCGGCAACTTCCTGCAGGTCTTCGGGCCTTAGCTGACGAAGATCTTGCGGACAATTGATCTCTGAAAGAAATCTCATAAAGTTAGTTTCCGCAAATTATCCCGGAAGTCGGCATTTTAGCCTTTTGTTATGCCAATGTTCAATTCGCCGTTGGCCCCAGCACGGTTTCGGGGGTTTGATCAATTACGTTTCTTTACATAATAAATTCGGCTTTTACACGAATTCGGGCGTCATAGACTGCAGCCATAAGCGGCGAAGTTTAAATAATTAAGAGGTAAATATTATGTCAATTCGCAAATTAATGTTATCAACTGTAGGTGCGGTCATGCTTGTCGGAGGT
Organism: uncultured Chloracidobacterium sp.; assembly: GCA_964643745.1. GTDB lineage: Bacteria > Acidobacteriota > Blastocatellia > Pyrinomonadales > Pyrinomonadaceae > OLB17. The sequence continues at coordinate 32,984 of CAZXTS010000007.1, forward strand.
GTTGCAGTTTCTGCTTCCGCACAGACCACGGAGGCCGCACCGAAGGCTGAAGGAAAAACCTACAACAAGGCCGAAAAACGCGGCGGCAAGCGTGGCTTTGGAAAAGGAATGCGCGGCGGTAAATTTGGGCGCGGCGGTTTTGGCGGACTCCGCGGGGTCGAGCTTTCAGAAGAGCAGAAGGTGACGATCAAAGCGATCAGGGACGCAAATCGGCCGAATGAAGCTGTACGCGAGGAAATGAGGTCGGTAATGCAGGCTCGCCGGGGAGGCACGATCACACCGGAGCAGACCCAACGTGCTCAACAGCTTCGCGAACAGGCAAAGCAGAATCATGAGATCGTTCGCACGCAGATCGAAGCGGTTCTGACACCTGAGCAGCGACAACAGATCGAGACCAAGAGGCAGGAAATGGGTCAGCGTATGGAACAACGCCGCGGCCAGTTCGAGCAGCGACGCCAGGAAAGGCAGTTAAAGAAGGAAGGAACTGAAAAGCCGATCGACTAATTCCTAACTTATGTCCCCATGCAGTCCGGCTGTCGTTCGCGGCAGCCGGTTTCAATTTGATTATGCAAACCCCTCGAGTCAAACTCCGCAAAGAAAAAGGCCCGCAGCATTCGAGCCACGGGCCTTAGTTTGGATGCAGGTCGGACTAAAATCCGAATTTCACGCCAAACTGGAACTGGCGCGAATCGAATGCTGCGGTCGGGCGGCTGTA
>CAZXTS010000008.1:0-30147 GCA_964643745.1 uncultured Chloracidobacterium sp.
CGTTCCATTTTGAGGTATCTATTTTCACAAGTGGAACGATTTATTCCGGTAAGCGACCTATTTGCAATGCTTTAAGCCGTTCCACTACGGACAATTTGTGGAACGAAAATGGAACGGGCAAAGGCTTGGAATCATTCATCTCAGTCTCAAAACTGAGACGACTCTTGGCAAATTGAGACGAACGAACCCTGATCTGAGACGAGGACGCCTAATTGGAACGAAGTTGTCTAAGTAAGAATGAGGTTTGACAGGAAATAGGCCATTATCGTGATACTATTTCTCGAAATAAACTTAAAGGTGGCGAAATTATGGAATTGATCGCTTATTTGTTTTACATTTTTGCGAACTGGGCGTTCATATTGTTGTTCGTCGGGATATTCGGTTCGGTCGGGGCGTTCGGGATAATGAAAACGGTGGTCGGGGCTTTTTCGGGAATGCCGCCGCCGCCGCAACATGAAAGGCCTTCGCTGTGGGGACGCTTTATTAAGACGTTATTTTCGTCTGTGGCGGTCGGGCTGTTCTTGTTTATGATCGGGTTGGCGGTCTTGTCTTTCGTACATTTGTTAAGGCCGCACCTGATAGACGGCCCGTTGATAGTAAGCATCGGCGAACAGACCGACGCGAGAGTGTTGACAAAGGCCACGACCAATAATCTGCATAACGAAAAGCCTGTAATTCGATATAACGTTATCTATAAGACCGCCGCCGGACAGACCATCGAAACATATTTCGAATCATGGGACTTCAACATCTATCCTTCAAGCGGCTCGGTGCGTTATCCGCAGCCCGGCGAGACGTTTCGCATCGCTTATCTGCCAAGTTTTCCAAAAGTTTTTATCATAATGACCGAAGCCGACAGCGAATCGAAACGTGCTCGCGATTGCGGGCGGCTTATCTCAGAACTGCAGATAGCGAATGGCAAGAGAGATTTTGATCCGACGGACGCGAATTTTCGCAAAGCGGCTGAAACGGCCGAAAAAGCGGTCCGCGATGCAGGATGTTTGGGCAATAATTCCGGCGCTTCGACCGATCTTCCGGCGATGGGGCGATAGATCTCTGCAATTACAAAGCGTATGAACTGGAACGGAAAGGTGATCTTCTTGACCGGGGCTTCGAGCGGCATCGGCGAAGGGCTAGCGGTCGCTTTGGCTAAGCGTGGCGCTGTTTTGGGGCTTGCGGCACGTCGGAAAGAGATGCTCGATGAACTTGCCGAACGGTGTAAGTCCGCCGGCGGGACCGCTCGTGTTTTCGCGCTCGACGTGACCGACGAAGAGGCCGTGTTTCGTGCGGCGGATGATCTTCGTAGCGAGTTTGGGCACATCGATATAATGATCGCGAACGCCGGAATTGGTGGAAATGATGAGGAGACCAGAAGCTACACGCCTCAGGCCGTCAAAAAAGTTATCGATACGAATCTCCTGGGTGCGGTGAATGCCGTTCATGCCGTCGTTCCGCAAATGGTGGAACGCGGTGAAGGGCAAATTGTCGCGATCTCGAGCCTCGCGGGCTTTCGCGGATTGCCGAAGTCCGCCGCATATTCCGCCAGCAAAGCCGGAATGACCGCATTCTTCGAAAGCGTTCGTCTTGATGTGAAACACAAGGGCGTTGACGTGACCATTATCCAGCCCGGTTTTATCAAAACTCCGCTCACATCAGGCCGCGCGAACAAAATGCCGTTCTTAATGGAACTCCACGACGCGATACCCTTGTTCATTAAAGCGATCGAGAAGAAAAAGCGATTCGCCGCGTTCCCTTGGCAGCTCGCAACGATCGTCCGGGCAGGAAAATTCATGCCTTCGTGGATGTACGACCGCATCGCGGGCCGTGCGAGGTATCGGGAATAATTTTCGTCCACAGATGGACACGGATAAACACAGATAGCTGAGAATCTAATCTGTGTTCATCTGTGCTAATCTGTGGACAATTCTTTTCTTATGGATTTCATACAAGCAATTATTCTCGGGATCGTTCAAGGTCTTACCGAATTTATTCCCATCAGTTCTACCGCGCATCTTGTATTTGCCAGCCGATGGACCGGCATCTTTGGTGGCGATCCGCAACAAATAACCGCGACAATGGCTGTGATTCAGCTAGGCACGATCGCGGCTGTTTTCGTTTATTTCGCCACGGACATTTGGAACATTGCCACGAGCTTCTTGCGTGACCATCTGGGATTGTTCACCGGTGATCGTGGAACATTTGAAAGCACCAGCCGTTTGCGCCCCTCGTGGATGTCAACCGACACATGGTTGGGCTGGCTGATAATCATCGGATCAGTCCCGATCGGGACCATCGGACTCCTGCTCAAAGAACAGATCGAAGGCCCGAATACAAAAAATCTTTGGATCATTTCGTTTATGCTGATCGGCATCGGTTTGCTGTTGGCATTGGCAGAGGTGGTCAGCAAATGGTACGAACGTTCGGGCCGCGGGACGCGCGATGTTGAGAACTTTGGGCTCGTTGATGGCGTCGCGGTTGGATTTGCTCAGGTTCTCGCGTTAATGCCTGGTGCAAGCCGTTCCGGTTCGACAATAATGGGCGGTTTATTTGTCGGGCAAAAGCGAGAGGCCGCCGCAAGGTTTTCTTTTTTGCTTTCTATACCGGCTATTACGGCTGCGGGCCTGCTTCAATTGCGTGAGGCGTGGAATATCATTCCCGCTGACAGCGCGATGCCGCTTCTGGTCTCTGCGATCGTTTCGGGAATTGTCGGCTATCTTGCGATATGGTTCCTTCTCGCCTTTTTACGGAAATATTCGACCGCCGTTTTTATAATTTATAGAGTTCTGCTCGGCATAATTATATTGGTGCTGCTCTGGCAGGGAACTCTTGATCCTGTAGTAAACGTCTGATGCACTGGGAAACGAGGAAACATGATAGAAATGCGGTGAACGCTCTTGCCGCAGAGATAGGCGTGCATCCGTTGACCGCTGCATTGCTGAACTCAAGAGGTTATGACGATCCGGAAAGTGCATTTAGGTTTCTGAATCCGGCGTTCAAACACCTGCATGATCCATATCTTCTGAAAGGAATGGATTTGGCCGTTGCTCGTATTCTTGCCGCGAAAGATCGAGGCGAGAAGATCCTTGTGTGGGGCGATTACGACGTTGACGGAACCACGGGAACTGTTCTTTTGCGGAGCGTTTTTCGAATTCTTGGCATAGAAAGCGAGTTTCATATTCCGAACCGCTTCACCGAAGGTTACGGGATAAATATTCCCGCTTTGCAGGCCGCAAAAGAACGCGGATGCACACTCGGTATTTCCGTCGATTGCGGAATAAGAAGCTTTGAGCCAATGGAATGGGCTGCGGCAAACGGCGTGGATTTCATAATTACCGATCATCATTTGTCGGACCCCGAACGCGGTATTCCGCAGGCATCGGCAGTTGTTAATCCGAATCAGGCCGGCTGTAATTATCCCGACAAACATCTCGCCGGAGTAGGCGTTGCCTTCAAGCTTGCCCAAGCGCTACTTACGACCGTTGGTCACGAAAAACTAATTCCACAGTTTTTAAAGATCGCTGCGATCGGCACAATTGCGGACGTTATGAATTTGAGCGGCGAGAACCGAGCGATCGTCTCGCTGGGTTTGGCCGATATTAAGAATACCGATAATTTTGGCCTGAAAGCATTGATGGAAGTTTCCGACTGTACTTCGGAGATGACGTCTACACATATAGGTTTCCGGATCGCACCGCGCATAAATGCCGCGGGACGAATGGATATCGCTCGACATGTCGTCGAATTATTTGAGGCAAATGATTTCTCGAGCGCACGAAAGCTCGCCGGTATTTTGGACAGCAGAAACCGTGAACGGCAGAAAAAGCAGCAGGAGATAACGGAACTTGCTTTCTCAGAATATGCAGATCTTTCCGCGACAGACTTTATCGTTGTTGCCGGTGATGGTTGGCACCGAGGTGTGATCGGCCTTGCGGCATCGCGGCTTACCGAGCAGTTCTATCGTCCGTCGTTGGTGCTGGCGATCGACGATGGAATAGCTCACGGCAGCGCACGAAGTATTGATGGCTTTAACGTGGTCGATGCTTTGGCAGAATGCTCCGATATTCTCGACCAATTCGGCGGACATTCAGCCGCGGCAGGCTTGCAGATAAAAAGCGAATTGATCGTAGAACTGCGTCAGAGATTAAATGCAAGCGCCGGAGAAACGTTTTCAATAAATGAACCTCAGCGCGTATTGAAGATCGACGCTCCTGTTTCGGCGTCAACATTAACTCTCGAACTTCATTCCGAGCTCGCAAGACTCGAACCTTTTGGCCAGGGAAATCAAAAGCCGATCTTCTCAACTAAGGGTCTGATGCTGCGGGGCGAACCGTTCGTGATGAAGGAAAAGCATTTGCGCCTGAATCTAGTCGATACGGATGGAAAAAGGCACGAGGCGGTTTGGTGGAGCGGCGTCGAACAATTATCGAGGCGAACTCTGAAGGCGGGCGATTACATCGAACTAGCTTATTCGCTTGAAACGAATACCTGGCAAGGGCAGACAAGGCTTCAGCTTGTGGTAAAAGACCTTAAGGCGGATAATTAGGTAACGTTGAAGATGTCAACAACATCAATGCCGGATAAGAAGACCAGTAAGCACCGATTGCCGACGTATCTGCGTTTGGCGGCGATATTTGGGCTAGTTATCGCTGTCGGCTTGATTATCTTTTCGCTGTTCTCTGAGCGAAAGGCTGAATTCAGAATGACTAGCCTGCCGACAACTCTATCCGAAGATGTTGTCGCCGTCGTGAACGGATACGAGCGCCGTGAAACGGAAGGCGACCGGGTTAAATACTATATCAAGGCAGATAAAGCGACGACCTTTTCGGATAATCATCAGGAATTGGAGAACGTCTTTCTGCAAGTATTCAACCAGGAAGGAGGTTCGGATACGATCACAGCGGCCAGATCAAAATATGTTCCCGCTGAAGGCAATGATTTCACTGCCTTTTTTGCCGGAAATGTCGAGATAAACTCGCGTGACGGATTAAAGGTAAATACGGACCAGCTCACCTATAAGCGGAATGCGGATGTCGCCGAAGCTGAAGAACCTTTGGTCTTTGAACGCGGAAACATCAAAGGCAGTGCGAATGGAGCAAAGGTCAACATCGGCGAGCAGAAACTGGAATTGCTGAGCAATGTTGAGATAGAAACGGCTGACGTTTCCAACAACGGCTCAGATCCGTTTTCAAAGACGACCGCTCAACACGCATCGTATGACCATAGGGCCGAAAAGATCACGTTGACCGGGAATGTCGAATCATTGTTCACTGATCGAAAGAATGGTATTTCCGAAACTGCAAAGACCAATGCGGACCGAATGATCATTTCACTTAAACGATCTTCGGATAAAGTTGAGGTCGGTGAGTCGCTGAGCGAAGGGCTGAACGTCGAACGAGTTGACATGAACGGGAATGTCGCGATCGATGTGGTTCAGGGAGGAGCGGTCGCAACAAAGATACGTGCTGCGAATGCGACTCATATCAGGCCCGAATCCTATTACGAATTGGCTGGGACCGCATCAATTGAACGCTTTTCCGGGCCAAACACTTCGACCGTCGGCGGCGACACTATCTCCTATTTTGAATCGTCGGCAAAAGCGATAGTGAACGGAAATGCCAAGGCGGCTCAAGGGACAAGTGCAGTGGCTGGCGGCCGGATCGTTGCGGATTTCTTTCCCGATCGTAACCTTAAAACTACGGTCGTTACGTCTCCGGCAGTGCTGATAGATATTTCCGAAGACCGGACGACCGATGTTCGGGCGAACGACCTCACCGCAAATTTTAACCAACAAGGCTTTGTCCAAACTGCTAAGGCTTCTGGCTCGCCTGTCGCAATTCTAAAACCAGTAAACGAAGCGGCATATACGAAAGTAACGTTGAATGCCGTCCGGAGTATCGATCTGACATTCCGCGCCGGTAACGCGATCGAAAAGATGATCTCGGACGGGCGCACCACGATCAGAATGGATGTTCCCAACAGTGCAGAAGATTCAGCAAACAAAGTGGTTATTGCCGATACTGTTAGAACATTCTTCCGTGCGGACGGCAAAACTTTGGAACGGGCCGAAGCGATCGGAGATGCCGAGCTGCATATTGAACCTCTGCGGAAACTGCCAGCCAACTTTCGTTCGGTCACGAATGCTCCAAGATTTGACTGCACATTCTTTGCAGCCGGGAATAGTCCCCAAAATTGCGATGCCGGAGTTAAGACCAAGACCGTCCGGACGCCAACTGTACCTTCGCCGGAGAGAGGTGTGCAAACTATCACTTCGGACAAACTGACAGCTAATTTTATCGAGAACACGAACGGCCTTTCAACACTTACTGCGGTCGGTAATGCGAAGTTTGTCGAAATGAGCCGGAATGCTACATCGGAGAGTTTTAGTTTTGATAATCGGAGCGGCGTTCTAAGCCTGAGGGGAAATGAGCCAACGGTTTGGGATGATCGTGCACGTGCAAGAGCGAAGGAGATCGATTGGAACACACGGGAACAGCGGACAAGTATGCGGGCGGGAGTCAGCACGACATATTTTTCGCAAAAGGCAGCCGGTGATGCAACGCCTTTTGGCCGATCTGACAAGCCAGTGTTTGTAACATCTGATAGTGCTGAAATTGATCACAAAACCCAGGTAGCTGTTTACAATACCAACGCACGCGGATGGCAAGACGACAGCTATATTCGAGCAGACACGTTGCGGATCGAACAGGCTCAGGGTAGGTTGTTCGCAACTGGGAACGTAAACAGCCTTGTTTATCAAAACAGTGGAGGTTCGAAACGCGAGCCGGTAAATGCGATGGCCGGAAAAATGTCTTATCATCGAAATGAACGGCTGATCCAATACGAAGGGAATGTTGACATGCGTCGCGGGACCGATAGATTAACTGGGAATATCGCCAAGATCTTTATGGATGAGCGGAATGAGATCTCGCGTTCTGAATTCGATGGTGATGTTGTCGTTACACAACCGCAAAAGCGAGCTACAGGAGACTTTGCCAGATATGACGCCGCCGCCGAAACGGTCTATCTGAGAGGAGCTCCGGCAACGGTCGACGACGGTGCGAACGGACGCTCGAGCGGAAGCGAATTTACCGTATATCTAAAGGACAAGCGCGTCATCGCTGAAAGTCAAAGGTCCGAATCTGCAGTAAAGGGTGGGCGGATTCGTTCAGTACACAAAATCAACAACTGATCGCAAATCTTGAGCAATATTCCAGTAACAACAAATGGTAGTCCGGAGGTCGGCGAAGCACGACTTCTAGCAAGTGGTCTCGAAAAGTCATATGGCCGAAGGACGATCGTACGAGATCTGGAACTTTCGGTCGCCCAAGGCGAGATCGTCGGCCTGCTCGGCGCAAATGGTGCTGGTAAAACGACCACCTTCTATATGATAGCTGGACTCGTGCGGCCGGACGCCGGTCGTGTGTTTCTTAACGGTGACGACGTTACAAGGCTACCGATGTTCCTTCGAGCTCGACGAGGGCTCGGTTATCTGCCGCAGGAACCGTCGATATTCAGAAAGCTGTCTGCCGAACAAAACATACTTGCTGTTCTGGAAACGACTTCTTTGGGTCGGTCTGAACGGTTTTCACGGCTAGAGGTATTATTGGAGGAATTTGGTATCGCTCATGTAAGGAAAACTCGAGGTGATTCGCTTTCAGGCGGAGAACGTCGCCGGGTCGAGATAGCAAGATGTCTTGCGACACAACCGCAATATATTCTTCTCGATGAACCTTTCGCGGGGATCGACCCGATCGCGATTGATGATATTCGTGAGTTGATCGTATACCTTAAAAGTCAAGGGATCGGGATCTTGATCACAGATCATAACGTTAGAGAAACGCTCGGAATTACAGATCGCGCATACATTATGGCCGAAGGAGCTTTGCTTCGTTCAGGAACTCCCGACGAATTGGTGGTCGATCCGGAAGTAAGACGAAGTTACCTAGGAGAGAGATTTACCATCTGATAGAACTTCTTTTTCATTTATCTCCCAAACATTTTATAATTAAAAGGAAAGGTGTTGCGTTTCATTTGTCCACGCAGTACCCAGATTTTATATATGTCATCGCTTAGGCTCCAAACATCAATGCAGCAGCGGCTAATTCTAACGCCGCAGCTTCGGCAGCGCATAGAAATGCTGCAGATGAACCTGATTGAGCTTAGCGAACTCGTCGAACAGGAACTTGTTGCAAATCCTGTGCTCGAGGAAGTTTTGCCAGGTGATGAAATAAAAGAGATATCCGACAATATACTTGATCAAAATGCTACTGGCGACGGTACTAGTGACTCGGACGAACCAAGTGGATCCCAGGAGTCGATGCAGGATCGGGATTTCGAAGAGTTTTCGGCGGAAACGCCAACTTTGAACGGACAAGGAGATGCTGAGGATAATTTCTCGGAAAGTGGCGAGGATGCAGTTACCGATAATTCGGATTCCTTTGAGGAGATCGATTACGGTAGGGAATTCCAAGATTATCTCGATCCTGGTTACCGAACCCAAGAGATCGAATACAAGGAAGACGCACCCACATTTGAACATTTCCTTTCGCATTCCATATCTCTTAGTGAAAACCTAGAATGGCAGCTTGGGATGATTCATCTTAGTGAGACTGAGCGGGCAGCAGCTCTCAACGTTATTGGAAATTTGGATGAAGACGGCAGGCTTTCGATCTCGGCGGAGGAGCTTGCGGCAATTTCCGGATGCAACGTTGAGTCCGCTGATTCAGCTCGATCACAAGTAATGAATCTTGATCCTGTTGGTTGTGGTGCAAGGGACGTCCGGGAGTGTTTGATCGTTCAGCTGCAATCAATGGGTGAAGGCGAATCATTGGCAGTTACGCTGATTCGCGACCATTTTGAGGATATGCTGCCGCACCGGTTGCAGCATTTGGCTAAAGCTACTGGACGTGACCTGCAAGAACTCGACGACGAAATTCGAAAGATCAAGTTTCTCGATCCATACCCAGGCCGTCGATTTGCCTCAGAAGAGGCTATTTTTGTAGCACCTGAAGTGTACATCGCTAAGATCGACGGCGAATATGTGATCTATTTTTCGGATGATGGTAGCCCTCGATTGAGGATCAGCAATACCTATCATCAACTACTTGACCAAAGCGATACGTCGAAAGAAGCGAAGGATTTCATAAAGGAAAAGGTTCGTTCGGCCGTCGATCTCTTGAGAAATATCGAACATCGCCGACAAACGATCTACCGCGTCGTTGAGTGCATCGTCCATCGCCAAAGGGAGTTTCTCGACCACGGTGTCTCTCACCTAAAACCGATGATGTTAAAAGATGTTGCTGAGGACATCGGTATGCATCTTTCGACGATCTCGCGGGTGGTGAATCGAAAATATGCCCATACGCCGCAAGGCGTTATAGAACTTCGTCGATTTTTCTCGGAAGGAATGATGAACGAGGAAGGTGAGGAGGTCTCAACAAGGATATTGAAATTGCGTATCAAGAAACTTGTTGAAGAAGAAGATACGAGAAAACCATATACCGACGAGCAGATCGTAAAGATCTTGTCGTCTGAGGGTGTTAAACTCTCCCGTCGAACCATTGCTAAATACCGTGATCAAATGAACATACCAGGATCGCGGGAGCGTAAGACCGTGATATAGTTTTGATTGGATCGACAACAAGCCGAACGGAGGTGATGAAAATGAAATTTGAATATACAGGTAGGCACATCGAAGTTACCCCCGCACTAAAATCTCACGTAGAAGAACATTTTGGCCGTATCGATCATTTGTTCAACGGCAAACCTATTAGGGCACATGTCATCATCGAGGTTGAGCGCGGCCGGCATCGTTCGGAAATTGTTGTGAATTGGCGCAACGATGTACTTACTGCAACATCGATCAGTTCGGATATGTATAAGTCGCTCTCCGATTCTATTTCGAAGATCGAAAAGCAGGCACTAAAGCTGAAGAATAAAGTGATCGACCGATCCCACAAGGCGAAAAAGGCGGGAACGATCGCTCAGCGCAATGAAGAGGTCAAACCTGCCGCAAATTCGCCACGCATTATTTCGGCCAGAAGATATGCGGTCAAGCCGATGACGCCGGATGAAGCAGTAATGGAACTCACTAATGAGGAGAATCAGTTTCTTGTATTCAGAAATGCGGAAAACGAGCGAATTTCAGTCATCTACAAACGAAAAGACAATAATTTTGGCCTGATACAGCCGTAGCCCTTATGGCAAACGCGAATGGCTCCGACAGATCCGTTACCATCGCCGAGTTCCTGAAACTTGCGCCTGCCGATCTTCCGATCAAGACATTAGTGGGAGGAAGCGGACTTGCGGAAAAAACCTTGTCGTCACATCGGCTTCAGAAATTAGGGCTTGCTCTTGCAGGATTTCCCGATTACATCCACACAGGCCGGATCCAAAACATCGGTCAAAGCGAAATCTCCTATCTCGCACAACTCGGAGCAAAAGGACGGAGCGAAGCTTTCGCTCGGCTCGATCCGGATCGCATCTCGTGCATTTTGCTGACAAAAGCGTTGGATCCCTCAGTGGAACTAATTGAGTTCTGTGACACGAACGGTATTCCGTTACTACAAACATCGTTGGTCAGCTCAAAGGCGATCACAGCTATATCGCGGCATCTGGAATCGCTCCTTGCCCCCGAAACCACGCTCCATGCGGTTGCAATGGAACTGCACGGGATAGGGGTTTTGATGATCGGCCCGTCCGGGATCGGCAAATCGGAATGTGCACTAGACCTTATCACTCGAGGGCACAGGCTTGTTGCGGATGACGCGGTAAAAGTTAAAAGGATCGACGGACGAATCGAGGCATCAGCTCCGGAGCTTACTTGCGAACATCTGGAATTACATGGGCTCGGCATTTTGAATATTAGAGAGATGTTTGGCTTCTCGGCCATTTGCAAGAGATCCTGTATTGAGTTGTGTATAGAGCTGCAAAAATGGAACGAAATAGAGACTATCGAACGCATCGGCCTCGAAATGCTCAAACACGAATTATTCGGCGTAGAACTGCCGAAATATGTTCTTCCTGTCAGTTCCGGGCGTAATCTCGCGACGATAGTCGACACGGCGGTAAGGCAATTCCTGCTAAGATCGGCAGGATTTGATTCGGCGTCGAAGTTGGTTGAACGGCATGCTGCATTGTTGACAGAAAAGAAGCAAGCTGGATAAACGCAATTAAAATGAGCGTTTCCGAGAATATCATTCCAAGATTCGTTGTCATCACGGGCCTTAGCGGGTCGGGAATGAGCTCTGCGACGAAGGCTTTCGAAGACCTCGGATATTTTTGTGTCGATAATTTGCCGCTTACACTTGTCTCTACCTTTGCAAAGCTTTTGCTTCCGGGTGACGAAGAGTCTCCGGCGATCGAGCGGGCCGCACTGGTCATCAACATAAGGGAACGCCATTTCCTGGTCGATTTTGAAGACGAGATGAAACGGCTGGAAAGGAAAAAGGTTCGGCCATTCGTAGTTTTCTTTGAAGCTTCCGACGAGGTGCTTCAGCGTCGTTTTTCCGAAACCCGAAGGCCGCATCCGGCCGACAAAGATTCAGGCCTGCTTCCATCTATCAAGGCAGAGCGAACGGAGATGAAGTCGATCAGGAAGCTTGCCGATATTATCATCGACACGTCGGATCACACGGTCCATACCCTCAGAAGGCTTATTCTCGAACGTTTTAGTTCTCCGGCCGAGGCCGCTCTGCTGAAGGTGCAGTTCGTTAGCTTTGGCCATAAATATGGGAACCCGCTTGATCTGGATCTGATGTTCGACGTCCGTCATTTGCCAAATCCGTATTTCGATCTGTCGCTTCGCGATCTGACCGGCGAGGATAAAAAGATCATTCGCTTTTTGAAAGACCAGGAATCTGTCGAAGAAACGACGAAACGGTTCGCAGATCTGTTGGCATATCTTCTTCCATTTTATCGGGCAGAGGGAAAGACATATCTTTCGATCGGGATCGGCTGTACGGGCGGGCGGCACCGATCCGTTTATGTCGCGAATGAATTGGCTCAACGGCTTTCCTCTGGAAGAGATTACGAAATTTCGGTAAATCATCGCGATATGCGAAAATAGGTTCATTGTGAAGAAAGTAGGTGGCGTAATAGTTTCGCATGGCCAGGTAGCGAACGAGCTTCTTGCGGCAGCGGAAACAGTTGTTGGCGAACTGGACCATATCGCGGCGGTTTCGATCGGCTGGCATGACGATGTCGAGATCGCCAAGGCCGAGATCGAGCGGGCAATAAAGCAGGTTTCGGCCGACAATGGCGTTTTGATCATGACGGACATGTTCGGCGGCACGCCAACGAATATCTCAGCGATGTTCATCAAGGACGGCGAGGTCGAACTTATTACCGGTGTAAATCTGCCAATGGTCATAAAACTTGCATCGCAAAATAAAGAACTTTCGCTCACCGAGCTTGCGAAGGCGATCGAAGATCAGGGTAAGCAATCCATTTATCGAACGGGATCTCTGCTTGAACCCCGGGCTGCTGAAAAATAATGGTCAGTGAAGAATTGGTCATTGTTAACCGGCTTGGCCTTCACGCACGGGCGGCCGCGCAGCTTGTTAAGATGGCCGGCGAATATCAGAGCAAGATCACGATCCGCCGCCTGGATAACGGTTATTCGGCTGACGCGAAATCGATACTGAACCTTCTCACGCTTGCCGCGTCCGAGGGTACAAAGATCGAGCTTTCCGCCGAAGGGCCTGATGAAAACGAAGCATTTGCTGCTGTCTCAGGCCTGATCGCTAACCGCTTTGGTGAATCTCAATAGAGTTTTATGAGCAATAATGAATTTCCCGGGACCGGCAAACAGGTCTCGATCATCGGTGTGCCGCTTGGTTTCGGTGCGGGCAAACAGGGAAGCGAACTCGGCGTCGAGGCGATGCGTATGTCTCGCGTCCGCGACCGCACGCTGATCGAGCACATAGCCGATCTCGGTTTTCGCGTCGAAGACAGGGGCAATGTTGAGATCGTCAAACCCGAATCGGCCGCTGCGCCGGAAGTTACTCCAAAATATCTGCCGGAGATGGCAGCATCCTGCGCGAATGCTGCGGCACGGGTCCGGGAAGTGCTGGACGGCGGCTCGATGCCGGTCATCCTAGGGGGCGATCACAGCATTGCGATCGGCACGGTTTCCGGGGTTTCCTCGTTTTTCAAAGATCGTGGTGAAGACATCGGCCTGATCTGGTTCGATGCCCATGCCGATATAAATACGCTTGAAACTTCAACCTCGGGCAATATCCATGGAATGCCTTTAGCGGTCCTACTTGGTCACGGTTCGCCTGAACTAACCGGCCTCGAGGGTTTTTCGCCGAAGATCAAACCCGAATACCTCGCTCACATCGGCGGCCGTGATGTTGATGCCGGCGAACGCGATACAGTCCACAAACTCGGCCTCCGTGATCAGTTTTTCACGATGAGCGATGTGGATAGACGCGGGATGCTCGCCTGTGTCGAAGACGCTCTCGCCATCGCCTCAAAGGCTCCGGGCGGTTTTGCCGTTACGTTCGACGTCGATATGATCGATCCGCGTTTTGCACCCGGATCAGGCACGCTCGTCCGGGGCGGGACCACCTATCGCGAAGCACATCTCGCGCTCGAAGCGATCGCCGAACATGGCGGAATGCGTTCCTTTGAGATCGTCGAGGTAAATCCGCTGATCGACAAATCAAACATCACCGTCGAACTAGCCTGCGAACTCATCCTCTCCGCCCTCGGCAAGACCATTTTATAAGGGCTTTCCCCAGACATGGAGGGAAGCCCGACCACCTGGCCCGTAATTAAAAGTGGCTCCAAGAAATAGACCGGTGGTAAGCGGCTGAGATCTTCTTACCGCATTTCGGGCATCATAAGAAATTCTTCCGATCATATTCCGAAAAGTATTTGCGGCGAACCTCTGCGATCTTGCCGAGCCGTTTCTGCAGGAAATATGGGGACGGACACCTGCCTTCGCGGCTGGCGGCCCACAGTTTTTCAAGAGTTGGGAACCGGCCGATTTCGTTCGCGAACCGTTTCACCTCGGCAATTAGCTCTTTGTCCGTGTATCCGGAATGGCTCACCTTGTGAACCGGATCCTTCTCATCAGGAAAATACTGGCGGCGAAATTTAGAAAGCCCGCCAAATCTGCTAATAATGGTACTTGAAGAGGGGCATTTGTTTTCCCGGCACGCGGTATCGATCGCACTGCGGGTAGGAAAGGTGCCGGTTTCGTCGACCAGTCGACGGATAGCCGTTATTATTTCGTCATTCGTATATATCCTGTTTGAGAGCGAATGAAGCATTTCCGGAAAATATCTTCTACAGATATCGTGAGAGTTTCCGAACCGATTGAAAATTGTCAACGGATAAGCGCACGTGCCCCGGGTGTGTGCGGCAAGCATTTCTTTATACGTAGGAAATTTGCCAAGCTCTTTTATCAGTCGCCGGAGATCGGCAAGCAAATCCTCATCAGTGTACTTCGCCGAAACGGCCTTCTTCCTTGCGTCCGGAAAGTGTTTTTGGTGAACCTTGCCCAGCGGACCCATTTCTTTAAGAAAGACCGAAAGGGGAGGGCAAAGACCGGAGTCTGCGGCTTGTTCAATGTCGGCGTATGTGGGAAACCTGCCCAGCCTTTGGATCAAATCTTTCAGGCATGCAATCAACTCCACTTCGGTGTATGCAGATAACCGAGGGGCCGGAAATCCGGCAATTCGCCGGGCATTTACAAGACTCTCAAATTTTCGGATATAAGTCTCCACCGAAGCGCAGAGTCCTTGTTTTGCTGCGTGCTTTATGTCACGGCCCAAAGGCGGTCTTTTTAGTGCTCTACCGAGGTTCTTAAGATCCGAAATCAGTTTCCTATCGGCGTATTTGCTTTGGTAGCCTCTTACCCTTCCTGGTGAGAAGAGAGGATACATTTTTACACCGGCTACCTTAATTGCATTTAAGGTTCCGCCGAAAGTATCTATAACCTCTTTAACAGAAGGGCCTTTACCTTTTTTGTGGAAGTTTTCAATATCGCCACGCCTGATACGTCTGTCGAGAGTAGAATCCAGCTCCTGAAGAGAGGCAATTATTTCTTCCGTCGTGTACTTCCTGGGTGTTACTGCCGTGGAGTTACCTTTTGGGGATTTAGATGATTCTTTGGGCTTTATCGAAGCGGCGTCTGGTGTTTTCACCTTTCTGACCGTGAGACGGCTTGGCTGAGCCGTATGCGCAATATAATGCCGACGGCAGTCCCGGCAAAACATCATCCGCCGAGCATTGTCGGCAAATCCGGCCTTCTTTCCGTTCAAGCTTCCGCAATGGTAGCAACTATATTCTGATAAGACATTGCCTTTTTCCATGTTGTTTATTCGCATAATAACATAGTAAAGCGCGATAACGCAGGCATGAGAGATATAGCATGGGACCGGAACATCGCATTCGTTGCGTAAAAAAAAGGAAACGTTTCGCGACTCGATGTTTACCATTAACAGCTACACTTTGTGCCCAAACAGACCTATTTGGGGGAAACGTTTATGAAAAGTTAATATTTACTGCGGGAGCGGCGGCATTGCTGTTCGTTTTGGCGGCCGATAGCGATGTATTTGGCCAGGGACGCGGTGGCGGACAGCCTGCAGGTGCAGGCGGCGGGCCACCTGCCGGAGTTGGGAATCCGGGCGGCGGGCCACCTGCCGGAGTTGGCGTTGACCGTGGGCTTGGAACTGCATCGCAGCGTTCCGGCGGAAGGTCCGATACGGGCCTGGGTAATGCGTCGGTGCGTTCGAATCGGCGTTCGGATGACGGTATCGCCAGAGCGCGAATGGCGGACGAGCGTGCGAATTCAATGAGCGATACGGAACTTAATCGCTATCGCGGCCTTTCGAACAAGCTTGGGATCACGCCCGAAGAAATGCGTGCACGTTACAGGGACGCGTTGTTGAATGATCCGGATCTTAAATACGGACAGTTCGTTTCAGCCTATGTTGTTGCTGATAGTATTGGAACGCGATTTCCGCTGGTTACGGCTGATTGGATCCTGTTCGGTTATCAGAACGGCGACAGTCGTGGGCAAACGCTTCAGCAACTAGGCCTTTCAAAGCGCCAGGGAAAAGATGCCCAACGCTTAGCGGACGATAAGATCCGCGAAGCAAGATCGAAACGGCCATAGGCGAATGTTTCGACAGTATCCGGGCTCCGTGTCGAAAGATGCGGCGCCTTTTTTTGCTAAGCCGCATCTGAACCTCATTTTGGCATATTCCGTCTCAATTGGGCCGAATCGATACACTGGAAGTATTTCAACGCAAAGACACGATCACATTATTAAGCGGGATAAACTCTCTACCCAAGCGGGTGGGGCTAAGGTCGCCAAAATCGGTGATTATATACGTCGAACAAGGGTCGAACCTTTGTTCGAATTTCGATTTTTATTATAAGGAGTCATACGAAATGTTAATAGTTGCATCGATCGCGTGGGTGATGCTCAATTTCACAAACGTGTTTCTTCCTGTGGTTCAATAGTCCTAAGCATTTTTGCACTTAATCGCCCCGGCAGCAGCTATCTGACTGCCGGGCATTCTTTCGCCCGCGAACGGCCGTTAAAGGCCCGCCCACAGAGTTTCCCTTTCGCAATAAGCCTGTGTGTCGCAGATGGGTTTGGGTTCGTAGCAGCGTGATGAATACGGCACAATTGACGGGAATAGTGAGTGTTATTGTAAACATTGGCATTCGATAGTAATATCCTTATGTCTTTTGTTCACAATATGAAAACACGAGTCGGCGTGATATTTGGCGGGCGTTCGAGCGAACACGAAGTTTCGGTTCGTTCGGCGATCTCAGTTATTCAAAACATAGATAGTGGAAAGTATTCAGTCGTTCCGATCGCGATCGACAGGGCGGGGCATTGGTTAAATCCTGCCGAATCGGCTGCATTACTGCCGGTAAGCATCGCTGAAGATCTGCTGGACGGAATCGACGGCGCAGATGGGACGTTCGGGCTGCTTCCGGACCGCAATTTTAACGGCCTTACCTCCGTTCTTGCGGGCGAAACTCCGAGCATCGGGCTTGACGTCATTTTTCCTGTCCTTCATGGCACCTTTGGCGAGGATGGCACGATCCAGGGCCTGTTGGAAATGGCCGATATTCCTTACGTCGGCGGCGGAGTTTTGGGCTCTGCCTGCGGGATGGACAAGACCGTGATGAAGGCATTGTTCCGGAATGCCGGATTGCCGATCTGCAAATATGTCTGGTTTCTCCGAAGCGAATGGGAGTCCGAAAATGACCGGTTTGTCGGGGAAGTAGAACGCGCTTTGGGTTATCCGGTGTTCGTTAAACCGGCGAATTTAGGCTCATCGGTGGGCGTTTCGCGTGCGGAATCGTCGTTGGAGTTGCGTGATGCGATCCGGCTCGCTGCTCAGTATGACCGCAAGATCATCGTTGAAGAAGCACTGGGCATGCGCGAGATCGAATGCGGCGTGTTGGGCAATGACAAAGCCGAAGCGAGCGAAACCGGCGAATACATCATCCGCGATAATTCAAAAACGTTTTTGGATTACACGGAAAAATATGCCGGCACTGGAAACAATGAATTCATTGTACCGGCACCCGTATCCGAAGAACTGGCCGTAAAGATCAAGGAAATGTCATTGAAGGCCTTTAAGGCGATCGACGCCAGCGGATTGGCAAGGGTCGATTTCTTCCTTCGAAAAGACAACGGAATGCTGCTCGTGAATGAGATCAACACGATGCCCGGATTAACCGACGCGTCAGGATTTCCGAAAATGTGGGAAGGCAGCGGAAAGACGTTCGAAGAGGTTATCGATACTTTGATCGTCCTAGCGATCGAGCGCCATGCCGATCGTGTACGAAATAAAAGATCCATCGATTCATAAACAAAAAAAGGGAGGGTGAAAATGTCAGTAGCAAAAAACATCGAAATAACATCAACATCGACCGTTGGTTTTGAGGACGCGGTAAAGAAGGGGATCGAACGTGCTTCGCGCACGATCAAGAACATTCGCGGTGCCTGGATCAAAGAGCAAAAGGTGAACATCAGCGATGGCCAGGTGACTGAATACGTCGTAATGATGATCCTGACCTTTGTGCTTTCAGACGACGATTAGATCATTTTACACGCTCGGCGTTATAGCCTTTGCGTGTGCGGATGTTTAGGTTAGGACGGGAAATGCGCAGTTCGAGAGAGCGCCATTTCCCGTCTTTTTTTATGTCGAGCGGTGAGAAGCCGATCGTGTATTGCGAACCGAGTTCCGTAACGATGCGTTCGAACGCCTGCCGCATTTCCGCACCGCCCGGAGTTGCGATGAACGTTCCGCCGCTTCGTTCGGCAAAGCGTTTCAGCGAACCGGCGGCTGAAATACGGTCTTTGGAAGATAGAAGAGGCGACGACATATCGACCGTATAAATGACCGCATTCGCCGCCAATGAAGCTTTCAAGGCGGCATCTGCCGACCGGCCGCTTTGGGTATCAGCCCCGTCAGACAACACGATTATCGCACGGCGTTTTTCGGCGCGTTCGCTTAAGGCGATTGCCGCCTGGTAAACCGCATCGTTCAGAGTCGTCATTCCGTAAGACCTTAGGTCGAATATCTTTTCGGGAACGTCTCGGCTGTTCGAGAAGTCCTGCACTTGAACCACTCTTGAATCAAAACGATATATTGCCGCAACGTCATCATCCCGAAGCCCTTCAAGGAACCTTATAGCCGCCGCACGTGCCAACGAAATGTGAGTTCCCATGCTCCCGGAGGTGTCGAGGAGAACTACCGCGGCAAAAGGCGTATCTTCGTTGGCGAAAAGTTCGATCGGACGTTCAATGCCTTCCTCAAATACGCGAAAGTGCTCTTTTCTTAAGGAACTGATAAAGCGTCCGGAGGCGTCGGTGACGTAGGCATTCATTATCACGACTGAAGAATCTACGGCGATAACTTCGTCCTCGTCTTGAGCGAACACACCGGTCGTGGCGAACGCGATGAACAGGAAAGAAATGGATGCCAGAAAGGCTCGTTGAAAGTGCATCTAATTGCGTAAACGTAGAAAACGGGCGACAGAGATAACGGTATTCGACGCATGGATGGCCGCAGCAGAGATCGTGAAACGCGAACTCTTCTTTAACTCATCGACAAGCGTCACCGTCGATGATCTTAAAAATTTGAAAGCTGAAACGAGGTCACCGGTTTCAGCCAATTCCTCTACCGTCAAACGTTGAGTTTCCCGGTCTGAATTCCCGCCCAGATCTTTGCGGATCCGCGTAACTACCTTTTCCAGTTCACCCAGGTTTTCCAGATCTTTCTTCGAAAATGAACCATTTGCTTCAAGCGAACGCTCGATGCTCTCAGAAAGCTGCAGAGCCTCACTGCCGCGTTTGATCAATTCCTCATGGTTCTTGCGTGCGCGTTCAATTCGAGCCTTTGTAAGCCGCTCTCTAACTGTTATCGGCCTATCCGGATCGGTGTCGCGTTCACGGGAAGGAAACTGGGGAGGTGAAGGCGCCGTTTGCGGCTGGCCTTGCACGAACGACGTGCCGACAAGGAACACTAGCAAAAGGAAAATGGAGCCGCTAATTGCGCGATTCATAGAAAATCACTGGTCGATCTCTTGTGACCCGTCGATAAGTTTACCGGTAACGTTTTCTACTAATTTGACCAAAAACTCGTCTTCCGCCAGTCCAGAACTTGGCACGGTTCGCCACTCAGTAAACAGTCCCGTACCGGCCCGGCCTTCGATCTTGGCTACGACCGACACATTGTTCTTTATACCGTCGATCGGTTGAACCTGGATCGTCAGTGAATACTGTGCCCGCGACCATGAGGTGTCCGCGTAATCCAATATCGCGTATCGCTTGATCTCGTTGGTTGCGATCACCTGTCCCCTTCCGAAAAGAAAAGGCTGAGTTACGACAATGCCCTCTGAAAGCCTTGACGAGGCTTCATCTAAAACAAGCTTCTTTTCGCGAAGTACTTCCAGGATCGTCTCGACCAGAATATCACGACGGCCGTTGAGCTGATAGGGATTCATTAAGCGGTCGCGGACCTGAGTCTTACCTTTTCCCCAATCGAATGAACGATTTACATCCGATGGCCGGGCGGTCGCGCGGTTCGTGTCGTCCTTGATCGTTTTCGTTTGTGTATCGATACCCTTTTGCGCAAGCACAGAACCGGTCAGAAACAATGCCGCGATCGCTGCGTTTCGTATTTTCATAAAATCCCTGAAAGATCCCTGTACTCGAATATAACGCACTTACATCAGTAGTGGAAAGTTATCTGCTCGTTCGATGTTCGAATAAAGAAATAAGTTGTAAGATCCGGGCTTACGGTTCGAGAGTCGTATTGTTCTGCATCTCGTAGAGAAGCAGGTTTTTCAGGAACGCATGGTGAGCAGCAAAGTTTGCGATGGCAATTCCCTGAATACCATCAAGAAAACCTGCTTTCAGAACATAGCTGCGAAGGAACGAAGCAGGCCCTGAAAGCATAAGCCCGAAAAATGTTGTTCTTCTTCCGGCATCGAACATCGACTTCGCCGCAAGCGGAGCGTAACGTTCGCCGATCATGCGGTGATGATGAGATGCACTTTGGACGCTGAAATGTAAAATGTCGGACTTCAATCGCAGTATTTTAGATGTGTCGCTGATCTGGACGGATTCGTGGACAGGTACATTTTTCCAATGGCCTTTGGATCGATCGTAAAAGCGCAGCTGTGCATCAGGATACCAGCCTGAGTGACGGATCGGACGGCCCATGTAAAACGCAAGACGCGGGATTTTGAAGCCGTGAGCTCCGGTGCCTTTGTTCTTGATCGCGAAGATCTCGTCGCGAAGTTCCGGCGTCACCTCTTCGTCGGCATCAAGGCTGAATATCCAATCATTCGATGCCTGGTCGGCGGCAAATTGCTTTTGATCGGCAAAAGTTGTCCAATCGCGATGAAGAACTCTTGCACCCAGACTTTCCGCGATCTCGACAGTTCGATCCGTGCTTCCGGAATCAACGACGAGAATTTCATCGGCCCATTCGACCGAGCGGATCGCCCGTTCGATCGAATCCTGTTCATTCAATGTGATCAGAGTCGCGGAGATATTCACGTCGAGATTGTCGCAAATCTGGCTATTCTTTCACAAATGAAAAGCGGCCGCCTATTAAAATGACGGCCGCGATCTTAGTTCGAAAATGGTCACGAGAATCTATCGCGGAAGCGGGGATTCGAGGGTTATGTTGTTTCTTTCGAGCGTTGTTGCCGTAACGCGTTGCAGATCGGCAACTGCCTTGTTGTAATCTGTCTCTGCACGATTTTCTGCATTACGCGCGTTTGTCAGAGCATTCTCCCTCTGGAATAGAAGGAATGTTGTAGAGCGTCCAGATTCAAAAAGCCTTCGTTCGCCTTCAAGCTGCAGTTCCGAATTCGCCCTTGCCCGGCGGGCAACATCAACCCGCTGGCGAGCGGTTTCAACCGCCTGGACGGCATTTCGAACTTCAACAACAACTGACTGTTCCTGGGCCCTGGTCTGTGTTGCTAGTTGGTTTTCAACGATCCTTGCACCCGCAAGATTCGCTTTCGCGGTCTCGTTTCGAAACGGGAATGAAATGGTCACGCCGACTGAAAAATTAGGTGAATCTGACCGGAAAAGATTCTGAAACGATCGACCAAATCCGCCAAAGAGATACGTAGGGCCGGCGGGTATTGTTATCGGGTCGTTTATAATGGCCGGCAAAACCGGATTGCTGATCGCACGTAGCTCATTGATCGCACTAAAAAATTGCAGATCGCCGGTCGACGTATAAAGATTTGTTGTAAAAGCTTCATTGGTGCCGCCGCGTGAAAAACCGTCAAGTGAGACCGTAGTATTAAAATCGATCTGCGGCCTTAGCTGATTTTTGAAGAACTTGAGATCGATGGCATTTATCTCGTTGTCCGTCTTAAGCCGCTTTAGTTCAAAACGATTGTTCATGGCGTCCTGCATCGCCAGATCGAGATCAGCCGGATCCGTTCCAACAACCGGGCCATCGGTCGGGATCAGCGTCCGTTGCCATTCGGGTGCGGTAGCTTCGCGAAAGATAAGCTGTTTGAGAGCATTTTCAAATATCGATACTTGCTGCGTCGCGATCAGCAGATCTGCTTCACGGTTTGCGAGTTCGGTCTCGACCTCAGCTTTTGCGATAGGTGCGGATGCGCCTGCGGCGATTCGGGCTTCGATCTGCCGCAAATTCTCGCGGCTCAGGTCAAGGTTCGCGACCCTATTTTGCTGATCGCGTAGAGCGAAGACAAGATCCCAATAAGCTCGCTGGACCTGAGCGATGCTGTCGATGGTCTGTCGGCGAAAATCAAAATCTGTTTGATCAAGCCGCTTCTGAGCGATCTTTAAGCTTCGCCGTGTACTGTCGATCGAAAAATTTCGACGCAATGGTTGTGTATATCGAAAGCCGAACGTTGAAAAGAAGGTCGCATTTGATGAGGTTCCGCCGATCGATCCCGAGCTCAACTGAGCTTGTGTGAACGCGTTCTCACTCCGACTGTTATTAAAAAATACCGTGTAAGTTCCTCCGCCGGGACGAATGAAATGCGCCATATTCGAGTTCACATTGAAATCGTTTGTCGCTGACGAGCCCGTTGTCGAATTTCGCGTGTAGGTCGGCGTTATATTAAATACAGGGTCGTAAGCTCCACGGATCGACCTGATTTGAGTATCCTGGAATCGCACATCATCACGTGAAATTTCGATCGTATTGTTGTTTTCCAGAGCTCGCTCGATCGCTTCCGCCAAGGTCAATGGAAGGCTATCGGACGTCTGAACGCCTACGCGCGAAGCTGGCTTCGAAGAAGCTGAGCCGTTCGAATCCGTCGAAAAAGTGTTTCTCGATGCAAAAAGCCCGCGAACATCTTCACGGACGACGACGGAATTTAGAAGTTCCGCGATCTTTTCTTGATCTTGTGCAATAACTGACGGGCACGAGATACCGATAAATGCGCCGATGAATAACAAACCGAAATATGAACGAAGATTTTTCATTTGAAGATCAACTCCGAATTTGGTTGAAAGGATAACCGCGTCCAGAAAAACTCAAACCGTTACTACGACTTACAAACTTTTATAGTTTCAACAATTTTGGGACGAACCGTTTGCGGGCATATTTGAAACGCCCGGAACGCGTTACGTTGAAGTTTGCCCTATTTTGATATATCTTCAAGGTTTTATCACACACTTGTTCGGAGGCAATTTTAAATAATGGGCATTAAAGTAGGGATCAACGGCTTTGGCCGCATTGGACGTAACGTACTTCGCACCTGTTTGGGCGACAAGGATATCGATTTCGTGGCCGTAAATGACCTTACGGACACTAATACGCTGGCTCACTTGCTGAAATACGATTCGGTGATGGGCAATTTAGACAACGACATTAAAGCCGAGGGCGATACGATCACGGTTGACGGCGATTCGTTCAAGGTTTTTTCTGAGAAAGATCCGGCGGCGATCGATTGGGAATCGGTTGGAGCTGAGATCGTTATCGAATCAACGGGCCGGTTCACGATTGCTGAAGATGCTAAGAAGCACCTACGCGGTTCGGTCAAGAAAGTTATTATTTCGGCTCCGGCAAAAGGCGAGGACGTAACGATAGTCCTCGGTGTGAATGACGAGATGTACGATTCTGCGAATCACCATATCGTTTCAAACGCGTCTTGTACAACGAACTGTCTCGCACCGGTCGCGAAAGTGATCCACGAGAATTTCGGCATCAAGAACGCATTGATGAACACTATCCACAGTTATACTAATGACCAACAGCTGCTCGACCTTCCGCACAAGGATCTGCGGCGTGCTCGTGCAGCGGCGTTGTCGATGATACCGACATCGACCGGTGCAGCAAAGGCTGTTGCATTGGTCATACCGGAACTTAAGGGCAAATTCGATGGCATTTCGGTTCGAGTTCCTACGCCAAATGTCTCGCTTGTCGACGTTGTGATGAACGTCGAAAAAGCGACATCGACCGAGGAAGTCAACGCTACCCTAAAGGCTGCTGCAAACGGACCGCTCAAGGGGATCCTTGCATTCTCCGAAGAACCGCTCGTTTCGATCGACTTCAAGGGCAATCCAAATTCGTCGATAGTTGATGCCGAGAACACAAAGGTAATCGGAGATACATGCATAAAGATCCTGTCGTGGTACGACAACGAATGGGGCTACTCATGCCGCGTCCGTGATCTTGTGAAATTCATAGCAGAAAAAGGCATTTAGTGGTTTAGTTTTATTTGGTAAGAAACCGAAGTCGGATCATGCGAATTAGGATCAGTTTTTCCCGCATTCTTGTTTTTTTGTTTGTGCTTGGCTTCGGTTCAGAGGTCACTTCTCAACGCCGTCGGCCGGCGCCGCCTCCGCGGGCGATCGAATCGGTTTACTTGCCTCCAAAGACCGATGGCCTATCGCCTGACCAGAAACTACGCCTTGAAGCCTTCGACAAGGTTTGGCGATCTATCTATTACTACTATTTCGACGCCAAATTCAGCAACATAAGTTGGGAGTCCTTAAAAATCGAGTTCGAGCCAAAGGTTCGGGCCGCAAAATCCGACGAAGCGTTTCACGACCTAATGGATCAGATGGTCGGCCGTCTCAAGGTTTCGCATCTGGGGATCATTCGTCCGGCAGTCTTTGAAGCGATCGAATTCGCAAAAGAAACCGCCAGAGAAAAGGCTCAAGAGCGTGAAGAGCGGCGAATTGCAAGGAGAGAAGACGAAACCGAGAAAGATGACGATGACCTCGATCTAGATGATCCGCTTTCCGTTTATGGCCCCGATATCGATCTCCGACTTATCGGCAATAAATTTGTCGTCTTTCGCGTTGGTGCAAATTCCGCGGCTGAGTATCGTGGAATTAAGCCAGGCTACATCATTCAGACGGTCGATGACGTCTCACTCTCCGAACTGCTTTTCCGTGTGACGCTCTACGAAAAGGGCCGCACTATCGTTCGCCGGCACCTGCCTCAGGAAGTTGTAAAATACCTTCTGAACGGCGACAAGGATTCAACAGTAAAGATCGAATATTTGGACGAAAAGGATGAATCCAAAGAGCAGATCATCCGGCGTGAATTAGTACGCGGTACTACGGTGTCGATGGGCGAAAGCCTGCCGGAATCCCAATTCGTTTACCGAGACCAGGAACTCGATGACGAGACCGGCTATATTTATTTCAATAGTTTTGCTCTGCCTACGATCGAAAGATTTTGTGAGTCGATAGGAAGGTTCAAAGAAAAGAAGAATCTGGTTATCGATCTTCGAGGGAACACGGGCGGGATAATCGGTATATCAATGGCATTGACCGGGATGCTTTCAGACCGGCCTTTCGAACTTGGGACGGCGATATATCGCCACAGCTCCGAACGACTGATCACGAAACCGAAAGCGAAGCAGTTCAAAGGAAAGATCGCGGTTTTGACCGACGAACTCTCGATCTCTTCCGCTGAGATGTTTGCGTCCGCAATTCAAGCCACCGGGCGGGGTAGAGTTTTCGGCGTGAGAACCGCTGGCGAAACTTTGCCGTCAGTTTCTGTTGATCTGCAAACGGGGGCCCGACTGCTTTATCCTATTGCAAATTTTAGAACTGCTAACGGGAAATTTCTTGAAGGTTCCGGGGTAACGCCGGATAAGGTAGTTGCACTCGATCGGGTATCTTTATTGAAAGGTATCGATCCACAACTGGCAGCTGCTCTGGAAGACCTTAAAACGCCGAGATCCTTGGATAGAGTTGACGGCCCGGGTTCTTCGGAAGATAAGGGACGCGACAGTGGGAAGGCTGAATTTTCAGGTAAGAAGCCGCCGCCACCACCACCGCCTCCGGCCGCGAAGCCTCTCCGCAATCTAGGCAGCGTTACGGTCGTCGCTCCGCCGGCTCCGCCTGAACCGCCGGAAAAGATCGAGCCGAAGGCTATCGAACTAATGAAGGAGTTTGAACGGCTGTCAGGAGGCTACGAACGTTACCAAGCGATAAAGACATACGAGTTGGCCGGGAGCATTGACACGGTTTCGATGGCCGCCCGTGATCGCCGTGAATTTCGCAGCTATCGAGATGGTGACGAAAGGCTGCTGACGATCACAAGGTCCGACGCTGTGGGTGAACTCAGCACTCTTAGAACCGGGCGGTCGATCACGTTCCGGTCGGATTTTGGAGTCGATGAAGTGATCGAAACGAAGGCTTCGATGTCGCAGGCCGATTTTCTCTTTTCGATCATCAGCTCGATGAGAATTGATAACTATGTGAGGCTCCTTTATTTGGGTGAATTTCCACGCGGGGACCGAAAGGTCCACCTGATAGATGGGAAAACGAAAGAGGGCGTTACCGTGGCAATATATTTTGATGTTGAGACCAAGATGCTTGCAGGTTTCGAAGGACCGACTGGCGGCCTTTCATTTGGGGACTATAGAAGGATCGGTGAGCTTATGTTCCCATTTAACATTAGCAGCCAGGAATATCTGAACATTCAGCTTGAGGATGTAAAGCTGAATACGACCATTGATCCAAAGGTGTTTGAGCCAAAGCTTAATTGTTTTGATAAACCTTAAGGTTTTTATGCAGAAAAAGAGTATCAAGGAAGTCGAACTTTCGGGTAAGACGGTTTTCATTCGGGTAGATTTTAACGTGCCGATCAAGGACGGCGTTATCGAAGACGACACGCGAATTCGTGGTGCGATTCCGACGATAAAGTACGCGATCGAACACGGAGCGAAAGTAGTTCTTGCAACGCATCTCGGCAGGCCGTTGAAGGACAAGAAGAAAGCTGAAGAAAAGGGCTTGGCCTTTAACGAAACAAAGTACTCGCTGAAACCTGTGGCGGAAAAACTCTCGGAAATTCTCGACTCGACTGTTGAGTTTGAAGGTAGCGATCTCGATTCTCAGATCGCGTCTTTGAGCGAAGGCGACGTATTGATGCGTGAGAATCTACGCCTGAACGTCGGGGAGGAGAAGAACGATGGCGACTTCGCAAGGTCATTGGCGAAGGGAATTGATGTTATCGTAAACGATGCATTCGGAACGGCTCATCGCGCACACGCTTCGACCGAGGGCATTACGCATTTTGTCGATACGTGCGTCGCCGGCCTGCTGATGGAAAAGGAACTTGAATTTCTTGGGAAAGCCTTGCACAACCCGGAACGTCCTTTTGTGGCGATCCTCGGCGGTGCTAAAGTTTCCGACAAGATCCCGGTTATCGAATCGCTGATCGAGCGAAAGGTGGACAAGCTTTTGATCGGCGGTGCAATGGCATACACATTTTTCAAAGCGAACGGTTTTACCATTGGCAAGTCATTGGTCGAGGACGAACTGATGCCGACCGCTTTGGAATTAGTAAAGAAAGCCGAGGAAGTGGGCGTCGAATTGTTGTTGCCGACTGACCACATCGTTGTCGATTCTTACGACCCAATAAATTCTCAAAAGGCGATACAAATTGAGTTTACGAACGCAGGGCACGTTGGGCTCGATATCGGTCCCGACACCGCGGACCTTTTCCGACACGCACTCGAGGGAGCAAAGACGATAGTCTGGAATGGGCCGATGGGAATGTTCGAAGAAAAACCATTCGACGAAGGCACACTTGCGGTTGCAAATGCGGCTGCGGATGCTACCGAAAAAGGTGCGATCTCGATCGTCGGAGGCGGAGATTCCGTAGCCGCAGTTAATCAAGCCGGCCTGGCTGACAAGATCTCGCACATTTCCACCGGCGGCGGTGCGACGCTGGAATTTCTAGCCGGTGATGACCTGCCCGGCGTGACGGCGTTAGATGACAATTAGACCCTAGCTTTTGGAGGAAATATCAATGGAAATAACTAAAATCCCCCAGATAATGCGACACCACGATTGGACGAACGGAGCAAGGTTGATGGACGCTTGGTTTGCCCGAGCGGCGAGCAGCAAGCCCAAGTACACCGCACCGCCGGTGATGGTCAGTATTGAGTGGGCCCTCGAATACTCGCCGGTGAGGGCTAAATATGATGAGATAATTCGAGAACGAATCTGGTCGAATGACGCGGCACGTGCGGTTTTGCGGCGACAGCTACAGAGAAAAGGTTTATTGGTTAATCAAACCTGCTCTGTATTTGGAGACCTGACAAAGCCCGCCGCTCAATTAGAAGACGAATATGTGAATTTTCGTCCCGTGGGCGGATATGTTTACCAATATTACAGTTATCACGGTCTCAACGATCTGACGGCAGCCCTGGGAAGATTCACGCTGAATGTCGCGATCACCGGGTCGATCGAGGCGATTGGAAATACTCAACAATTTAAGATTTCGGTCGGGAAAGTCGGTGTTTACATAAAGGATTCTTACGATTTTGAAGGTGACCAATTTCTTGGTTTTTGGGACGAAGATGACAATTCGGTCAGCACTATAAATTTTCTCTCCGGCGACGGTGTCCATAATGAAACTTTTCGCGATTGGCGAACTGCGAATAATATGGGCGGCGATTTTCGGGTTTATTCTGATCTGAAAATACATGATTTTGGGTCGAACCCACACGTTTTTACGCTCTAGGCTATGAAATCTGGACCGCTCATTAAGATCGCCGTAACCGTTTTGATCCTTCTGATAGCTTTTGGAGGACTTTTCGGCGGGTGGTTATTTTACAGGAGTATGAATATGGAAGAATATGCGTCGTTTTCCAGCCCGGACGGGAATTACAGGGTCGTCGTTATGCGAAAGAAATCGTTTTTCGGTATCTCGCCCGGTCAGGCCGGAGATTCGCCGGGCGAGGTTCATTTGCTGGACAAGTACGGAAAAGTGATTGAAAGAACGGACGTCGAAATGGTTCAACTGGTCGAAGAGGTCGAATGGACGCCAAACTCGGCGTACATAAAACTGGTTGCTGACTGGAAACTGCCGGATATAAGCGAATGAGAAAACCTGTAATTGCCGGAAACTGGAAGATGTTCAAGCTTCTTGACGAAGCAGTCGATGCTGCTTTATCGCTGAGGCCGCTGGTCGCAAACGCCAGCCATTGCGAGATCGTCATTGCACCGGTTTTCACGGCTTTGAAGACTGTTGCTGACCGCCTCGAGGGTTCGAATATAAAGGTGTCTGCGCAGGACTGCGCAACACAGAAAGATTTTGGCGCGCACACCGGGGAGGTCGCTCCGGTGATGCTAAAGGATGCGGGCTGTTCTTATGTGATCATCGGGCATAGCGAACGGCGGCAGTTTTATGGTGAGACTGATGCATCGGTGAATCAGAAGACGAAAGCCGCACTATCGGCTGGGCTCCTCGCGATCGTGTGTGTCGGGGAGCATTTGGCCGAAAGGGAAGGCGGAAACGCCGAAACAGTAGTAAAATCGCAGCTTGATGGTAGTTTGGCGGGTTTGACAGTTTCTGACATGGAACGTATCATTATCGCTTACGAGCCTGTTTGGGCGATTGGTACGGGTAAAACCGCCACGCCGGAACAGGCTCAAGAAATGCACGGTCACATTCGAAATGTTGTTGCGAGTTCTCATGGTGAGCAAACCGCAAGTTCACTTCGAACACTTTACGGCGGTTCGGTAAAACCGGACAACATCGCGACACTGATGTCGCAGCCGGACGTGGACGGAGCATTGGTCGGCGGAGCAAGTCTCGACGCAGAAAGCTTCGCAGAAATAGTGAACTATAAATAGTTCAAGGCAGGTAATCGCTTTGTTATACGTATTTTACGCAATATTTTTCACAGCTTGCATCACTCTTGTCGGAACAGTGTTGCTCCAGCCCGGCAAAACAGATGCAGGCGCACTATTTACCAGCAATGTTTCGAGTGCGGCTTTTGGTCCACGCGGAACGACTTCGATCCTTTCGAAGATAACGATCGTAGCCGCCTCGGTCTTTATGGTCGTCGCGTTTCTGATCTCTTTGCCGGCTCTACAGGGTGGTGCTTCCGTGCTGCAAAGCGTCGCTGAGGAACCGGCTTCGGTTACCGAAGAGGCGCCGGCGGTCGTTGAATCAAATACAAATGCCGCCCCGGCTGAGGCGACGGACACAAATGCAGTTCCGCCGGCAGCAGAAACGGCACCGGCCGCGAATTCCGCGTCAAATGCCGAAGCCCTTGGACAGGAACCGACCGCAAATAACTGATCTTTTCAAATCTTGCTCAGGTGGCGTAATTGGTAGCCGCGCACGTTTGAGGGGCGTGTGGAGCGATCCGTGCGGGTTCGAGTCCCGCCCTGAGCACCAA